>NZ_BDDQ01000054.1 GCF_002003465.1 Caenibacillus caldisaponilyticus | reverse complement strand
TTTCCATCGTGGATCTCCTCCATCAACAAGGGCTCATCCAATTGGAAGAATACTTTTTAGACGGAACCAAAATCGAAGCCAACGCCAATAAATACACGTTTGTTTGGCGGAAAGCAACAGAAAAATTTGACGCTAAACTCGATGAAAAGTACCGAACGATCGTGGCCGGAATCGAGGCTATAACCAAGGAAGACGAAAAAACTGAAGTTGAATCAAGTTTACAAGAGAGGTTGGATAAAAATCCTGTCACTTCTGAACAAATGAAAGACACCATTAGTGTCCTAGAAAAAAGGTTAGAGACCGAACCCAAAAACAAAGCGATCAAAAAAGCCAAACGCCAACTTGAAAAAGATCTCTTACCTCGCAAGCAAAAATATGAGGCGCAAAAAGAAATCTTCAACGGTCGAAATAGCTACTCAAAGACCGATAAAGATGCCACCTTCATGCGAATGAAAGAAGACCACATGAAAAACGGTCAACTTAAACCGGGGTATAATGTTCAAATAGGTACGGAGAATCAGTTCATTGTTGGATTTAGTTTGCATCAACGAGCGGGTGATCCGGGATGCCTTCAACCTCATTTCGGCATTCTCGAATCTTATGGCAGGCCAAAACCAAAAGCGCTTATTGCGGATTCAGGGTATGGCAGTGAAGAAAATTATGCTTTCTGTGACAAGAAGGAGATCGAAGCTTTCGTTAAATATAATACGTTAGATAAGGAACAAACAAAGAAATGGAAAAACCAAGTCGGACGAGTCGAAAATATGACCTACGATGAAGAATTGGATGAGTGGGTTTGTGCCAATAATAAGCGATTGACATTTGCATACGAAAAGAAGCAAAAAACGGATAATGGTTATATCACTAAAAAACGAATTTATCGCTGTTTAGATTGTCAAGGGTGCCCTTTCCAAGAGATTTGTGCGAAAGGTAAAGATACGAAAACCATTTCAGTTTCTTTAGAAAATCAACAGCGACGGAGAGAGGTTCGAGAACGTTTAGCCACAAAAGAGGGAGACAAGCTTTATCGTAGGCGAAAATGCGATGTCGAACCCGTTTTTGGACAAATCAAGTATAATCGAGGTTTCCATAGATTTTTATTAAGAGGCCTTTCCAAAACGACGGTGGAATGGGGTCTAATTTGTATTGCCCATAACTTAACAAAATGGGCAAACCAATTAAAACCGAAGGTTAAAAAAGAAGAAAACAATGATAAAAAGGTCGCATAAGAGGAGCCTTTTACCAGAAGGATACCCATAATTATTCCATAAAACAAAATGATCAAGAGAGAAGCCGTCTCAAATCAGTCCCTCTTCAGGACTTTTGAGACGGCTTCTTTTTCGGTTTTCCGCCATCGCTTATTTATTTTTTTCTTGATAGCGTTTGGTGCATTCATCGATGAGCCGATTGGCCTCTTCGACGCCGACCCAACCTTTGATTTCCGTTTTCTTGTTTTCAAGATCTTTATAGACCTTAAAGAAGTGGGCGATTTCGTCCAGGACGTGCTTCGGCATGTCCTCCAGGGTATGCACTTCATTGAAGCGCGGGTCTTCCGCCGGAACGGCGAGCAATTTTTCATCTTGCCCTTTGTCGTCGCTCATGATTAAAGCGCCGATGACGCGCGCATCGATGACGCAGCCGGGGAACGTCGGGAAAGTCGTGTAAACGAGCACGTCGAGCGGATCGCCGTCCAGAGCGAGCGTTCCGTCTATGTATCCATATTCGGTCGGATAATGCATCGGTGAGTAGAGGACGCGGTCGAGCTTGAATACGCCTTTTTCTTTGTCGTACTCGTATTTGTTTTGGCTGCCGGTCGGGATTTCTATAAAGACTTCAACGACTCTGTTTTCGGCCATTTTCTGATTCCTCCTTCAGTTCTACCATACAAAATCTATTATACCAACATCCACCGCGGAAAGAAACACGGTTCGGCGCGTGATCGAAGCGACGATTTTTCCAGGAATAGTTCTTTAGACCTATACGCGATCCGGCACATCCCGACTTTTTTCTCATTTTTTGGCAAAAGACGGCGATGAAAAAGGAATCTTTTCGTCGAAAAAAGAAATGTTTAGATACCTCTTTGTCCAAGCGGATGAAGAGAAGAGAGAATTGCAGGAGGAGGAACAGCGGTGAGACAGTGGAAACGAATCGTCGGATCAACGGTCGTTTCTGCGGGATTGCTTGTCGGTTTGGTCTCGCCGGCGGCGCACGCGGCGTCTCCGCCAGCCAACGTCTCCGCGTCGGCCGAAGACGCGGCGCTCTTGCCGCACCACGCCAACGGTCCATTTGACATCGGCGTCGTCAATGAGGAAAAGGTACTCAAAGCCTTGATCAAACGGGGGACGATCCGCGCCAACCTTTCCGCCGGCGAAAAACAGAAGGCGCTCCGCCAATATATCGTCAAACGTGCCGAGCATGCCGACGCCTTGGCGGAAAGCGATGCGCAAGACGCAAAAGCGACTCGCACGAAGTTGCAAAAACAAGCGAAACTCAAAATTAAGCCGCCGATCAAGCGCAAAAAGCGGACGAACCCGCACGGCCATGTACAAGGCGCGAAGCTAGGTAACCGCAGCGTGCCGTCCGTTCGCCCGGAAAAATGGAAAGGTCCGGTGCGCACGGATAAAGTGCTCGTGCTGTTGATCCAATTTCCCGATTTTGCCCACAATAACGTCCGTCCCGAAGACGATCCCGTCTTATTGTATCCGGACTACACGCGCGCGCACTATCAAAAGATGATTTTCGGCAAAAACGGCTATGAAGGCCCGAGCGGACAAAAATTCATATCTGTCAAGCAATTTTATGAGCAGCAATCGGGCGGAAGTTACACGATTGAGGGCGCCGTCGGCGGCTGGTATACCGCGAAGCATCCCGCCAGTTACTATGGCGGCAACGACCCGTCCACGGGAAACGACGCCAATCCGCGCGAACTGATTAAAGAGGCGTTGTCGGAAGCGGCAAAAGATCCGTCCCTTCATTTGCAAGATTTTGATCAAGAAGATCCGTACGATTTGGACGGGGACGGCAATCTTCGCGAACCCGACGGCATCATTGATCATTTGATGGTCATTCACGCGGGCGTCGGCGAGGAAGCCGGCGGCGGCTCGCTCGGTCCGGATGCGATCTGGTCGCACAGCTGGGATCTCGGCGGAGCGTATCCGATTCCGGGGACGCAGGCGGACGTGCCGTATTGGGGCGGCCGGCTCGCCGGTTTTGCCTACACGATCGAACCGGAAGACGGAGCCGCCGGGGTATTTGCCCATGAATTTGGGCACAATCTCGGGCTTCCGGATGAATACGACACGAGCTACTCGCAAAACGGGGTCGGCGAACCGGTCGGGTTCTGGTCGATCATGTCGAGCGGAAGCTGGAGCGGAAAGATTCCCGGCACCGAACCATCGGGTTTCAGCCCGTACGATAAGGAATATTTGCAATCGACGATGCCCGATTCCAATTGGTTTAAAGACGTCACCCTGAATTTGCAAGAGCTTGACCGGCGCGGGACGACGGTGCTTTTGGATGAAGCGAGCGTCAAAGGAACGAACGCCGATGCGGTTCGCATCGATTTGCCGAAGAAAGCGACGTTGATTCAAAAGCCGAAGACCGGCGCTTTCGCCTATTACGGCGGTTCGGGTGACGAAATCGACCATAAAATGGTCGCGACCGCCGATTTGACGGACGCCGCGCAAGCAGCGTTGGAATACGACATCTGGTTCAATACGGAAGCCAACTGGGATTTCGCCATGGTGCAAGTTTCCGACGACTACGGAAAAACGTGGAAATCACTGGCGACACCGCACACGACGGACGCCATCAATGCGGATGGCTATCCGGCGATCAAAGCCAATCTTCCCGGTTACACCGGCTCAAGCGGCGGCTGGATACATGAGCGCGTCGACCTGAGCGCTTACGCCGGGAAACGCATCCAAATTCAATTCCGCTACATGACCGACTGGGGAACGAATTTGGACGGCGTCTTCGTCGATAATGTGAAGCTTGAGAAAGATGGCCATGCGGTCATCGACGACGGGGCCGAAGGGGAATCGGCGTTCCATTTGGACGGGTTTGTGAAATCGGACGGCAACAAATATACCGATCATTACTATTTGCTGGAGTGGCGGAACTGGGATGCGGCCGATACGGCGCTCGCCCACATCCGACGCGGCGCCTCGCTTTTGACGTATGATCCCGGACTCGTCATTTGGTACGTCGACAACGCTTATGATGACAACTGGGTCGGCAACCATCCCGGCGACGGCTTCTTGGGCGTGGTCGATGCGCACCAAAACACCGCCGTATGGAGCGACGGAACGGCGGCTTCCACCATCTATCAAATTCAGGATGCCGCGTTCTCGACCAAACGAACGGATGTGACCTTTTTGGATTACCGCAGCCTGCTCGGCCTCTATTTGTATGAGAAAGGACAGCGCCCGGTTGCGACCTTCGACGACCGTCGAGATTACAGCAATCCCGGGCAAATCTACGCCGGCCGCCACGTTCCGCGTTACGGATTGAAGATTGATGTTCTCGCCGAGGCCCGCGATCGCACGGTCGGAAAAATCCGCATCCATCGTTAAGGCGCGGCATCGGGCGGGAAAGACCAAGCCGCGCGTGGCGCAGCATGCGGCCGTACTTAAAAATGAATCCGTTTTTATATGTCACGACGCTTTCCATGATGGCATCCGCCGGCTCCGGCCGGCGGATGTTTCATTGCGGAAAAGCCCCCGTTTTTCGTCGAATTTTGTTAAAATGAGAGAGAAATACGCCTCGGGATGGTGGCGCCGTTGACCTTCGAACAATTTTTGATTTTATCCCTCATTCATCGCTTTCGCGGTGAACGGTCGGCGAGTGCCGTCTATCATCTTCTAAAGGGCAAGCGCACCGCGCAGACGATTCAAGACGGCTTTCTTTATCAGGTGCACGTGTATTTTCAAACGTTGAAGTCGCTGACGAGGCAGGAGTGGCAAGCTCTTATGGAAGACCTGTCGCGCAGCGGCCGCTGGATCCTGAACGACGGCAACCGCTGCCTGCTGACGGAAGAGGGGTTGCAAGCGCTCGAAGCGGCCCGGAGCCGCTTTGAACTCCCGACGGGATTGGACGGCTGGTTTTATGGACGGGCGGCGGAAAAAATTTGGTCGCGGCTTTCCCTCCTCGTGCAAACCGCCTCGCATCTCATCGCCAAACAGCCGCGGTTTCTTCCGGTCGTCCGCGACGACGCGACGCTCCGTTGGATCAAGGGGTATTTGAAGGCCGTCGGGCGCGATCGGGAGGCATTGGCCGCAGGTTTGTACAATGAACTGGTGGCGCTTTGCAGCCGGTTTCCTGAACGGGAAGCGACGTTGCTTTCCAACCGGTTGTCCGGCTCCGGCATGGCGGGGAAGACGATCGACCAGATGGCCGTCCTGCTTTCGCGCCCCGAGACGGAAACGCTGCTATGGTTTCAATCGGGCTTGCACCGCACGGCCAAAGTGCTGACGGCCAAACAGAGCGCTTCAAGTTTTCCGCTGTTAAGCCGCCTTGCAAAAGACATCGACGCCGGGCTGACGGCGTCCAGCGCCAAGACCTACGAGTTGTTGAAAAAGGGTTTGGGCGTGGAAGACATCGCGCGCCTCAGACGCCTGAAAACGGCGACCGTGCAAGATCATATCGTGGAAATCGCGTTTTGCGATCCCGAGTTTTCCATTCGTCCGTTCGTGAACGAAAGCGCCGAACGTTTGGTGAAACAAGTTCTCAAGCGGACCAGGACGCGGCGGCTTTCCGCCATCAAACAAGCGCTGCCGGCGGACATCGATTATTTTCACATCCGGTTGGTGTTGGCGAGGATGAATGACCGTGACGACGTTGGAAGCGACGCTTAAGGAGCGCTTCGGGTTCGAGGCGTTCCGTCCGGGCCAAAAAGAAGTGATCGAAGATATTTTGAAAGGGCACGACGTGTTTTGCATGTTGCCGACGGGAAGCGGCAAATCGCTTTGTTATCAGCTGGCGGGCGAGCTGCTTGGAGGCTTGGTCGTCATCGTGAGCCCGCTCGTGTCCTTAATGGAAGATCAAGTCGAAGCCCTCCGGCTGCACGGTGAAAAACGGGCGGCGGCGCTCAACAGCTTTTTGGGCCGTGAAGAAAAGGAGCGGCTGCTCCGCTCTTTGCATGAATGCCGATTTTTATACATCTCTCCGGAGATGTTGCAGTCGGAGCGCGTCCGGCGCGCATTAAAGCGGGCAAACGTAACGCTGTTCGTCGTCGACGAAGCCCATTGCGTGTCGGAATGGGGTTACGAATTCCGCCCGGATTATTTGAAATTGGGGGCCATTCGGGAGGACATCGGCCGGCCGCCTTGCCTCGCGATGACGGCGACCGCGGACGAGAAAACGCGAGCGGATATCATCGCCCGCCTCGGCATCGCGCATTGCCGCCTGCATTTATACGGTGTCGATCGCCCGAACATCGCCATCGCGGTGGAGAAAATGGACACCGGCGCGGAAAAACTCGAGCGCCTGATCGAACTCGTGACGAATTTGCAAAGCCCCGGGATCGTATATTTTTCGAGCCGTAAGGCGGCGGAAGCCGTCCATGCCGTGCTTCGCAGCCGGACGAAGGTCCGGACGGCGTATTACCATGCCGGCATGGACGCCGAAGAGCGCTTGTTGGTGCAAAACCAGTTTTTCTATGATCAGTTGGATGTCGTTTGCGCGACGACCGCCTTCGGGATGGGGATCAACAAAGCGAACGTCCGTTACGTGATCCATTTTCATTACCCGCTTTACGTCAACGCCTATTTGCAGGAAATCGGCCGGGCGGGGCGGGACGGAAAGCCGAGCGTCGCCATCGCCCTTGTGGCAAAGGAAGATCATTTATTGCCGGAAAGGTTGATCCACCGGGAATTTCCGGAGGTTGATCGCCTGCCCGCGCTCATTCGTTCCATCCGGACGGCGGGTTCGGCGCTCGACCGCGCGGCGGCGGAAGCCGTCTTGACGGAGGCGGGGTTAAGCGAGACCGCCGGCCGTTTTCTCGTCGAAACGCTTTCAGCGCTCGACGAAGAAGGGCGGAAGCCGTTGCACGACGTCATCCGCCGGATCGAAAAAAGAATCGCCGAGCGCAAAGCGGTCAAATTTCGCGAACTGTCAATCATGCGCGAGTGGCTCGAAACGACGGGCTGTCGACGCCAAGCGATGTTGCGGCTGTTTCATGAGGAAAAGGCCGGGAATGCAGGGGATTGTTGCGATGCGTGCGGATTGGATTTAAACGTTTATCGGAAGCCGTGCGCGCAGGGCCGTGAGACTCCTTTACTGGATCCATGGCAAAAGCGATTGGCCAAGCTTTTTGGCTGCGCGGCGCCCGCTCGCTAGAAGGGGTGGGGGTTTTGGATTGGCAGTCGGTCAGAGACCGCGACATCATCAAAGGCTTTTATTTGTCCCAAGGCGCGCTCGCCTTTTTGTGCCTAGCGCTGCTCTTTCTGTTCGGCGATGGGCCGGCCTTGGCGCGGGCGCTCGTCGTTTTCCGGCCCTTTTATTTAGGCTTAAGCTTCGCCGTCGGCTTGGCGGTGATCGCCGGCGAATGGGGACTCGAGCGCTTGCTGCCTGAAGGGTGGCTGGACGATGGCGGCATCAACCGCCGTGTCCTTCAGGCGTTTACCACTCGCCATCTGTTTTTCGCCATGTTCGTCGTTGCCGCGGTCGAGGAAACGTTGTTTCGCGGATTGTTGCAACCCCACCTTGGCCTCGGCCTTTCCAGCCTGCTCTTCGGTTTGGCGCATGTTCGCTACTGGCGAAAACCTTTGATGCTTTTGGTCGCGGTCTTGCTCGGCTTCTGTTTTGGCGGGCTGTTGAACGTTTCGGGCGGTTTGTGGGCACCGATCGCTGCCCATTATGTCGTCGACGTGGGCCTCGGCTTACTTGTGAAGCGGGAGTCCGCAAAGGCATGAGGCGGGTTGTGGCCGCCTTGCCAAGCGAATAGAGGTTTATCTGGCTTTTCATTGATGAGGGTTGAAGCAGGAAGGAGGGTTCCGTCATGGACGGGAATATGCCGGATCTCTCGGCGCTGCCGCCGCGGCGCGTGACGCATAATAAGAAGAAACGGCGTCCGGCACGCTCCGCATCCATCATAAAAAAAGAAGGGCGGGACCATGGCCGGTCTTTGAAAGCGGAACCGATGACCCGCGTCGAACGCCGGAAAGCTGAAAAGGAGCGTTTATTAAATCCGGAAGGGATGGAAAGGGCTGAGCGAACGGCAAGCCAGCCGGGTCGCCCCCGAAAAAGACGGAAAAAGCGCGCGGCGGGGGTCGTTGTGGCGAATATCATCCTCTTATTGTTTTTGCTCACGATCGTCGCCACTTTTTTCGGATATTTTCTTTTGATCGGCGAACCGCCCCTCTGATCCCCGGCCCCGTCCTAAATGCCGAAATCGGCGCATAGGCTGAAAGGGGAGGGGATCGCTATGAAGGAGTTGGAAACCTTTGTGAAGGACGGCCGGCTTTCCCCTGTGACGGGCGAAACGCTTGTAGAGTTGATTCAACGCAAAAAAGAAAAGGACAAATACGACCGCTTCAAGTTTTTTTCCGGAAGCGCGCTTTTGCTGCTGTTGGGCGGGCTTTTGTTTCAGTTTTATGGACTGCACGGCGCGGCAAACGGGGAGGCCTACGGCTCCGCCGCTTTGCAATTGTTGGAGCGATACGTCTTCATCGTCATTCCGGCCTTCTTGATCTGGCAATATTCTCTTCGCCAATATCGGGAAGCGGATGAAGATTACGAAGCGTTACGGGCAGAGCTCATCGACCGCTCCGAAGAGCTGTGGCTGCCGCACGGGGACGGGCAGATCCGCACGGAGATTTTGGCGCTGCTCGACGAACACCACGGCATCAATCTTTATTACAAATCATAAAGGCTTCGGAAAAAAACGGTTCTTGCGTTTCCCGCCGAACCGTCCGGTTAATAATATTTTTTCTTTCCTTGTTCTTCTTTGAGAATTTCGACGGCTTCCCTGAATCGTTGAGAGTGTACGACTTCGCGCTCCCGCAAAAATTTAAGGCCGTCGTTTAGGAACGGATCGTCGGACATATTGATGATCCATTGATAGGTGGCGCGCGCTTTTTCTTCGGCGGCGATGTCTTCGTACAAATCGGCGATCGGGTCGCCCTTCGCTTGAATGTACGTGGC
The DNA here is from genome assembly GCF_002003465.1 of Caenibacillus caldisaponilyticus. Classification (GTDB taxonomy): domain Bacteria; phylum Bacillota; class Bacilli; order Bacillales; family Sporolactobacillaceae; genus Caenibacillus; species Caenibacillus caldisaponilyticus. The sequence continues at coordinate 17,062 of NZ_BDDQ01000054.1, read as the reverse complement.
CGTCCAAGGGGTGCCGGCCGCATCGTGGTAGAACAGCGCCCGGTCATGGTTGGCGTAATGCGCGCCGAGGCCGGCTTCTTTTAATTGTTCCGGCGTCGCGTCTTTCGTCAATTTATAGACCATCGTCGCGATCATTTCAAGGTGGGCGAATTCTTCCGTTCCGATGTCGGTCAATAAGCCGATCACCTTATCCGGAATCGTGTACCGTTGATTTAAATAGCGAAGGGCGGCGGACAGCTCTCCATCCGCGCCGCCATATTGTTCGATGAGAAATTTGGCGAGTTTCGGGTTGCATGTGGAAACCTTTACGGGATATTGCAATTTCTTCTCATAAAGCCACATTTTCTTCACCCCTGCCCGTTTGGAATGGTGATGGACGCATGCAGCCGTCAGCTACATCTGCCACGGCCACGGCGGGTCGGCCCACGCCCACGGATACTCGGAATAACTGTGCCCGAATTGAAGGAGCGGACCGTAACGCGCTTCAATCGTTTGGCGGAGGTCGCGGCTTCTTCGGCTGAACGTATTGAACTGCTTTAAAGCCTCCAAGTCCTCCGGATGGGTATCCAAATACAGCGTCAATTCGACGAGGACAAAATCGATCGTTTGCAAGTCCTCCATGAGCCGATAAAATTCTTCGGGAAGGGTTTCTTTCGGCACCTCGTTCACCTCCCGCCTACGACGGTTTGTAAGGATTTTCGTATGGGCTGTACAAGGCCCGCCAGAGCGTTCCCCGTCTTAAGGCTTCCCTCGGCGGAAATTGCTCAAGCCCCGGCGGCTGGAAGCCGAGATAAAGCTGAGGGGGCGTATCGTACGATTTGACGCGGATCGGCGGGCACGGGTCATAGGGCCCGACGTAGGGCGCGTACGTTTTTCGCATGGAAAAGGACATGCGCGACCTCCTTTCCTCCGGCTCATCGCATTCCGTTTCTTCGTCATTGAATGTGTATGATGGAGGGGCTTGTCGCAGTCCGGCGAAAAATTTTTATGAGATATAAAAAAAGAAAGGAATCCGGCCCGAGGGCGTGGAATACACTGAACATGTCGAATTATCGGGAGGTGTTCACATGTTCGTCCAAAGCGTCATGATTCCGCGCCATAAAATGGTCTCCGTCCAAACCGGGGCAACAGTGAGAGAGGCGCTCAAGCTTTTGAACGACCGGCAAATCGACGGGATGCCGGTTCTCTCCGGCGACCGTTACGCCGGATTGATCACCAAAAACCGAATTTTTGAAGCCGCGTTTCACTCCGACTTGCCGAAGCAGAGGTTTTTGGATGCGACCACGGCGGGAGAGATCGCGATCAAAGCGGACGATACCGTCGACGAGACGGCGGTGTTTGAAGAAACGCTCATTAAAGTGAAAGATGTGCCGCTCGTCGCGGTCGTCGATGCGGAGAAAAACTGCCTTGGCATCGTCACGCGCTTTGACGTCCTGGAACAATTTCAAAGCGCCTTCGGCATGAATAAAAAAGGCGTCCGCATCGCCCTTTCATCGGTGGATACCGAAGGGCGGATTCTCCGCCTTGCCGAAGTGACGCGCCAATTTCATCAAAACATTATCGCGTTGACAACGTTCGACGATGACGATAAACTTGTGCGCCGCATCGTCATAAAGGTGGACGATAACGGGGACACGGACAAATTTATTGACAGGCTGGAGCGCAACGGTTTCAAAGTCATCAGCGTCAAACGAAATGGATGAGCGCAAAGGCGCATGCCCTCCCATAGAATGATGAAGGGAGGGATTTTTTTATGCAGACGCTTTCTCGACTGGTCATCGGTTGGTTGGCGGGACTGGAAGCGACCAACCTCTATCCGCACGGCAAGCCTCTCGCCGCCGTCCTGTCGGCGTTCATCTTGAACCCGATCGTTTTTTTGGAAGGAGCAGTGTTTCTGTTGGTGGGGTTTCTGTACTGGTCCCGGGCCATTCAGCTCGCGGCCGCGTCCTTATCACAGAGGGAGAAAAAGGGGAGACGGCGCGGCTTAATATATGGTATGATTATATTCGTTATACTGCTTGTCGCCTGGATCAGCCTGCTTGTGCGCTCGGTGCCGGTCAGCCTGATTTTACTGGCCTTGGCCGCGACCCACGCTGGGTTGTCTTTTGAAAAAACGGAAGGGCGGGGCGAATCCGGGCGCGGATGGGAGAGCCGATCTTGATCATCTGGATCGTCGTTGTTGCATTAGCCGGACTGATGGTCCTCTTATATATGTACTGGGAAGCGCATCGGGAGATCGTCTTGGAAAAGCGGTTTGTCTTTCCCAACCTGCCGTCGGCCTTTGAAGGCTTTTCCTTTTTTTTCATTTCGGATATCCATCGCCGCCGCGTGTCTCAAGAACTTCTCTCCCGCATCGGCCGGCCCGAGGTCATCGTGATTGGCGGAGATTTGACCGAGCACGGCGTGCCTTTTTCAAGGGTGGATGAAAACTTGGAAAAGCTGGGCCGTTTTGGGGTGCCGATCCTTTTTGTTTGGGGCAATCACGATCTTTATGTCGACCGCGCGCGACTTCTTGAACTATTTAACAAACATCGCGTCGTTGTATTGGAAAATGACGCATACATCCTCCGCCGCGATCGCTCTGCATTGAATTTTATCGGCGTCGGCGATACGTCGAATAATATGGATCGACTTGAAGTCGCTCTGGCACGCGTCGCGCCGGGATTTCGTTTGTTGATCAGCCACAACCCTGAGATTGGCGTTAAGATCCGCCCGGACGACGACATCTCGCTCGTCGTCAGCGGGCATACGCACGGCGGGCAAATACGGCTCCTCGGATGGGGACCGCGGGAGGCGGGCGGGGTCAAGCGGCGTCCGTTCGGTACGCTTGTCATCAGCAACGGATATGGAACGACGCGTTTTCCTCTTCGTCTCGGGGCACCGCCGGATACGCTCCTTATTCGCCTCTATCGTGATGAAAAGTCATTGGCGAACGAGGAATAAAGTTGTATAATACTACGAACAAAGCCTTTTTCTTCTGCCGGTTATTCACCGGGGAAACAGCACACAATAGTCCAAAGGGCGGGTGAGCGCACAGACGGCTTGATAGACCGCCGAAGAGAACACAATCAATACCGCAAGCATATAGTATTTAAAGGTGTCTTGCGTGATGGTAAGGGGGACGAAAAATGCGGTTGGAACGGTTGAACGCCGACAAGATCAAAATCTTTTTGACCTTTGATGATCTGCGCGAGCGCGGCATTTCCAAAGAAGATCTTTGGACCAATCTGCCCAAGGTTGAAGAACTGTTCCGCGAAATGATTATGGAGGCCGACGACGAGCTCGGTTTTGAAGCCGACGGTCCCATCGAAATCGAAGTGTTTTCCTTACCGGCACAAGGTATGGTCGTGATCGTTTCGAAGCGCTTCGATTCCGATCTTGGCGATGCGGACGATGACGACTACATTGAAATGCAAGTGACGCTGGATGAAACCGATGACATCCTGTATCAGTTCCGCGATTTCGAAGACGTGCTCGCCCTTGCCCGCAAGCTCCATGATTTGGGCGTTCGGGGAGGCTCGCTCTACTTATTTGAAAATCGCTATTACTTAATCTTTGAAGATGAGGCGCCCGTGGAAGATCTGGAAACGTTTGTCGCCATCCTCGCGGAATACGGCAGCCCGTCGACGATGACGAACCACCGCCTTGAAGAATACGGGAAATTAATCATGAAGGATCAAGCGGTTGCCCAGCTTTATCAATATTTCTTTGCGAAGAAACCTCACTGATCGGGTGAGGTTTTTTTATTTATTGATGACGAAAGCCCCCAGTGAGCCATTAATTATATATGAGCCGTTGGAACCATTTATGAAGCATGATTGGATAATGAAAAAATTTAAAAAAATACGGCCGCCGTTCGCCATCGTTCGGCATGAACTCCAGGATCCGACGGGGGTGCCCATCGGTGTGCTTTTAGAAACGGCCGGCGCGACTCGGCGGAACGGCCGTCCATTTTTTGCGTTTTTTTAAAAAGTCAACCTGTTTTTTCCTCCGGACGGATTCCGTATTTTTTATATGGATGTATTGAAAATTTCAAGTGAATTCACTATAGTAAATGTGTGATAAACGTCCTATTCAATGGACCATGCACTCATCAAATTTTATCCATGGATTAAACGGCATAGGCGAAGGTCATGGGAGGTAAAAAATGGTAGCCCAAAATCGTTCCGAAGAACGATCAGAAACGGAAAAAGAAAAATTGGACATTCTTGAGGCGACTCAGACGATTATCAAAGAGGCGCTCGACAAACTCGGGTATCCCGAAGAGGTGTACGAACTTTTAAAAGAACCGCTGCGGGTTTTGACGGTCCGGATTCCGGTTCGCATGGACGACGGGTCCATTAAAATTTTTACGGGCTACCGAGCCCAGCACAATGACGCTGTCGGTCCGACCAAAGGCGGCGTTCGCTTTCACCCGGATGTTACCGAATCCGAAGTGAAAGCGCTGTCAATATGGATGAGCCTGAAAGCCGGCATCGTGGATCTTCCGTACGGCGGCGGCAAAGGCGGCATCGTTTGCGATCCGCGCGAAATGTCGTTCAGGGAATTGGAAAGGTTAAGCCGCGGCTATGTGCGGGCGATCAGTCAAATCGTCGGGCCGACGAAAGACATTCCGGCTCCTGACGTCTTTACGAATTCGCAAATCATGGCGTGGATGATGGACGAATACAGCCGGATCCGCGAGTTTGATTCGCCCGGCTTCATCACCGGCAAACCCCTGGTGCTCGGCGGTTCGCACGGCCGGGAATCGGCGACGGCCAAAGGCGTGACGATCTGCATCCGCGAAGCCGCGAAGCGAAAAGGCATTCCCCTTGAAGGGGCAAGGGTCGTCGTCCAAGGCTTCGGCAACGCCGGCAGCTATTTGGCCAAGTTCATGCACGACGCCGGCGCGAAGGTTATCGGCATCTCGGATGCGTACGGCGCGTTGTATGATCCGAACGGCTTGGACATCGACTATCTGCTTGAGCGCCGCGACAGCTTCGGAACGGTAACGAAATTGTTCAAGAACACGATCACGAACAAGGAATTGCTCGAGTTGGACTGCGATATTCTCGTGCCGGCAGCCATCGAAAACCAAATCACCGAAGAAAACGCTCACAATATTAAAGCGAAGATCGTCGTCGAGGCGGCCAACGGTCCGACGACCCTCAAAGCGACGGAAATATTGACCGAGCGCGGAATTTTGATCGTGCCCGATGTGTTGGCGAGTTCCGGCGGTGTGACGGTTTCGTATTTCGAATGGGTGCAAAACAACCAAGGTTATTACTGGACGGAAAAAGAAGTCGAAGAGCGCCTGGAAGAAGTGATCGTCAAAGCGTTCAACAACGTCTACAACACGGCGATCAACCGCAAGGTGAACATGCGCCTCGCCGCCTATATGGTCGGCGTGCGGAAAATGGCCGAAGCTTCAAGATTCCGCGGTTGGATCTGATCGGCTTCCTTGCATTCATCGTGAGCTTCCCCTATGATTTGTAGGGGAAGTTTTTGTTTCGTTTTCGCCTCATTGCGTGTTGCGGCCAAGACTGCAACGCTGGCGGACGTTTGCCGGTGCGCGCCATTCCTTGTTTTTGGCCATACCGGTTGCTTCAGAACGCGTAGGGGGTTGTGTTCAGATGGAGTTTACAAAGGAAGAGATCATCATCGTCGGCGCGGGTCCTTGCGGATTGTCGGCGGCGATTTACTTGCAAGATCACGGGTTTCAACCGCTCGTGATCGAAAAGGGCAACATCGTGCAATCGTTATACAATTATCCGACGCACCAACAGTTTTTCAGCACGAGCGATAAACTGGAAATCGGCGGCATGCCGTTCGTCACCGAAGGCCGAAAACCGAAGCGCAATCAGGCGCTCGCTTATTATCGGGAAGTCGTCAAGCGCAAAAACATTCGGATCCACCCTTATGAAGAAGTGCGGACGGTCAAACCGTTGGACGGCGGTGGATTCGCCCTTGAAACGGTCAAGATGACGGGCGAAACCCGTCGGTATGAAGCGAAATACGTCGTCATCGCGACGGGCTACTATGATCATCCGAATTATATGGGGATTCCCGGCGAAGACTTGCCCAAGGTGTTTCATTATTTTAAAGAAGCGCATCCTTATTACGGACAGCGCGTCGTCGTGATCGGAGGGAAAAACTCCGCGGTGGACGCCGCGATGGAACTCCATAAAGCGGGTGCTAAGGTGACCGTCATTTATCGCGGCTCCGACTATTCTTCGAGCATCAAACCTTGGATCTTGCCGGAATTTCAATCGCTCATCCGGCACGGCTATATCGATATGATTTTTGACGCCCACGTCATTGAAATTCGGCCGCATTCGGTTCTCTATAAAAAAGGGGACACGGTCACCGAACTGGAAAATGATTTTGTCTTCGCCATGACGGGCTATCATCCCGATCACGATTTTCTTAAAGCCATCGGCGTTGGCATCGAGGAGGAGACCGGCCGGCCGCTTTACAATCCCGAGACGATGGAAACGAACGTCGCGGGCGTCTTCATCGCCGGCGTCATCGCCGCCGGTAACGATGCGAACGAAATCTTTATTGAAAACGGCCGGTTCCACGGCGAAGCGATTGCCCGCACGATCGCGCGGCGTGAAGGGAAAGCCTAAGCCATCACGACTTTTTTGCCCAAATTCTATATAATTCATTGTAGACAGATTCAAAGAGGGACGGGGATCTCGTATGTTGGCGGTTGTCAGCGCGGCCATCGCGCCGGGGATTGCTTTAATGTCCTATATTTATTTAAAGGACAAATACGAAAGCGAACCGATCGGTGTCGTGATAAAATGTTTTATCCTCGGCGCTCTGCTCGTGATCCCCGTCATGGTCTTGCAGTACGCCTTTCAGACGGAAAACGTTTGGCAGTCGCGGCTCTTGTCCGCCTTTATCCTGAACGGCTGGATGGAAGAGTTTTTTAAATGGTTCGTCGTCATCTATACCGCTTATCACCACGTGGCCTTTACGGAGCGGTATGACGGCATTGTTTATGCGACTTCGGTTTCACTCGGATTCGCTTCGGCGGAAAATCTCTTTTATTTATACGCTTACGGCATCCATTATGCCTTGTGGCGGGCGCTGCTCCCCGTCTCGAGCCACGGCTTGTTCGGCATCCTCATGGGATACTACATCGGAAAAGCGAAGTACGCCAAGCATAAGCGATATTATTTGTTTTTTGCCTTGCTTTTGGCTGCCTTGCTTCATGGAATGTACGACTGGCTCATGTCGGCCGAGTCGAAGTGGCTGTATTTGATCGTGCCGTTTATGTTTATTTTGTGGTGGGACGCGCTGAGAAAAATTAAAAAACTGAATCGGAATCCCGATCCTTGGATCGCCAACCGCAATCCGAATGTCATTGATTGACCGCACTTGAGCGGTCATTTTTTTTTTCGGTTTAAACGGTCGGCCGCTCCACGTTCTCAATGAGAGCCTGTCGGCACAAGGGGACGGTCGTCCGCACGCCGGACAGGGGGACAGGAATATTTGCATAAAAAAGGCGATGGAAACAGAAAATACACCTATGTTTGATCGGTTTGGTCATGATTTCACGGTCTGACACGGTGCAAGGAACCTCGAAGGAGGAAGGAAAGATGCAGAAGACAAGACAATTGGTGTTGGCGATCGGGCTGGGGATCGCGTTCGTATGGTCGGCGGCCTTCGCGCCCAATGCCGCCAACGCCTTTTCCCCGCAAGTCATACAAAAGGGCGCGACGGGGGACGATGTCGTCGAATTGCAGGCCAGGCTCCAATATATCGGTTTTTATCGGGGGAAAATCGACGGCGTTTTCGGATGGCAGACATATTGGGCTTTACGGAATTTTCAACAGCGGTACGGGTTAAAAGTCGACGGTTTGGCCGGAGCGGATACGAAGAAAAAACTCGTTTCGGTCACAAGGTACGATAAAAAATTTGTCATGGACAATATCCGGAAAGGAAACCGGTTCACCTATTACGGCGGCGTTCCGCTCCAACGGCAGACGAGCGAGTCTTATCGCGGGCAACCTTCCAAGGCGGGCGCCCCTGGCGGAAAGGGCGGCCAACCGGCAGCTAATACCGCGAAAAAGACCAATTACAATCATCTTCCCGCAGGCTTTTCCCAATCCGATATCAATTTAATGGCCAACGCGGTTTACGGGGAAGCCCGCGGCGAACCCTATATCGGGCAAGTCGCCGTCGCTGCGGTCATTCTCAACCGGATCCAAAGCCCGTTGTTCCCAGACACCGTGGCGGGTGTCATCTTCCAGCCGGGCGCTTTTACAGCCGTCCAAGACGGCCAGATTTGGCTCACTCCGAATCAGCAGGCCAAACAAGCGGTGCTCGACGCCTTAAACGGCTGGGATCCGACCAACGGCGCGCTGTATTATTTCAATCCGGACAAAGCGACGTCCGCTTGGATATGGTCGCGTCCACAGGTCGGAAAAATCGGCAAACACATCTTTACTAAATAAATGGGGGTGATTCGATGGTCCGCAACGTGATCATCGCCGTGCTGGCGATCGCATTGATCGTCACCGGTTATTGGGGATATCGGGAACACCGCGACAAAAACGCCGTTCTGCAGCATGCGGAAAACAATTACCAGCAAGCCTATCACGATTTGACCTATTATATTGATAAAATTCACGACCATCTCGGCACCGTCTTGGCCACCGGTTCGAACGGAACGGGCGCCAATGATCTGACCGAGATTTGGCGGCTTTCCGCGCTCGCGCGGGGGGACATCGGCCAGCTCCCCCTCACGCTGTTGCCGTTCAACAAAACCGCCGAATTGCTTTCCAACATCGGAAACTTCAGTTATCAAGCGTCCGTCAAAAACGGAAAACAGCCGTTGAAGCCCGAGGATTACAAGCAGTTGGAAAGCTTGTATAAACAATCGGGTACGGTCGAGAAAAGTTTGCGTGACGTCCAACAAGTCATCATGGACCACCATCTCCGTTGGATGGACGTCGAAATGGCGCTCGCTTCACAAAAACAGCCGGCGGATAATCAGGTGATCGACGGGTTGCGCGCGGTCGATCAAAAGGTCGGGAATTTTGAAAACGATTGGGATCCCGCCGTCACCCGGACTCAGCTGAATGAGTGGGACGCCTTGAAAAACTTGACCGGCCGCCCCATCTCCAAAAAGGACGCACAGTCGATCGTTCGCCGCTTTCTCAACATTCAAAACGGAAAATACGTCGCCGAACCGCTTGGAAAAGGCTCGGGCTTTCCCGCTTATACCGTCACCGTGCGCGAGGATCGCTACGGCAATACCGCCGTCGCCACCGTCGCGAGAAAAGGCGGGCATGTCGTCTGGTTCGTCAAATACCGCGACATCAAAGATCGGCGCATCAGTCTTTATCGGGCGTCCAACGCCGCCGGCGCTTTCTTGAACCGGCACGGGTTCAAAAACATGGCGCTCATCAAGAGCGATCAATATGATAACGTCGGGGTCTTCACCTTCGCGCGCAAGATCGGGGATGTTTGGGATTACCCGGCGTCGATTCGAATGAAAGTCGCCTTGGACAACGGGGAAGTGCTCGCTTTTGACGATCGCGGTTATCTCGCGCATCAAAGCGACGCGTCCTTGCCGTTGAAGCCGGCGATCACGGCGGAGGCCGCCAAAAAAGGCATGAATCAAACCATCGCTGTTCAAGAACAACATCTGGCGATCATCGAAAACGATCTCGGCAACCCCGTGCTTTGCTACGAGTTCATCGGAACGAAAGGATCGGACACTTACCGCGTCCTCGTCAACGCGGCGGACGGCCGCCAAGAAAAAGTTGAATTGATGACGGCGTAATGACCATGTGCGGATCCGTTGGCAACAACGGATCCGCATGGCTTTGCGCCGGGAATTTTCCGGCCGGCTTCTAAAAAGTCGAAAAAAATGACATAATAAAAAGAAAAAGAGAAAAAATGCAAGACATGGGGGATGGAACGGTTGCTACGAGCCGGAGACAAATTGTATTTGACTTTCAAAAACGAAAATGGGGAAGAAGAAATTTACAAAACGGTGATCGCGCAAAAAAAAGATCATCTGTATGTGGAAACGCCGATCAACGAAAAAACAAAGAAGTTCGGGCATTTTCCAACCGGCGCCCGCTTTTTCGCCACTTTTGTCAACAATAAAAAAGTTTACGGGTTTGAGACGGAATTGTTGGGCCGGCGCACGGAAAACGTGCCGCTCCTCATTCTCTCCTATCCCGGCGACGCCGCTTTGAAGAACATCCAGAGAAGGGAACATGTCCGGGTTCCGGCGATGCTCGACGTCGCCGTTCATCCTTGCGGCACGCCGTTTAAACCGTTCACGACGACGACGATGGACATCAGCGGCGGCGGTTGTTCGTTGAACCTTCCGGAAGAGAACGCGCTGAAGGAAGGGATGGATGTCTATCTATGGCTGGCCTTGCCGATGAAATCGGGCCGTTATCATTATTTTAAGATTAAAAGCCGGCTTGTCCGTTTGGTGTCGGATGGCACACGGATCCGAGCCTCTTTTGAATTTACCGACCTCAACGAATTTAAGAGAATGCAAATCATCCGTTATTGCTTCCAGCGCGATTTATACCTCAAACGGATGGTGAAAGGGTGAAAGAGGTGGCGCGATGTCCAGAAATGGATGGAAAACCGTTGAAACATGGCTGATTCGTCTCCTTGTCATCCACTTCATGCTGCTTTTGGCCGGGCAGTATTTGATGGCGAACGCCAAGATCAAACCGTACTTAAACAAAGCCGTGCGCGTTGAGGGGGTCTTCGATCGAAGCGTGAAAGCGCCCGCCGTTTCCGTGGAACGACTGCCGCAAATATGGTATCATAAATGAGAATTTGCGGGCAAGGCCCGCGGGGCGAAGGCGGCAGGAGGCATCCTGCCTTTTGCATGTCAGCAAAAACAAAATCATAGATATAGAAGGATGTTGGGATATGGGACTTCAAATTGCGATTGACGGACCGGCCGCGGCCGGCAAGAGCACCATTGCCAAAAAGATCGCCGACCATTTGAATTACGTTTACATAGATACCGGTGCGATGTACCGGGCGGCCACTTATAAAGCTCTGCAAAAGGGCATCGATCTGAACGATGGGAAAGCGTTGGCAAACATGCTCAAAGAGACGTCGATTGAACTCCTTCCCGGCAAAAACGGACAGATCGTGAAACTCGACGGCGCCGACGTGACCGAAATCATTCGTTCGCCGCTCGTTTCGAACAACGTTTCCTTCGTTTCACGCCATCCCGAATTGCGCGAAGTCATGGTGGAACGCCAGCGCGCCCTCGCCGATAAAGGGGGCGTTGTCATGGACGGCCGTGACATCGGCACGCGCGTCTTGCCTCACGCCGATGTGAAAATTTTTATGGTGGCCTCCGTTGAGAAGAGAGCCGAGCGCCGATATAAGGAACAACTAAAAAAAGGAATTGACACGCCGCTTGACGAATTAAAAAGGGAGATCATGCTGCGCGATGAACGGGATCGCCGCCAGCTCGGCAAGGCGGACGACGCCATAGAAATCGATACGACGTCGCTCAGCATCGATGAAGTCGTCGAACGGATCATGGCGATCATAAAGGAGAGGGCGGCAAACGGTGAGGCTTTATGATTTCGGCAGAAAGCCCGTCACTTGGTTTTTTGAAAGGTTTTTCGGACTTGAGGTGATCGGAAGGGAAAACGTCGATCGCGTCCCGCCGGAACGCGGCATTTTATTTTGCAGCAACCACATCAGCAACCTGGACCCGCCGGCCGTCGGCGTCGCGGTTCCGCGCGAGCTCAGTTATATGGCAAAAGAAGAACTTTTTAAGATTCCCTTGTTCAAACAATTGATCGTCTCGTTGAACGCTTTTCCAGTTAAGCGGGGAGCGGGCGATCGCCAGGCGCTGAGAACCGCCTTACAGATTTTGAACGAGGGCCGCAATTTGCTGATGTTCCCGGAAGGTCACCGCAACAAGAGCGGTGTCATCGGGCCGGCGAAACCGGGCGCCGGTTTTCTTGCGCTCAGAAGCGATGCGGCGGTCATTCCGGTCGCCATCATCGGCCGTTACAAATTGTTCGGGAAAATGAAAATCGTCATCGGCGAACCCATCGATCTCAGCGAACTAAAGGCCAGAAAGGCGAAAGCCGGGGAGGCGGCGGAAGCGATCATGGAGCGCATCAAGGCGCTGAAAGCGTCTTACGAGTGACAGTCATGCGCCGGGGAGTGTGATTGTTACTTGACAAATTCTTTGGTTTGTAAGAACTTAGAATAAAGGAATTTTTTGCGTTGTTTCGCTGTAAATTTAAGGAGGTCACTGCCAATGGTTGATGAAATGAACAACGAAATGGCCGCATTCGATACAGTTTCGGTCGGTGACGTGATTACCGGCAAGGTAACGAAAATTGAGGATAAACACGCGCTCGTCGATGTCGGCTACAAAGTGGATGGCATTCTGCCCATCAGCGAATTATCCAGTCTCCACGTCGATAAAGTGAGCGACGTCTTGTCCGAAGGCGACGAGGTCACGGTGAAAGTGACGAAACTGAATGACGATGAGCTCGTCCTGTCAAAAAAAGAAGTCGACGCCGACCGCGCGTGGGACGATCTTGAAAATAAATTCAATAACCGTGAAACGTTTACGGTCAAAATTGCCGACGTCGTCAAAGGCGGTTTGGTCACCGATCTCGGCGTCCGCGGTTTCGTCCCGGCTTCGCTCGTCGAACGCCATTATGTCGAAGATTTTTCCGATTATAAAGGGAAAGAGCTTGACGTCAAAATTATAGAACTGGACCGCGAAAACCGCAAAGTCATTTTATCCCATCGCGCCGTTTTGGACGAGCAAGCGGAAGCGAAAAAACAAGAAACCCTTCGCTCCTTGAATCCCGGCGATGTCGTCGAAGGCACCGTCCAACGTTTGACGGATTTCGGGGCGTTTGTCGACATCGGTGGGGTCGACGGTTTGGTTCACATCTCCCAATTGGCGCATTATCGCGTGGAAACGCCTTCAGACGTCGTGAAAGAAGGCGACCGCGTCACCGTCAAAGTGCTGTCGATCGATCGCGATAATGAACGCATCTCCCTTTCCATCAAAGAAACGCAACCCGGGCCTTGGGAAGAAGTGCCCAATAAGATCAAGCCGGGAGATGTCGTGGAAGGCAAAGTGAAACGCCTCGTTCCGTTCGGCGCGTTTGTCGAACTCTTCCCGGGCGTTGAAGGCCTCGTCCACATCTCGGAAATCTCGAATCGCCACATCGGCACGCCCGGTGAAGTCTTGACGGAAGGCGAAACCGTCAAAGTCAAAGTGTTGGACGTCAAAGCCACGGAAAAACGCGTCTCCCTCAGCATCCGGGAATTGGAAGGGCCGGTCGGCTATCAAGAGCAAAACACGGCCGTCCACAACGAAGACCAAAGCGGCTTTTCGCTCGGAGACGTCATCGGCGAGCAGCTTAAAAAATATAAATAAATCCTCTTTGGACGTATAACGGCCTGAACTTTCAGGCCGTTTTTTTCGTCGCGGATGGCGTTCGCGATGTCGGCGGCGGGGGACACCGCCCGCCGACCGACAAAAATGACCAAAAAGCCGTCCGGACAAGGTTTATCTTCACGCCTCCTCACCGATACTATGGCGGGGAGGTGAACGCCTTGTCTGGAGGCTTTTATTTTGTAGCATGGGGGATGTGGATCGCCAGCGCCTTTTTGATGGAAAAAGGCCGGCGCCGGACGCGCCTCATGTTCGGTTTGCTCCTCGTCATCATTCTGAGCGATGTGAACATCCCGTTCGGGACGGTCAAAGTGAACGCCGCACATCTCGCCGTTTTCGCCGCGGGATACGGCTTTTTCGTCGGCAGGCGGATGCTTGAATTGCTGAGGCTGATTTTGGTCGATCTCATTCTCACGATGCTCTATGTGTTAATCCGCATTTATTTGCTCATCGATCCCGCTATATTATTAGTATTGAAAGAATGGATGTTTTATTTGGGATGGGCGTGCGTCACCCTGTTCCTCGTCAAGCCGTTTGGGCTGCGCTTGGCGACGGCGGCCGTTGCGGTTTGCCAAGCCGAAGCGCTCATGGCGCTTCTCTTTTACCCTTATGAAAACGACATCGGCGATGCCACAAGCTTTACCGCCCTGACGATCCTGACGGTCACCATCATGGGATGGGCGGCGTTTGAACAGTTTGCCGTCCGCCTGCAACTGGCGGTCAGCCGCTCATCGCAACGCCGGCTGCTGAAAGTGCAGCGAAAGGGCTGATCGTTGCCGGATTGTCGGGTGTCCGCCTTTTTGGTAAGATGAAGGAGCTTGCGAGCCTTTTAATAAAACAGTTGGCATAAGTCGTTACGGGCGCGTCTTGCCCGTTGGAAAAGCTGTGAGGAAAGGAAGTGATTTCGTGAGTTTACCGGTACTCGCCATCGTCGGCCGACCGAATGTCGGCAAATCGACGATCTTCAATCGCATGATCGGCGAACGGCTGGCGATCGTCGAAGACACGCCGGGAGTGACGCGCGATCGCCTCTACGGTGAGGCGGAGTGGCTCGGCCGCCGCTTCAACGTCATCGACACGGGAGGCATCGATCTCGGCGATGAGCCGCTTCTCGTCCAAATCCGCGAACAAGCGCACCTCGCCATGGAAGAAGCCGACGTGATTTTGTTCGTCGTGGACGGAAAGGACGGCTTGACGAATGCCGATCAAGACGTCGCGAATATTCTTTATCGGACGGATAAGCCCGTGGTGCTCGGCGTCAACAAAATGGATAATGTGAAACGCCGTGAAAACTTGTACGAATTTTATTCGCTCGGCTTCGGCGACCCGATTGCGATCTCCGGCGCCCACGGCACCGGCCTGGGGGATTTGCTGGATGAGATCGTCCGCCGGTTTCCGGAAAAAAGCGACGATTCATACGACGATTCGGTGATCCGCTTTTCATTGATCGGCCGGCCGAACGTCGGAAAATCTTCCCTCGTGAACGCGATCCTCGGCCGCGAACGGGTGATCGTCAGCGATATCCCGGGAACGACGCGCGATGCGGTCGACACCGTTTTTGAACGCGACGGCAAAACCTATGTCATCATCGATACGGCCGGGATGCGAAAAAGAGGAAAAATCTACGAAAACACCGAAAAATATAGTGTACTCCGCGCGCAACGGGCGATTGAA
Source organism: Caenibacillus caldisaponilyticus (assembly GCF_002003465.1). Lineage (GTDB taxonomy): Bacteria > Bacillota > Bacilli > Bacillales > Sporolactobacillaceae > Caenibacillus > Caenibacillus caldisaponilyticus. The sequence continues at coordinate 1,965 of NZ_BDDQ01000054.1, read as the reverse complement.
CGGTCCGACGTCGTCCTGGTCGTGCTGAACGGCGAAGAAGGCATCCGCGAGCAAGATAAAAAGATTGCCGGATACGCCCATGAAGCAGGTCGAGCCGTCGTCATCGTCGTGAACAAATGGGATGCCGTCGAAAAAGATGAGAAAACGATGGATGCGTTCCGCCGCAACATCCGCGAACAATTCCGTTTTTTGAGCTATGCGCCGATCGTTTTCGTCTCTGCCAAAACCAAACAAAAGCTGCATCGGCTGCTTCCGGTCATCGACCAAGTCGCGGAAAACCATAGCCTGAGGGTCAAAACGAGCGCGTTGAACGACTGCATCTCCGACGCCATCGCCATGACCCCGCCGCCGTCCGACAACGGCAAGCGCCTGAAAATTTTCTATGCGACACAAGTGGGGGTGAAGCCGCCGACCTTCGTCTTTTTCGTCAACGATCCCGAACTCGTCCATTTTACATATGAACGCTTCCTGGAAAACAAGCTGCGCGAGACGTTCGGTTTTATCGGCACGCCGATCAAGTTGGTGATGAAAAAGAGAAATGAATAAAACGAGGAGGAGCACCGGTGTATTACGCCATCTCTTTCGTGATTGCGTATTTTTTGGGGGCCGTCAGTTTCAGTTACATTTTCACTAAGTTAATCAAAAAGGATGACATCCGCAAATACGGCAGCGGCAATGCCGGCGCGACGAACACGATGCGGGTGCTCGGAGTGCGCTACGCCGTCCTCGTCCTGCTTCTTGATGTTTTGAAGGGAATGGCCGCCATGGGCATCGCCATGGCTTTGCATCTCTCGGACTGGGGCGTCGCCCTGACCGGCCTCATCGCGATCATCGGCCATGTGTGGCCGGTTTATTACGGGTTTCGCGGCGGAAAAGGCGTGGCGACGACCATCGGGTTTTTATGCCTGTTGATGTTCAAGCCCGCGTTGATCGCCGGTGTGATCGCGATCGCGCTCATTGCGATCACCCGCTATGTCTCGCTCGGATCGTTGGTTTTCGTCATATTTACGCCCGTCTTTGCGCTCGCCTTTTCTCCGGAAATACCCGGCGCTTCAATAGCCGTTGCCTTTTGTGCGGCGGCGCTTTCGGTGTGGAAGCATCGCGCCAACATCCAGCGGCTGTTAAAAGGTGAGGAAAACAAAATCGGTTCAAAAACGAAAGATATATAAAGAAATCATTCTGATAGACAAGGAGTGGGTGTTTTGAAACCGGTCAGCGTCTTGGGGGCGGGCAGCTGGGGCACCGCGCTCGCCATCGTACTTGCCGACAACGGCTTGACGGTCAACTTATGGGGGCGGCGACGGGAGCAAATCGAAGCGATCAATCGCGATCATCGTAACGAGCGGTATTTGCCCGGCGTCGACCTTCCGCCGTCCATCATCGGATATTGGGATATGGCGGAGGCGATTCGCGGCGTCGACACGATCGTGCTCGTCACGCCGACGAAAAGCATGCGTGAAGTCCTCGGCCAGCTCCGCCGCCATCTCGATCATCCGGTGGTGATCGTGCACGCTTCCAAAGGCATTGAGCCGCATACTTCGAAGCGCATTTCGGAAATCATAGAAGAGGAAATCCCGGAGCCGTTGCGCAAAGCGGTTTGCGTCCTTTCCGGGCCGAGCCATGCGGAAGAGGTGTGCCGGCGCAAGCCGACGACCGTCGCCGTGTCGTCGCGGAACGCCGAAGCCGCCAGGGCTGTACAAGATCTCTTCATCAACCAAAACTTCAGGGTGTACACGAATGATGACATGATCGGCGTCGAGCTCGGCGGCGCGTTGAAGAACATCATCGCGCTCGGAGCCGGAATTTCCGACGGGCTCGGATACGGAGACAACGCAAGGCGGCTTTGATTACGAGAGGCTTGGCGGAAATCACGCGGCTCGGCGTTAAATGGGCGCCCATCCCTTGACGTTTACCGGACTCGCCGGCATGGGCGACTTGATCGTCACGTGCACCAGCGTGCACAGC
>NZ_BDDQ01000053.1 GCF_002003465.1 Caenibacillus caldisaponilyticus | reverse complement strand
TTGATCGAAATGGACGAAAAATGGATATCGGGACGCAAATACCTGGATATGTCCGACTATTGGCAGTGGCGGAAAACGAAAGAGTTAGGCGTTCAAACGATGAATCAGGAAGTTTCGGCGATCAAGAAAGTGGGATAATTTCTTCGACGTGTCAAGGAGAACGTGAAATACCTCGGAAGCGAGGAGTTGCCGCGAAAGCGCCTTGACACACCTGTACTTTGACAACAATGATCATTAGTCCGGGAAGGCGACCGGCAGGGAGACTTGCCGGACTTACCTGCCATACGTCAGGTCATCAGGTCCATCTTTCTATCAAAGGGAAATTTACACAATAAAATGGACTTGACCGATGAGCTATTACTTCTTGTTGCATATTGATTTCAGATTTTGTCAAACTGTTTGGTTCTTTTGCAGATACAGTGCCAGCAACGCTTCCAAATAAAAAGCCAGCAACTAACAACGGCGGCACTGTTTTTTAATAATCTTGTTCAAAATAATTCCCCTTACCAGAATCTCTTAATATACTAAAAATATTTATATTAATTTTACAGTTATGTTGAAAAAATTGTAAATAGGTATTTTGTCTTATAAAAAAAATAAAAAATTAGAAAGGTACATTCCTATAAGTTTGAGACACTATTACATAATTCCTTAACCCAATATGCCATTTTGCAATCACATCAAAAGTTCCATTCGCAATCTCATCTTCTTCAGAAATCTTGACCAAATCCCCGTTTTCAGCGTCTCCTAAATTCAATTCCTTGTGGATCTGCTTCAGTAAGCCGCCATAACCGATAAGCAAACGGCGAATTGTCGCCATTCCCCCGTTTTTTGATGAGTTTTCCGGCCATATAATAAGATGAATTTAGATAGATTTAAGAAATCGTTTATGTCATGTTAAGAATCATTAAGTAATCTTGGACGGAGAACGTCCTTGCGAAGGTGAAACGTATGTCTATCCGCAAACGGCTTTTTATTTCAAATGCCGCCATGGTGTTCATGCCCATTGTCATGGTGATGTTGTATTTTGTTTTCCTTCACCTGCTTTTCGGGAGTGAAATCAACACCTTCACGAATCACGGCCGCCCCGGCTGGGCGACGCCGCCCGCCGGGCCAAATCAAGCCGTTTTTACGCGCCTTGAGAAAACCGCTTCCCTTGAACCCGAAAAATTATTGGATATGGCTTTCCTCGATTCATTGACGAGCGAGCTGAAAGCGAAACACGCCGGCATCATCGTCCGCAAAGGAGACCACATTGTATACACCTCGGCGAATGTGAAGGAGGCGGCGAATGGCAAGCTGCCGGCGTTTGGTCACGAAGGCTATCTTCCGATGGCCTGGTTCGGCCACCGGCCTTATACGATCCGACAACATGATTTCTTCTTTAAAGACGGTACGAAAGGTTCCCTTTTCCTTTTGGGTAAAGGCGGTTCTTTTCCCGAGTTCGCGCGAACGTTTTTTCCGTTGATTTTTATCGGTATCGTGCTGATCGTGGTGCTGACCAATGTGCTGCTTTCCTACCTCGTGTCGCGGAGCATCCTGAAACCCGTTCGCCAGCTGTCGACGGCCGCCGACAAAATAAGCCGCGGCGATCTCGATTTCCATTTGGCGTCCAATAAAAAAGATGAATTGGGAAAGCTCGTCAACGCCTTTGATGACATGCGAGCGAAATTAAAGGAATCATTAGAGCTCAGGGAGAAATACGAAAAAAACCGCCGGGAGCTCGTCGCCAACATTTCTCATGACCTGAAAACGCCGATTACCGCCATTCTCGGCTACGTCGAGGGCATTAAAGACGGCGTCGCCAATACGGAAGAGAAGCTCCAACGGTATTTGGACACCATTCATGCCAAGGCGCTATATATGGATCGCCTGATTGACGAGCTGTTTCTCTATTCCAAGCTCGATGTAAAAAGCTTGCCGTTCCATTTTGAAAACGTCCGTTTATTACCGTTTTTGGAAGATTATTTGGAGGAACTTCGCCTGGAACTCGCCGATCGCCAGGTTCAAATAGATTTGCGTGTGCCAGATGCGTTGGATGCCGTCGTATTATTGGACCGGAACCACATCATTCGCGCCATGAACAACATCATCTATAACAGCGTGAAATATACGGATAAAGAAAACTGTCGAATTCAAGTTTCCGTAGAAGAACAAGTCGATAAAGTCAAAATCCAAATATGCGACAACGGGCCGGGCGTCCCGCCTGAGGAACTTGAAAACATCTTCCAACGCTTCTATCGCATTGAACCTTCCCGAAATTTAGAGACCGGAGGCAGCGGTTTAGGCCTGGCGATTGCGGCGCAAATCATCGAAGCCCACGGCGGGACGATTTGGGCGGATAGCCGTCCCGGCGAAGGCCTGTGCCTGTCTTTTACCTTACAAAAAATTTGTGATCAAGGTGATTGACCCGTGAAACGCATTTTAATCATTGAAGATGATCGGAGCATCGCCGAATTGGAAAGAGACTATTTGGAAATCGCAGGGTTTGCCGTGGAATTGGCGTTTGACGGCCAAACCGGGCTTGAGGCGGCGGCAAACCAAGATTTTCAACTCATCCTGCTCGATGTGATGCTGCCGGGAATCAACGGTTTCGAGCTGTGCAAACAAATCCGCCAGAAAACGGATGCCCCGATTTTAATGGTGACCGCGAAAAATGAAGAGATCGATAAAATCCGCGGCCTCGGCCTCGGGGCCGATGATTATATCGTCAAACCGTTCAGCCCGAGCGAGCTCGTGGCGCGGGTGAAAGCGCATCTCTCCAGGTATGAACGTTTGGTCCGAAAAAGCCAGCCCGTGGATGACATTCATATTCGCGAACTTCATATCAACCGAGCGTCCCGTCAAGTGTTTGTCGGGGATAAGGAAGTCGCATTGACCGCCCGCGAATTTGACTTGCTGGCTTTTCTGGCGATGCATCCCAATCAGGTGTTCAGCAAAGAACAGCTTTTTGAGCGCATCTGGGGGCTTGATGCGCTGGGAGACACGGCAACGGTCACGGTCCACATCAGAAAAATTCGCGAAAAAATCGAATCCGATCCGGCCCACCCGCAGTTTATCGAGACCGTTTGGGGCGCGGGCTATCGATTGAAAGGATAAGCCGGCTGTTTTAACCACTCCATGACGAGTGGTTTTTGTTTTCTTACAGGGGCTCGGCAGCCATTTAGAAAAATTTAAGAAAGGCTTTAGCGGGTGTTTAGAAGTGCCGGATACAATGGGATCCGTAAAGCGGCCGCTTTCGATGGGAGGTGGAAAATTGAGGCTTTCCTTTAAAGCCAGACGATGGCTGCTTATCGTCCACAGCGTGTTTGCGGCCATCCTACTCGGCAACATGGTCGCTTTCCTTATTTTCAGCATCACGGCCCTGGCAGCGGACCACGCAAACCTTGCAAAGGCCTGTTACCAGGCCATGCACCTTTTATCGCGAACGTCCGTCAGAGCGTCGACGATCGGCGCCACTCTCACCGGCGTTTTGTTGTCCGTTTGGTCAAATTGGGGATTGTTCCGATATTATTGGATCCTTGCCAAAGAAGGTTTGACACTGATCACCCTTTTCTTGAATTTATGGGCCATGCAGACATGGACGGCGGAAGCTTTACAATTAAGCCCCGCGGAGGGCGCAGAGGCGTTTGTTGTCCATGTCGAACTGTGGACGGGAATCATCGTTCAGCTCCTGTCGCTCGTGCTCATGTATATCCTTTCCATTATGAAACCATGGGGAAAGCGGATGAAACCGACTTATAAGTAAGAATGACGTGAAACCGAAAAAATGGCCAAAAGGCCGTGCGTTTAAAAAACTGCAGAATGATGAGGAGATGATCGATATGCATCATTGGGGATGTTTTCCATTTCCGTTTGGTTTTTTATTCTTTTTATTGCTGATCGGCTTGTTCATCGCCAATCTGATTTCTTGGCGACGCTGCCGGTGGGGCGGCAGACACCGGTTCCATGATGACGCACTGCTCATTCTCGACAAACGGTTGGCTTCGGGCGACATCGACATTCAGGAATATCAAACGCTCAAAGACGTATTGAAAAACAAAGGAAAATAAAGGGTTGCGGGAAGCGCCGCATCCTTTTTGACGGAACATAGGGAATCAATGGCGAAAGCGACCGCTCTCTTACATTGGCGGTCGCTTTTTTTCTCGTGAAACACGCGATTTCGGTCAAGCGTGTGGCCCTTCTTCGTTCTCTGGGCAAGCTTTGTGGACTCTACGCAAGTGCAGGTTCCGATAAGTTCCGCTAAAGACCGCTTTTGGACCTTCACTCAATCCCTCGTTGTCTGTATGACCTCTCTTTTTTTAACAGGTAGGGGCTTCCGTCTTCGCAAATCGCTCTGCCAGAATTTCGGGGCATTGACAATCAAAACGCGGCCATTCTGTCATCTTTAAACTTACGCCTTGCCCTTCCTGAGTTCAACCCTTCATCTTGAAACCCGGTTTTCTGATCAGGCTGACAGCGGAGCGGGTAAATCCCCGCCCTTTCATCCGGATTGCTAAATGGTTCACTATTTCATGATTTCATCGAAAAGCCAAAACCGATCGTCTTTTGTCTTTCGGCTTCGATTCCTGTTAAAATGAGGTGGACTGAGATTTTCGCACAGACAGCAAGATCAACAGCTAAGGAGTGTGTTTCGTGAAAACCAAAACATTTGTGGCGAACGGCATTTTGGCCGCATTATATATTGCGGTTTCATTTCTCATCCAGCCCTTTGGGTTTACAAACATCCAGTTCCGCCTGTCCGAAATGTTCAACCACATGGTTGTCTTCAATAAAAGATATTTTTTCGGCATTGTTGCAGGCGTCTTTTTAACGAACCTCTTTTTCTCGCCGATGGTCGGCTATGACCTTGTATTCGGTGTCGGCCAATCCGTCATTTCTTTAATCATCACCATCCTATCGGCTAAATTCGTGCAAAACATTTGGGCCCGCATGGCCATAAACACCGCCGTGTTTACTTTTTCCATGTGCCTGATTGCCTGGGAGCTCAACCTGGCCTTCCATTATCCCTTTTTCTTCACATGGCTCACGACCGCCATCGGCGAATTCACCGTCATGGCCGTCGGTGCGCCGATCATGTATGCGATCAACAAGCGCTTGCATTTGGAAGACCTTGTGTAACATTGTCAAACGGGACCGTTCTCTTGAATGGTCCCGTCGAATTTCTCACTGCGCTATTCCGCTTTTTTCACGACACTGCGGTCGATCTCACGAATCGAACGATAACCGGCGAGCGCCAATTCCAAATCCAATTCCGCTAAGGTGTGGACCAACCACTGGCGCACGCCTGCCTCCCCGCCGACCGCCAAGGCGTACATGTACGGGCGGCCAAACATCACCGCGTTCGCGCCTAGGGCCAAAGCCTTCAACACATCGGCCGCACAGCGAATGCCGCTGTCCATGAGCAACGCGGCGTCCGGTCCGACCGCTTCCCGCACCTCCACAAGCGCATCCAGCGCCGCCACGCCGCCGTCCACCTGGCGCCCGCCGTGATTTGACACGACGACCGCGTCCGCGCCAAGATCGAACGCGTGTTTGGCGTCCTCCGGGTGGGTGATGCCTTTAACAAGCATGGGCAAGCGCGTCTGCCGGCGAATGGCGGACAGGTCGTCCCACGTGAAGGCAGGGTTGACGTAGACCGACAAAAAGTGGAGGATGGCCGCCTCCATATCTTCTTCCGGCGGACGCGCCAAACGGCTGCGAAACACCGGATCGGTGAGGTAGTTGGCCAATCCCAGCCCCTGCAGGAATGGCAAATAGGCGTTTTCCAAATCCTTCTCCCGCCAGCCCAGCATCGTCGTGTCCACCGTCACCACCAGCGCACTATACCCGGCTTGCTCCGCCCGGGCCACCATGCTGGCAATGATCTCCGGATCACGGCCCGGGTAGAGTTGGAACCAACGCGGCGCATCGCCCATTGCCGTGGCCACGTCTTCCAACGATACCGACGAGACGGTGCTAAGGACGAAGGGGATGCCGAACGCCGCGGCCGCCTTTCCGCTCGCCAGCTCCGCTTCCGGATGCACAATCGATTGCACGCCCACCGGCCCCAACAAGAACGGCGCCGGTAACTTCTGCCCAAACAGGCGCGTGGTCAGATCCCGGTCTTCCACGTTCCGCAACATCCGCGGGCGAATCCGGTAACGGTAAAACGCCTCCCGATTCGCCCGCATCGTCCACCCTTGGCCGGCCGCTCCCTCCACATACCACCAAGGGCCGTCGGCCAACTTTTCCCGCGCTCGCCGGGCCCATTCATCCACCGAGATCGGCCAATCGTAGCTTGCCTCCGCTTTCAGCGCGGCCGCGTAGATCCGCATCTGCGCATCCAGTCCATGGGTTGTCAATTTCGTCACATCCTTAATATAAATTTCAAATGCCAATGGCCTAAAACTTTTATGAAACATACAGCCGGTCTCGTTTTCAATGGTCTGTCACACAGTACGGAACTGTCTTCGCCGCCCCAAACCCGACGGTAACCCGTGACGGGCCAATGCCCGCTATCCGCCAAGATCTTTTCGATATGCAACGTTGCGCCGTTTTTAGCCATGTTTTCACCTTTTCATCGCCTGACATCCTTTCTCCGATATTTAAGCCACATTTGCAAAACGGTTAGAGGAACCGAGAAGAAACATTTTCTAACGGCCTTATACCTGGCTTTTCATGACAAAAAAGCTTTTCAAGAATGGCCGGCCGCCGGACAGGCAGCCATCCGGGATGGCTTCAGAAATACATACCATTGAGCATCCTCACATGGTCTACGATTCAGTGAAGCATAAAGATTCAACCGATTTTTGCATTTTGGTGCCGCTATAAGATGGGCGCCCCTTGGTGTTGCGCCCTCGCGAGATCCGCCTTGGCCATTCTTTTTTTTGAATGTTTGTGTCATGTCCCCTTCTTTCGCTTAAAATGACATATAATAATAGAGGCAGAATTCTTACCTTAAGATGGGCGCGGGTGATGATGAGGTGGAACTTAAAACGCTGTCTAAAATGGTGCAAGTGATCAAGGATGGTTTAGAAAACGACGGGGCCATCGCCATCAGCGACCGCCGGCATTTCATCTACTATCAGCCCGGCAAATCGATCGATTTGCCCATTCATCCCGGGGACCGGCTACGCGAAGGATCGGTATCTTTCCGGGCGGTCCAAGCGAAGCAAAGCGTCGCGGCTGTCGTGGATCCCCGCGTGTTCGGCGTGCCTTATTATGCGATTGGCCATCCGGTGATGGATGACGATCGGATCGTCGGCTGCATCACCGCCATTTTTCCCATGTCAAAACGCGTGATGGCGGAAACGGCACATCCGGCGCCGCCGTACTTGATCGGGAAAACGAACGACCGTTACATCCCGATTTCTTTTGATGAAATCCATTGGATTTACGCCGACCAGCGCAAAACGTACATTCACACCGATCGCGGCGACTTTCAAAACAAATATACCCTCACCCAGCTTGAAAACCTCTTGCCGCCCGGACGATTTTTGCGTTGTCACCGCTCCTATATCGTAAACCTGGCATCGATCGCCGAAATCCATCCGTATTTCCATTCCACTTTCCAATTGGTTTTAAAAGATAAGGATTCAAGCCGCATTCCCGTCTCCCAAACGTATGCCAGCCGCTTCCGAGAATGCCTCGGTTTCTAACCTGCGCGGTCAAGGCCGTTGACATGGAACGGGTCAGCGGCTTTTTCTTATGGGCCTCCCCGATCCCATTCATCGCGCGTTTTTCTGCTTTATCCTTCGATTTTCTGTTTCGTCCGATATTTAATGATTGTATGCGCTTTCTCCTATAAAATGTAAGAAAATCATCAATATTACGTGCAACAACCGGGGAGGTTTTGTCATGTTGAACGATCGGGTGCGCTGCCTCGCCTTACAACACAAGATTGTCACCGCCGAAGAGGCGGCTTCGTGGATCAAGGACGGGATGGTCATCGGCCTCAGCGGGTTTACGCGCGCCGGCGATGCGAAAGCCGTTCCCCTCGCGTTGATTGATTCCGTAAAAAAACGGCAACGATCCTTAAAGCTTGACGTCTATACGGGGGCATCCCTTGGCAATGACATCGACGGGCAGATGGCGGAGGCCGGCCTGATTCGTAAGCGCTTACCCTTTCAAGCCGATCCGAAAATGCGCAAAGCCATTAATGACGGCCGGCTGTTGTTTGTGGACGAGCATTTATCCGTCGTATCCGAAATGCTGCGTTCGCACGCCTTGCCGCCCGTTGATCTCGCCATCATCGAAGCGGTGTCGATTCGGGAGGACGGCGCCATCGTTCCGACGACATCGGTCGGAAACAGCCACCTCTTTGTCAAACACGCCAAAGAAGTGATCGTCGAAATCAACTTGTCCCAGCCCCTCGGTCTTGAAGGGATGCACGACATTTATGATCCCGGTTACCAAGGCCGGCGCGGGCCGATTCCGATCACCAAAGTGGACGACCGGATCGGCGAAACCGCGATCGCCGTGGATCCTGAGAAAATCAAAGGGATTGTCATCAGCGATCTTCCGGATTCGCCGTCCACGATTGTCGCTCCCGATGACGAAACCGAACAAATGGCGCAACATTTGCTGAACTTTTTGCGGAATGAAGTGCGGGCAGGCCGGCTGCCGCAAAACCTGCTCCCGTTGCAATCGGGGATCGGTTCGGTCGCCAATGCCGTCCTGCACGGATTTTTAGATTCCGAATTTCACGATCTTGAAGTGTACTCGGAAGTGCTGCAGGATGCCGTGTTCGACTTGCTTGACGCCGGAAAGGTTCGGTTCGCTTCGGGTTGCTCGATCACCTTGTCGCCCGATTGCATGCAGCGCGTTTTTAGTCACATCGACAAATATAAAAATCGCGTCCTGCTTCGCCCTCAAGAATTGACCAACCATCCCGAAGTCATTCGCCGCCTGGGCGTCATTGCCATCAATACGGCGCTTGAAGCCGACATTTACGGCAACGTGAATTCCACCCATGTGCTGGGCACGCACATGATGAACGGAACCGGCGGATCCGGCGACTTTGCCCGAAATGGCCGGCTGGCGATTTTTGCGACGAAATCGATCGCGAAAAACGGAGATATTTCATCCCTCGTCCCGTTCGTCACCCACGTCGACCACAATGAACATGACGTCGATGTCATCGTGACCGAGCAAGGCATCGCCGACTTGCGGGGATTGGCCCCGCGGGAAAGAGCGGCTTTGATCATCGACCGTTGCGCCCATCCGAATTATCGGCCCGAACTTCGCGAGTATTTTGAAGAAGCGCTCCGGGGCGGCGGCCAGACTCCGCACGTTTTGGAAAAAGCGTTTTTCATGCATGCGCGTTATCAAAAAGAAGGCACGATGCTGCCGCAAAAACATGCGTATAAAATCAGTTAAGGAAACCGTTGGGTTTCCTTTTTTTAATCCGATAAGCTTCTTGGGTTCCCTTTATGCTCGCCTTCATGCCCGGCAAACCGCTGCGGCTTGTCATTTGGGCGAAAGAAAAAACCTTAAAGTGGGATTTAGCGAATCTCAGCGGTTTTAGCCTGCCCCATTCCCATCGCGGTCAGAGCCTTATGTCACGGTCGATGCCGAAGGAAAGTGTATAGAATACAAGGCTGCGGCAAAGTGAACATTCAGGGATGGAGCAAAAGAAAGGAATGGCCTAAAGATCATGGATCGATGCCGTAATACGCGCTTCCTTGAATGCGTTTCATCTGCGATTCTTGTTCTTGTGCACCGCCTTTTTTACACAGGCCAGGCCGAACAGCAAGACCGGAATGGCCACGAAAACCGTAAAAATCGACAAGTTCACGGACGTCGATATGGCCCGCGTCATTTCCTGATAATTAGGAGCCACCCATAGGCTGACCAAAATCAACAGAAAGCCGAGCGGATACACGATCGGCTTATAATCAGACAGGTTCATCCATTGGGCCGCGCTCAGGACGGTCACGTAGAAAAAGGCGCAAATCTTCACAAACGCTCCCAGCACCCAAATCGCCATGAACAGCGATTCCAAATGGGTGAAAAACTCGGCCAGATTGATATATCTCGCAAGGATCAGAAACGGGTAGGCATAGTCGCCCGTCAACCCCCCAAGAAGCAACAGCGTCGCCAGATTGGAAACAACCAACGTCAAAATGACTGCACCTAAAGCAAACATGATGCTTTTTGCCGCATTTTTTTGGTCGGTGACAAAAGGAAGAATAAACGAGTAAGTGATGAATTCGCTGAACCATAGTTGCAGGACGAACGTTCCCGCCAGAGAAGGTGCGATGCCTTCTCCCATGACCGGAAGCATATTCGATATGTTGAGATCGGGAAGGATCGGAACGATAATGAGCAAAAACAGCGTGATAAAAGCGGGAAGAAAGAGTTCGGCAAACCTCCCGACAATTTCGATGCCGCCGCGCACGACGATGGCGCAGACGAGCACCATGCTCCCCAACACCACGATGAGCGGGGTATTAACGAGCAATGCGCCGACCACGAATTCGCCGTATTCCCGTACAACAATGCCGTTGAGGTACAAATAAAATAACGGAAAAATGAGCCCCACCATTTTTCCGAGAAATTTGCCGATGATGCGCTCCCCCGCTTGAATGATATTCTCGCCTGGAAACATGCGATGGAGCCGAAGCGCAATGAAGACGGTAATCAACCCGCTCCATGCCAAAATCGGCGAAATCCACAGATCCTGTTTCGCGACTTTGAAGATCATCGCTGGCGAGGTGAGAATCGCTGTCGGGATGACGGTCAAATACAGCAACTTTCCCGCTTGCGACGCGGAAATTTTCCCGCTTTCCACCATGCTCATCCGCTCCATTCCGCCATAAGATTCCCGAAAAATTTCACCAACGGTTTGGTCATGGCGTCAAGGCCTTGCGTCGGCCCCGGCAAGTCCGGATAGAAGACAAGCAGAAAAGCCAACGTTCCGTCCAAAATGGTCAAAATCGCGAAGGCCGCTTTTTCTCTTTTCATTTCCGGCCTTAATTTTGGCCATTCGCGCAGGGTGATGATGACCAATATCGTTGTGATCCCCAAAACCGCCGCCCATTTCATGTGGAACACCCCCGAACAGATTAAAAGAGGTTTTGGCCGATGAGTCCGGACTTGCCGATTTTCACGTTTGTTTGCAGCCTGACTTCCACCTTCGGATAGATTTCATCCCAGCGCCCCTTGTTGCGGTTCCATTCTTTCGGATATTGGCGATAGAAGGCATCGGCAAATTGAAAAATATCGGCCTTCATTTTTTTCTGCGCTTGAGTCAGAGCCGTGCGAACGCGACGGTTGATGTCGGCCTGCAATTCGCTTTTCAAGACTTCGATATGCTGCGGATTCGTGAGGTCCAGATCCGTCGTATTTTCGATGATATCGTCTTGGGCGTCAATTTGGGCGGTGATGGCCCAATCGTCTCCATGAATATGCGGCACCAATTTCGTTTGGCCTCTTAACAGTTGGACGGAAACCGTTCCTTCGCTATTTTTTGGAGAAACGGTCACGGTGGCTCTATTTATTTCGTTTCTCAGCCACAGGATTCCCCGGGTGGCGGCTGCGTTCATGCGGCCGATCATTTTTCCGTTTTTCAATATGGCCGTCCCATGAATAAACGGGAACGAATCCTGAGGCTTCTGCGTGTGTTTGATTTCCACCAAAGGGATGACGGCGGCGTTGGCTTTGCCCGTCATCATTTGCGCCAATTCTTTCATCGTAATATTCAGCCCCGTCCGCTCTTTTGCCATGCTCCGCAACGCATCCGCGACCGAACGTTCAACAGGAGGATCCAGCTCAAGCACCGCTTTCGCCGAGCCTTTGCTGACGAATAGGTTTGCCCGTTCCCTTGGACCGGGGTGTCGCAATAAGAAGTTCATCGGTTCGCTAAGCCCTTCTTTCGCCAATCTTTCCCCGAAAATGAACACCTCATCCTGCCCCCAAAACACTTTGCGGGTCATCACTTGCTGCAATTTGGAGGCCGCATCCGCCATGTTCTTTCCTTTCACCGATCGAACAATCGACTGCCCCCCTCCCCCGCCGCTTGGATCGGAGGAGCCTCCCATCTGTTGAGCGCCTGACGATGACGTCACATTTATTTTTATAGACAATTCCAATTGATGATCTTCCGTTAAATCCAAACCGGCGGCCGTAATGATTGCCAAATCGTTCACTTCGGTCTGATCCCAACAGCCGGCAAGCCAAAACGTACAGAGAGAAAGCGCAAGGAGTAGAGGAACGGTTTTTCGTTTTGTTTTTTCCATGAAACTTCCTCCCGATTAACCTCCTTCGTCGCTTTTGGCCGGACCAGGCCGCTGACCGGCGGTTTGTCGATAGAAGTTCCGTTTTCCGGTCGAACGCGTGTTCATCATCCAAAGTGGCGCCCGCCAAAGCACATCTTTTAAGTTCCGGCTTTTCGCCGGAGCCAGAGACGATAAATAGGGAACGCCAAATGAACGCAGGTTGAGAAGATGATTCAAAATGAGAATCACGCCTAGGATCAAACCGAGAAGCCCGAGGAAACCCGCTAAAAACATAATGGGGAAGCGGAGAAGCCGGACGGCAATTCCCATTGTGAAGCGCGGCACCATAAATGAAGCGATCCCCGTTATGGAAACGACCATCACCATCGGGGTGGAGACGATGCCGGCTGCAATCGCCGTTTGACCGATGACAAGCGCGCCGACCACACTGACGGTCGTGCCGACCTGCCTGGGGAGTCTGGCCCCGGCCTCGCGCAACGCTTCAAACATCGTTTCCATGAGGAAGGCTTCTACAAGGGCGGGAAACGGTACTTGTTCACGCGACTTGGCCATCGTTAATAAGAGGGGGGTCGGTATCATTTCCTGATGAAACGTAATCACGGCGACGTAAAGCGAAGGGCCGAGCAAGGAAATGATAAAAAAAAGATAACGCAGCCAACGAATGGCCGTGCCGACGACATAGCGCTCATAATAATCTTCAGGCGATTGCACAAAGGAAAAAAACGTTGCCGGAGCGATCAGCGCGCTGGGGGTGCCGTCAATCAATACGGTGACATGCCCTTCCAGCAAATAGGCGCTCGCCACATCCGGCCGTTCCGTCGAAAGCAATTGGGGAAATGGAGAAAGAGGGTTGTCCTCGATCAATTCCTCAATATACGAGCTTTCCAAGATGCCGTCGATCTCGATCCGCTGCAGGCGGTCCATCACTTCCTTGACTAAAGCGGGATCCGCCACCCCCTCAATATAGACAACGGCGATCTTCGTTCGGGAATAGGCGCCGATGTTCATCGCTTTGATTTTTAAATTCGGGCTCCCGACTTTTCTCCGCAGCATCGCCGTATTCGTCAGCAGCGATTCAATGAATCCTTCCCTCGGCCCGCGCAGGACCGACTCGGCAGAAGGTTCTTCAATGGCGCGTTTTTCCCACTTGGACAACCCGATTGAAAATCCTTGTTTTTCCCTATCCACAAGTAGGACCGGGTTACCGGCGGATACTTCTTCAATGACATGGTCGACGGTCGTCACAGGTTTAATCGATGAGACGGCGATGTTTCTCCGAACGTCGGTAAGCGTCCAGCCCTGCGGAATATCCTTCTGAAGCGGTGCGAGCACATGTTGATCGACCTCTTCGACATGGGCGAGACCTTCGATGTAAATCAGCACGGCGCGTTTTTTGCCGCCAATAAAAAAGTCATGGAAAATCACGTCCGAACAATCGGCATAAATGGCCTGAAACAGCTGAAGGTTCTCACCTAAATTTTTGGAAAGCTCGGTCTGGGCGTGTGGTTTTTTCCTCTGGGCCCCGGCGTTTTCCGATCTTAGCTGATCGGAACGGAACAGGTGCTTCAAAAATGTTATGATCATGGGCGATCTCCTCATCGCAACCTACTGCAAAGGATAGGACACCACTAATGGACGCTTCTATGCCGTCATCGAAAATGGCACCCGCTTTTAATACCGTGTCAGAAATAAATGGAAAAACAGATCGCTGTAAGGCGGAATCCGAACGGGCTGCGATCTGGTATTCGCCGCAAAGCGGTTACGCCGGTTTGAATCGGGATCCGCACGAATCGGAAGGCATATCGATGGCCCGTTGACCGCTGGAGCGGATGGACCCAATCCCCTCTCTTTTCCTAATATGTCTCATTTATGTCCTTAATATGTAAAGTTTGGCGTCGGTACTCATCCTTTACATGCCTGCTCCGCAGCAGGGAGATGGCGGGATGTGCCGCTGCGGCCCGGCCGGCATCTTGAACTTGAAAACATCTGCCGCCCGGCCGATTGTCAGTGCGCATGGGGGCCGCGTGAGCATTTTAGACAAAAATAATAAAGGACTCATAGGCATTTAACCTATGAGTCCGCCGCCATTATTCCTGTAAAACCTTCATATGTTTCAATATTTCTTCGTAAGGAACATCCTTTGAACCCTGATAATATTTCAAGATTTTCCCGTTTCGGTCAATGAGGTAAAAATAAACGCCATGCATGACCATGTCGCTATGCTCTGGCTTGTTGACGGTAGTTTTGAAATTTTTCTTAGCAAACGTTTCAATGGTTTGCTGGCTGTAACCGGTCAAAAAATGCCAATTGGATAAATCGCCATGGAATTTTTGGGCATATTGTTTTAATACTTCCGGTTTATCGTTCTCCGGATCCACGCTGAATGATACAAATTCCACATTTAGGCCTTCTTTTTTCGCCATGCGCTGCAGATTGGCCATATTGGCCGTCATCATGGGACAGACGTCGGGGCAATGCGTGAAAATAAAATCGGCCACCCAGACCTTCCCTTTTAGATTCGACAGCCCAAACGGTCGGCCATCCTGATCGGTGAAAGTAAAATCGCCGACCGGCCAGTTTTTCGCACCGGGAATTTTATGATCCCCGCACGCCGATAGAAGTAGTATGGTGAGACACAACAATAATAGCCATCCGACCCTTTTCACGCGGGATCCTCACCCCTTCCCGTTCAATGACAAACAAACGTCCCACATGTTTTATGTCGGCCCAGACCCATTGCCAAAAAGAGTCGACGGCACTTCCCGCCCGCTCTCTTCACTCCATCCACAAAACCCAGCGCGGCTTTTATCGAGGACGTCAAATTTCTCCTCAAAAAAGTGAGCAGAGCCCCAAACCGGCCGGTTCGCCGTAAACCCGGCGACACCGGCGGCGAACGACACTCCCTAATATACGTGTATTCACCGCCGCTCACCGATCACGCTTCGCAAATGTCCGATTACTTTCGTTCAGAAATGGACGCCCTGATTTAGCGGACGATGAAATAAATCACGGCCGCGAGGATCACAACGATAAACATGACGACGTAGATCAGCGTGAGCACGCCGAAATTCGATTGATGGCTTTTAAAATGATGCGCTTTCAACAGGTCTTCTTCCCGTTCGGGACTCGCTTCATTCAACGTTTGAATGGTGTGATCGACTTGTCGACCGGCGATGAGCGTGCCGACCAAGGAAATCACGCCGATGAACAGGACGATCGCTACAATAAAGGACGTCATACGACCCTGTTGTTCGTCTGTGATATTGTCATATTGTAACGCTTCAGTGAAAATGTCAGTATGAGACAGGAGCGAATTCCATTGAGCAAAAAAGAATTGAAGCGTTACAAAGTCATTCGTCAATGGATCGAAGGGTATATCACGGGAAAACAAGCTGCCGAATTGTTATCGCTAAGTCTTCGTCAGGTTTATCGCCTCAAAAAACGAGTCCTTGAGGAGGATGAAAACGGAGTCATTCACAAAAACCGGGGGCGAAAACCTGCACATGCCTTATCCGAAGACATCCGGCAAAAAATCCTGAATCTCCGCCAAAGTGAAAAATATCGGCACTGCAATGATGTCCATTTCTCCGAATTATTGGCCAAACAGGAGGGAATCCGGGTCAGCCCTTCTACGGTCCGTCGAATCCGATGCCAAGCCAACATCCCGCCCAAACGGAAACGGCGCCCGGCAAAGGTTCACCGCCCGAGAGATCGGAAACCGCAAACCGGCATGTTGGTCCAGATTGACGGAAGTTTCCATCGTTGGTTGGAAGACCGTGCGGAACCCATGGCTCTTTTGGCGGCCATTGACGATGCCACGGGAAAAATCTT
>NZ_BDDQ01000052.1 GCF_002003465.1 Caenibacillus caldisaponilyticus | reverse complement strand
GATCGTGGAGTTGAACAGTGCCGTGGGAACGATGGCTACACCGGAAGGCGAAACAAAGCTGGAGGCGTTCATCGCGTATATCACGAATCATAAAGAAGCGTTACGGGATTATAAAGCGTGGCTCGAAGCGCAAGGGATAGACACGCACAGGCTGTGCACGATGGGGGCTTCGGAAGGCTTGATGAGCCAATTTGCGGCTCGCCTCAAACAGGGGCGCAGTTGGAGCGCAGCCGGTGTAGAGGCGATGACCCAATGGATAATTGCCGACAAGGATCGGTTGGAGGTCAAAACGTGGTTTGGGCAATGGGTGCCGAACCGTGAAACAAACGGTTCGGGTCGTACGGCTCTAGAGACCAAAACCCGTAAAAGGCTGGCCAAGCAAATCGTAAATGATGTACGTGACAACATCCCCTATATGAAACAATCTTCAGGCACGATGATTCACCGCACTTTGAAAGGGCTGATCGGTTTTTAAATACTTGGAAAGACCTCACGCAAGAAAGCTAAGAAAATAGGAGAACGCTTTCAAACTGCATTGTACAAAAAAAGTGCCCACAAAAGCTTGACTGCATCTCGCATTCGCCTTCGGTTGACCGGCGCATGGGATTCATATATAATTGCAACGACACCGTTTACTTCGGTCAATGTGAACAACGGGTCGACTCGGGACGGGCCGTCGGTATCGATCAGGATCGTCCCTTAGCGTTCGCTTTTTGGAGGGAGGGAAACACGGCATGGCAGTTGAAACTAAGGTTCGCAAAAATGAATCGCTCGAAGATGCGCTTCGCCGCTTCAAACGTTCGGTTGCGAAATCCGGCACGCTCGCCGAGGTCAAAAAGCGCCGTCATTATGAAAAACCGAGCGTGCGCCGCAAACAAAAGTCCGAAGCCGCGCGCAGGAAGCGCAAGTATTAAAGGGGTGTTTTCATGGGGTTGTTGGATCAACTCACCCGGGACATGAAGGAAGCCATGAAACAAAAGGATAAAGACCGATTGTCCTGCATCCGGATGTTAAAGGCCTCCCTTCAAAACGAAGCGATCAAACTCGGCAAAGAACTCAGCGAGGAAGATGCGTTGAACGTTTTAACCCGGGAACTGAAACAGAGGAACGACTCCCTCCAAGAATTTAAAGACGCCGGCAGGGACGACTTGATCGAAAAGGTTCAACACGAAATTGAAATCATTAAGAGTTACATGCCCGAACCTTTGTCGGATGAAGAGTTGGAAAAACTCGTGGACGAGACGATTGCGGAAATCGGCGCATCGTCCAAATCCGACATCGGCAAGGTGATGCAACGCATCATGCCCAAAGTGAAAGGGCGCGCCGACGGCGGCAAGGTGAACCGCCTCGTCCAATCGCGCCTTCAATAAAAGCACGCCGCGGGATTTTCCCGCGGCCTTTGTTTTTGTTGCGCTTTTTGCCGATGCCGGGAAACCGGAGACGAGATGTCCGCGTCTTTAACCCATTTTGAGCAAGGCCCGTTCCAATGCTTCACGACCGTCCCTTTCTTTTTCTATTCTTATGTCAATCAATTCAAAAATGATGAAACGTTTCGCCACATAGATCGTAGTTATTGTAAAAGCGGGCGGCGGATCAACCGCCGGCTCGGCAAAAAACGTTTCATTCAAAAGGGGGACTGACATGGTCATTTCGAATACGGCGATTGCCTTGATCATCGCTGTCGTCGTCATCATTTTATTGGCGGTCTTTTTTTCATTCGTTCCCGTCATGCTTTGGATTTCCGCGCTGGCGGCCGGGGTGCGCATCAGCATTTTTACGCTCGTCGGCATGCGCTTGCGTCGCGTCGTCCCGCGCATGGTCATCAATCCGCTCATCAAGGCGGTCAAGGCCGGGCTGGATTTGAACACGAACCAACTGGAAAGCCACTATCTCGCCGGCGGCAACGTCGATCGCGTCGTCAACGCCTTGATCGCCGCCCATCGCGCCAACATCGAGTTAAGCTTTGAGCGGTGTGCGGCCATCGATCTCGCCGGGCGCAACGTCTTGGAAGCGGTGCAAATGAGCGTCAACCCCAAGGTCATTGAGACTCCGTTTATCAGCGGGGTGGCGATGGACGGCATCGAAGTGAAAGTCAAAGCGCGGATCACGGTGCGGGCGAACATCGATCGTTTGGTCGGCGGCGCCGGGGAAGAAACCGTCATCGCCCGCGTCGGGGAAGGCATCGTCTCCACGCTCGGCTCATCGAACAATCATAAGAAAGTGCTGGAAAATCCCGATTTGATATCGCGCACGGTCCTCGCCAAAGGGTTGGATTCCGGAACGGCGTTTGAGATTCTCTCCATTGATATCGCCGACGTCGACATCGGAAAAAACATCGGCGCCCACTTGCAGATCGAGCAAGCGCAGGCCGATAAAAACATCGCCCAGGCGAAGGCGGAAGAACGGCGCGCGATGGCGATCGCCAAAGAACAAGAAATGAAAGCCCAAGTTCAGGAAATGCGGGCCAAAGTCGTCGAAGCGGAAGCGCAAGTCCCGCTCGCCATGGCGGCGGCCCTCCGTGAAGGAAAAATCGGCGTCATGGATTATTTGAATTTCAACAACATCAAAGCCGATACGGACATGCGCCAGTCGGTCAGCCGATTGAATAAAGATGACGAAAACTAGGGGCGGCTGGTATATATGGGAAGCCTGATCATCTTCTTTTTGATCGCCGCGGCCTGGGTGATATTCGGCGGTCTGGCGGGACTGGATCGGAAGCGGCGAACGCCTCCAGCTCGAACTTTCTCCGCTTCGCGCAGTGATCGTTCCCCCCAAGCTTACGGTCGGCCGGTGGAGCGCCGGGAAGCGCAGGCGGAAAACCGGAAAACGGCGGCGGAGACCCGGGAAACGCCGGTTGAGAATCTGGAGACGCCAGACGAGAACCTTGAGGCGCTGGTGAACCTGCCGTTGCCGGAGGAAGGAAAGCCGGCCTTGATGGAGGACGAGGAGGCGCAACCGTTTCCTTCGCACCGCCCAAACGATTTAAGGACGACAAAACGCGAAGACAATCAAATTAACAAAAAGGGCGATGCCGTGGCGCTCACGCCGCGAAACATCGCCGCCGCGCTCCTGCTCGCGGAGTGTCTTGATCCGCCGAGGGCGCGCCGGCCCCATCCCGCCGCGCGTTTGAGCCGGGCTCGACGAGGTTGATCCTCGTCTTTTTTTGTTTCATGGGAGT
This sequence comes from Caenibacillus caldisaponilyticus, assembly GCF_002003465.1. Lineage (GTDB taxonomy): Bacteria > Bacillota > Bacilli > Bacillales > Sporolactobacillaceae > Caenibacillus > Caenibacillus caldisaponilyticus. Next base: position 26,539 of record NZ_BDDQ01000052.1, on the reverse strand, counting down.
CCGGCCGCGGCGAGGGAGAAAGGAGCGGCACCGGGCGGGTTTCGCCGTGTGGCGCCACGTTCTTTAACATCTCGGCACTCGGCGGTCTTGCAAGTGATAGTCCGCCATCCGGTGACATAAGTATGGGTAATGAGGTGGTGAAGGTGGCCCGGAAATGGCGAAACAAGTTACAGGAGTGGTTTGTCGCACACACCGATCTTCCGGCCGACGTCATCATGGATTTGCCGCGCGTCACGATGATCGGCCGACTCCACATTTATATCGAAAACCATAAAGGGGTGCTCACCTTTACCAAAGAAGAGCTGCGGCTCTCGATGAAAAACGGCCAAATCCTCATCAAGGGCCGGGATTTTGTTTTGAAGACGATATTGCCGGAAGAAATCTTGTTGGAAGGAACGATCCGATCGGTAGAATTCATTGACGAGTAGGGGGATTTTCACTTGATGACGTACTGGACGGAAAAGGTGTTCGGCCACGTCCGGGCGATCGTCCGCGGCCGGGTGCCCGAGGCATTTATCAACCGCTGCGTCCGCGATGACGTCAGGATCAAAGATATCCGGCGCATCGATCAAACGAGCATGGCGTTTACGCTCGCCTTGGCCGATGTCAAACGGATTCGGCCGATTTTGCGGGCGACCGACTGCCGCATCCGTTTTTTGGATCGGCGCGGCTTTCCATTTCTCATGATGCGTTTGACGTCGCGAGCCGGGATTGTCGTCGGGTGCGTCGCCGGCCTTTTCGCCTTGTTTTTGCTCTCCAACATGGTTTGGAACATCGAGATCGACGGGGCCGACCCGAAACTCGAGCAGCAGATTCGGACATCCTTAAAAAAGATGAATGTCCACGTCGGTTCGATCGAGTTCTTTCTTCCTCCGCTCGCAACGATTGAAGGCAAGCTCGCCGGCGAATTGGACGAGGCGACATGGGTCGGCGTGTCCAAAGACGGGACAACCTATCACATCGAGGTCGTGCAAAAGGAATTGCCCGAGGACAAAGAATCATTGGAACCCCGCGATCTCGTGGCCGCTAAAGAGGCGCGAATCAAAAAGATGTTCGTGGAAAAAGGGGTGGCGAAAGTGGAGACGGACACCGTCGTCTCGCCCGGGGATCTCTTGGTGTCGGGGGCGATCGGCAAAGACGGCAACCCGACGTTCGTCGCCGCAAAGGGCGAAGTGATCGGCGAAACGTGGTATCGTTCAACGACCACCGTGCCGCTTAAGATGACCTATCAGACGTTTACCGGCAAAACGTACACGAAACACCGGCTGTCGGTCTTCGGCTTTGACGTGCCCATATGGGGCTGGAAGGCGCGGCCGTTTGCGCATGCGAAACAGGAAACGGTGGAGAAACCTTTCCATTTTCTTTTTTGGGACTTGCCGATTTCATATAAAAAGGTGATCGTCCGCGCGACGGATGTCACCCATCGCCAATTAAACGAGGCGGAAGCCGTCAAAGTCGGCCGTGAAAACGCTCGTAAGGAACTTTTGAGCCAACTTCCAAAAGGCGCGAAGATCACGTTCGAATCGGTGGAACGACGCACCGTGGAAAACGGTGCCGTTTGCCTCAACCTCTTTTTTACCGTCGAGGAAAACATCGCCAAACCGCGCCCGTTCATCCCCGAACAACGAAGACAATCCTTACAGAAAAAACAGAAGGAGAAACCGGTGCCGTAAACCCCGGTTTCTCCCTTTGCTTTTCAAGACGGGCGTCCGGACGTTTCCGGCCCGAGGCGCGATGGGCCAGTGATGTCCGCCCGCCGGGTCACTTAAGAATGAACCGCGCCTTTATCATCGCTGATGGAAATTTCTTATCCGACTATGGTAAACTAAGGACAACGACAAAGGATCAAGGAGACTGAGAAAATTTGTCCGAACGCCTTTTAAATCCCATCGAACTCCGTTTGGATGACTCAAGCGACGCCATGACTTTGTTCGGGCCCGGGGATGCCCATTTAAAAGTCATCGAAGATAAATTGGACCTCACCATCGTGACGCGGGGAGGAGAAGTGGCCGTATCGGGAGATCCGAAAAAAGCTGAACTCGTCCAAGAGGTCCTTCAAGAATTATTAAAACTCGTGAAAAAAGGCATCGTGATTTCGGAGCGCGACGTCGTTTACGCGGTGCAGATGGCCGAAGAAGGCTTGCTTGACGCGCTCGATGAACTTTATAAAGAAGAGATCGCGATGAATGCCAAAGGCAAGCCGATTCGGATCAAGACCATCGGCCAGCGCCGATATGTCGAGGCGATGAAAAAGCATGATCTCGTCTTCGCCATCGGCCCGGCGGGGACGGGCAAAACTTTTCTCGCCGTCGTCATGGCGGTCACCGCTTTAAAAAAAGGCCTCATCAAGCGGATTGTCTTGACGCGGCCGGCGGTGGAAGCGGGAGAAAATCTCGGCTTTCTGCCGGGGGATTTAAAAGAAAAGGTCGACCCCTATTTGCGTCCGCTTTACGATGCGCTTCATGAAATTCTCGGTGTGGAGCATACCCTGCGCTTGATCGAGCGCGGGACGATTGAAATCGCGCCGCTTGCCTATATGAGGGGACGGACTTTGGAAGAAGCTTACGTCATTTTGGATGAGGCACAAAACACGACGCCTGAGCAGATGAAGATGTTTCTCACCCGGCTCGGTTTTGGATCGAAAATGATCATTACCGGTGACATCACCCAAGTGGACTTGCCGAAAGGAAAGGTCTCGGGGCTTGCCGTCGCGTGCGAAAAGCTCGCGAACATCAACGGCATCGCCTTCGTTTGGCTGGATCGCCTGGATGTCGTCCGCCATCCGCTCGTGCAAAAGATCATTCAAGCTTACGAAGAACAATGAGCGGTCAATCCGCTTGCCGGATCGGACGAGAAAAGGTGTGGTTCCATAAACCTTGATCAAAGGATGATCGCGGATGTCGAACGCCGGGCGCCGACGGGCGGTATGGAAAAAACTGAAGACGGACAGGTTTTCGGTTTGGACCGTCTCTTTGATCATCGCGTTGATTTTATATGCCGCGCTGATCAATACGGCGCTGCCCGGCACGGTCAATGTCAAGCTGCATGATATCGCCAAACACGACATCCAGTCGCCGATCGAGATCGTCGATAAAGAATCGACGGAAGCGCTGCGCAAACAAGCGATGGCGAATACGCCGACCTCTTATGTTTATAATAGGGATGCCGCGCTGATCCAGGTGGAAAAAGCCGACGATTTCTTCGATGTCATCGATGAATTGCGCACGGCGAGAGCGGATGCCGATTCATCCAAAGCGAAAAAAACGGCCGATTTTTCGCAACAGCTCAAAACGGCCAAGGATCGTTTGAAAGATTCGACCGCCAGAACGCTTTCCGACGACACGTTGAAAACGCTGTTGTCCGCGTCGGATCATGACGTGGCTTTAGCGCGTGATCTCACGAGTTCCGCGATTTACGAAGCCATGAGCGATAAAGTGAAATGGGCCGATCTGGAAAGCGCCCAAAATAAAGCGATCCGTTCCATACCGGCTTCGGTCGTCAGCGATGGCTTGCAGGCGGCGCTCGAAGACTTGTTGCGCGCGTTCATCGTCCCGAATTACGTGTTCGACGCGCAGGCGACGAAGCGCAGCAAGGAAGATGCGGCCCGCTCCGTCGACCCCGTCGTCATTCGCCAGGGCGAAGTGATCGTAAAAAAAGGCGAATTGATCACGCGCGACGTGCTGCACAAGCTTGAGGTCGTCGGGTTGACGCACAATCATTTTAAGGTGTTGCCGTTTTTCGGCCTTCTGATCCTCGTCGCCTTTTTAACCGCGTTTCTTGCCATGGAATTGAACCGGGCGGAGAGGGGCGGACGGGCCCCTTCCAAATTTTTATACCTTTATGCCTCGATTTTTACCGTTGCGGCGGTGCTCTTGAAGCTGGGCAGCCTGGTGAAGGTCGGCCTCATTCCCGAGGTCGGTTTCGCCATGCCGGTCGCCTCGGGCCCGCTCTTGATGACGCTGCTGTTGAACCAACGGATCGCGATCGCGACGAGCGTCGTCTTGTCCGTCGCCGGCGGTTTTATGTACGGGGACGGGGTGGCTTCATCGGACGTTTTCGATTATGCGATGGCTTTATACATCCTGGCGTCGGGCCTTGCGGGGGCCTCGATGGGGCGTGCCGCCGATGCGCGTCCGAAGTTTCTCACCGTCGGGGCGATCCTTGCGGCGACCGATGGTTTCGTCGTGCTCCTGCTTTTGCTTCTGAAAAACGGCGCGATCCACCCGCTCGACGCCGGCATCCAGCTGGGGTGCGCCGTGCTGTCGGCTTTTTTGTCGACGGTGTTGGCCGTCGGTTTGATGCCGTTTTTTGAAGCGGTTTTCGGCATTTTGTCGCCGATGAAACTGATCGAGCTGTCCAATCCGAATCATCCGCTTTTGAGAAAAATTTTGTTGGAAGCGCCGGGAACGTACCACCACAGCCTGATGGTCGCCAATCTCGCCGAACGGGCTTGCGAAGCGATCGGGGCCAATGGATTGTTGGCGCGCGTCGCCGCGTATTATCACGACATCGGCAAGACGAAGCGGCCGCAATATTTCATTGAAAATCAAATGCACGGCGTCAATCCCCACGATAAATTATCGCCGCAGTTGAGCAAAAAGGTCATCATCGCTCATCCCTATGACGGGGCCGACATGCTGCGCGCGCACAAAATGCCGAAAGAAATCGTGGAGATCGCCGAAAGCCATCACGGCACGACATTGTTAAAATATTTTTACCAAAAGGCGAAGGAAATGCAGGGCGATGTCGTCCAGGAGACCGACTTCCGTTATCCGGGGCCTAAGGTGAAGTCCAAAGAAGCGGCCGTCGTCGAGCTGGCCGACAGCGTCGAAGCGGCCGTGCGCGCCATGAAACACCCGACGCCCGAAAAGATTGAGCAGACCGTTCAAGCGATCTTCAACGACCGCTTGCAGGACGGCCAATTCGACGAATGCGATTTGACAATGCGGGAATGGCATGAAATCAAACGCGCCATCTGCGAAACGCTGAACGGCGTTTTTCATTCCCGCATCGAATACCCGGAGGAACTTGGCCGCGAGAAAAACAAAAAACGCGAAGCTCGGCTGAACTGAAGCGCGTGAGGCGGAAAGCGCTTCGGCCGCCGGTTGCTTATTTTGGATATCGCCGCGCCGTTCGGCAGGCGTTCGCCCGCTCTTGTCACATCGTTTCATGAACTTAAACCGAAACCATGTCAACAGTTTGGAGGTTGCACGATGCCACTTGAGATCGATTGGCGGGACGAAAACACCGGGTTGTCCGATGAACAAATCCGCGAATTGGAAAAATTGTTGTCTTTTGCCGCGGACAAGCTGAACGTCGGCGACGCCGAACTGTCCCTGTCATTTGTGGACAACGAAACGATCCGAAAAATCAACGCGCAATACCGCAATAAGGACCAGGTGACGGACGTCATTTCCTTCGCCCTTGAGGAAAAAGTCGAAGGGGAAGCGGAGATCGTCGGCGTTCCGATCCCCCGAATGCTCGGCGATATCATCGTCTCTGTTCCGAAAGCGCGCGAGCAGGCCGAGGCGTACGGCCATTCTTTTGAACGCGAACTCGGCTTTCTCGTCGTGCACGGGTTGCTTCATCTGTTGGGTTACGACCATCAGACGCCCGCGGAAGAGAAAGAAATGTTTTCGTTGCAAGAAGAGATTTTGACAGCGTTTGGCTTGCCGAGGTCGAAGTAAATGCGAGGCGTCCGACGGTTTCTTCGCCGCTTGCAGGCGGCCTTTTCAGGCATTTTTGCGGCTTTTCGCTCGGAAACCCATTTAAAAATTCACGCGGCGGCCGCTTGCGCCGTGATCGCCGCCGGTGTTTGGCTTCGGATTTCCCGCGGCGATTGGGTCGTGTTATTGCTCACGATCGCGGTCGTCATCGCTTTGGAACTCGTCAATACGGCGATCGAACGGACCGTCGATCTCGTCATGAAAGAGCGGCATCCGCTGGCCAAACAAGCGAAAGACACCGCCGCGGGAGCGGTTTTGGTGATGGCGATGGCCAGCGTGATCATCGGCATTTTGATCTTTACTAAATATCTTTAAATAAAATAGAAAGCGTGGGATCGAATTGGACAAACAACGGTTGCTTGATTTGGCCAAAGAAGCGCGCAAAGACGCCTATGTTCCGTATTCTCATTTTCCTGTCGGTGCCGCGCTTTTGGCAAAAAGCGGAAAGGTGTACACGGGCGTGAATATCGAGAACGCCGCTTTTTCCGCGGGAAACTGCGCGGAACGGACGGCGATCTTTAAAGCCTATTCGGAAGGCGACAAGGAATACGTCGCGTTGGCGGTGGCGGCCGATTCCTACCGCCCGGTGCCACCGTGCGGCACTTGCCGCCAAGTGCTTGCGGAATTGTGTTCTCCGGATATGCCCGTTTATTTGACGAATCTCAAAGGGGATGTATTGGAAACGACGGTCGGTCAGCTCCTTCCGGGCGCATTCAAAGGGGAGGATATGACGAACCATGGCTGAAGCGTTCAAATCCGGTTTCGTCGCGCTCGTCGGCCGGCCGAATGTCGGCAAATCGACATTGCTCAACCATATCATCGGCCAGAAGATTGCCATCATGAGCAATAAACCGCAAACGACGCGCAACCGGATCCAAGGGGTTTACACGACCGACAATGTCCAAATCGTTTTCATTGATACGCCGGGGATACACAAGCCGAAGCATAAGCTTGGCGAATACATGACGAACGTGGCGATGGCGACGCTCAACGAAGTGGATCTCGTCCTTTTCATGGTCGACGCCAAGGAAGGCCTCGGCCGGGGCGATCAATTCATCATGGAACATTTAAAAGCGTGCAAGTCGCCGGTCTTTCTCATCGTCAATAAAATCGACCTCGTCCACCCGGACGAACTGTTGCCGTTGATCGATCAATACCGTCAATCGTATCCTTTCCAAGAAGTCATTCCTGTCTCGGCGCTTCAAGGCAACAATGTGCATACGATGATGGAGCAGATCATCGCGTATTTGAAACCCGGTCCGAAATATTATCCTGACGACCAAATCACCGACCACCCGGAGCAATTCATCATCGCCGAAATCATTCGTGAAAAGATCCTGCACCTGACGGAAGAGGAAGTGCCGCATTCGATCGCGGTTGCCATCGAGAACATTGCTAAACGTCCGGAAGGCCACATCATCGACATTCATGCGGCCATCATCGTCGAACGCCCGTCGCAAAAAGGCATCATCATCGGAAAAGGCGGTCGGATGCTGAAGGAAATCGGTTCGCGCGCCCGCCGTGAAATCGAAGCGCTGCTCGGTTCGAAAGTTTTCTTGGACCTGTGGGTGAAGGTCGAGAAAAATTGGCGTGACCGGGCCAACATGCTCCATTATTTCGGCTATTCCGAGGATCGATGACGGCCGTCGAGAAGGATTAACAAAATTTCCTTATCATGATTTGGCCGAGACGTGGGATTCTATTTTTAGAGCGTCAAGCATGAAAGGTGGCAGGATTCATGTTAGACTTTACTTGGAAAGTCTTTTGCATGACCGGGAACATCGACACCTATCTACTGTATAAAGAATTGGAACGCGGGAATGACGATTGGACGGCTCGGGAAGAAGAGGGATATCATGATCAACCGGCGCACTGAGGCGGGGGAATGCCGTGTTAAACCAAGCGGAAGGCATCGTCATCCGAACGACGGATTACGGGGAAACGAATAAGATCATCACTTTGTTCACACGGGAGTATGGCAAGATCGGCCTGATGGCGAGAGGAGCAAAAAAACCAAGGAGCAAGCTGGCGGGCGCCGCTCAGCCGTTGACATACGGCCATTACCTATTTACAAAAGGCAAGGGGCTCGGAAACCTTTATCAAGCGGATCCGGAAAACCCGTTCAAGTTCATTAAATCCGACATTTATAAAATGGCCTACGCTTCCTATATCGTTGATCTGGTTGATAAAATGGCCGCGCAAGATGCGCGCAATCCTTATTTGTTTGAACTCGTCCTGGAGATTTTGCGCGACATCGACGAGGGGATTCATCCCCAAGTGCTCAGCTTTATCTTCGAAGTTAAAATTCTGCCGCTCCTCGGGATCGATCCCGAACTGGATCGCTGCGCGAGATGCGGGGACGAGCGCGGCCCCTTTCAATTTTCCGTGTCCGCAGGAGGATTCCTCTGCTCCCGGTGCGCTTCCGGAGATGAACGGGCGATCTCCATTGCGCCGGCGACGGCAAAACTGTTGCGGCTTTTCAAGCATTTGGACGTTCGTCGCATCGGCCGGATCAATCTTAAAGAGCAGACGATCCATGAGATCAAAAAAGTGCTTGACGCTTATTATGACGCTTATTCCGGCCTTCATCTGAAAACGAAGGCTTTTATTGAACAATTGGAAACCATGAAACCGGAACCTTGATGCCCTCGCTTTGTGAATGAAAGCGGGGTTTTCGCGCGTCTTTGGTTCCCTTTCAGATGCGCGTGAAGGCAAATTTCAAGAAAAAACGGTCGATCCCAGCCCTTGGCCGCGGGCGGATGGCTTCGATCACCGGTCCCACGGAGCGGCGATGAAGGGCGATGCAACGGAGTACATAAGCCGGGTGGTTTGAGCTATACAATTTTAAATGTTGACTTAAACTTAAAGGAAGGAAACTTTTCCCCCTATGTCTAATCAATATAGAGCACAGATCAAGCGTTGGGTGTCGAATAGGCGGTGAGAAAAATGGAATTGAACGAACGGCAAAAGAAGATTCTTGAAATCGCAAAGGAACACGGTCCGATCACCGGCGAACAAATCGCCGACCGCTTAAATGTGACGCGAGCGACGATCCGTCCGGATTTGGCGATCTTGACGATGTCCGGTTTTCTCGACGCGCGCCCGCGGGTCGGTTATTTTTACACCGGCAAGACGCCTTCCAAGCTGCTTTCGGAACGAATCAAAAAAATGACGGTCAAGGCTTATCAATCCATACCGGTTGTCATTCGCGAAGACGCTTCCGCTTATGATGCGATCTGCACGATGTTTTTGGAAGACGTCGGCACCTTGTTCGTCGTCAACCGCGACGGCGTTTTATCCGGCGCGCTTTCCCGAAAGGATTTGCTGCGCGCGAGCCTCGGCAATCAAGATTTGAATCACATTCCGGTGAGCGTGATCATGTCTCGGATGCCGAACATTGCGACGTGTAAAAGCACGGATCTCGTCATGGACGTGGCACGTCTTTTGATCAGCCGGCAGATCGACGGCGTGCCCGTCGTCAAGGAGACGGAAAAAGGGTTGGAAGTCATCGGTCGGATGACGAAGACGAACGTGACCAGAGCGTTCGTCGAACTTGCAGAAGGAACGGAGGATTGGTGATGGCGAATGAGGTTCAAAGGATCTATGTGATATCCGATTCGGTTGGCGAAACGGCGGAACTGGTCGTCAAAGCGGCCGCCAGCCAATTTCAAGAAGCCTTGATTGACGTCGAACGCTTTCCCTTTGTCAACGATGCGGCGACCATTGACGAACTCGTCCGTTCCGCCAAAGAAGAGCAGGCGATGATCGCTTTTACGCTCGTCGTTCCCGAGGTGAAAGCGCACTTGCTTCGCACGGCGTCTGAACACGGGGTGCCGGCCGTGGACATCATCGGTCCGGTCATTCAGACGATGGAAAATTTGGTCCATTGTCGGCCGAAGTACGAACCGGGGTTGAGTCACAAACTGGATGAAGACTATTTCCGCCGGGTGGAGGCGATCGAGTTTGCCGTCAAGTATGATGACGGCCGCGACCCGCGCGGCATTTTAAAGGCGGATATCGTGCTGATCGGCGTGTCCCGCACGTCCAAAACGCCGCTTTCGCAATATCTCGCGATGAAGCGGTTAAAAGTCGCCAACGTTCCGATCGTGCCCGAAGTCGACCCGCCTGAGGAACTCTTCCAGGTTGACCCGAAAAAATGTTTCGGGCTTTATATCAACCCTCAGCAGCTGAATCACATCCGAAAAGAACGATTAAAAGCCCTCGGGCTTGCCAGCGACGCGAATTATGCCCGCTTGGACCGGATCGAAAAAGAATTGGCTTATTTCCAAGAAGTCGTTGAAAGGATCGGCTGTCGGGTGATTGATGTCTCGACAAGGGCCGTCGAAGAAACGGCGAATATTGTCATGAATTTGTATTTTAAGGATCGCAAGGCTTGATGGGGAGAGCGCCGAAACCGATCGGCGCCAACGTTTGCGCGCGCCATCACTTTTCATCAAAACTTTCGCGAACTGCTTGTCATTTGAAATTCACATGTATTATAATACATGTTTGTGATAAAAATAACGACTAAAGACCTTCGAACATCCATTCGTCAGCTTTCGAAAAATTAAAAAATAGAGGCTTTAGAAGGATTTTTGCAGGGAGACATCGAATAAACAGTTGATGGGTCACCGCAAAGCCGTTTATCGGCAGCGGAGCCTGCCCGATTGACGAAAATTGTCGAACCGTCTGCGTCGGGCAAGTTTGGACGGCGATTTCCGCTCGTCGTTGAACCTGTTTCGCGTTTGAAATGCCGGATTTGTGAACCGGAGCGGTTTTACGGCGAAAGCGGCGGTTTTCGTTGTCGATGCCTGCGGAGCGGATGCGGAATGCGAACGATTCTCCCTTTTCCCGTCGATGCCTGGAGCCGTACCGCGCAAACGTGTCGATGAACGCCGCAAAAAAGAGCGGCGCGGGAGTCGGATACCTCATTTCGGATCATTCGGCAGCCTCCCGATATGGATTGAAGCCGAAACGGAAAGGGGGGCATTGGCTTGAAGGTCGACGAAGGAACGATCGACAAAATCCGAGCATCCGTCGACATCGTTGACGTCATTGGTGAATACGTGCAGCTGAAAAAGCAAGGGCGCAACTATTTTGCGCTCTGTCCGTTTCACAGCGAAAAGACCCCATCTTTTTCCGTCTCCCCCGATAAGCAAATCTTTCATTGTTTCGGATGCGGCGTCGGCGGGAACGTATTCACCTTTATCATGGAAATCGAAGGGATCAGTTTTCCCGAAGCCGTTCGCCTGCTTGGTGAGAAGGCAGGCATCGATGTCCCGCTCGAAGGAAATCAAAACAGTCAGACAAATGATCGATTGGCTATATTATACCATGGAATGGAACTTCTCACCAAATTCTATCACAAACTCTTGCTGGACGAACGGTACGGAAAGAAAGCGCTGGATTATCTGCGGAAAAGGGGATTTACCGGAGAGGCGATCAGGCGGTTCCAAATCGGTTACGCCGTTCCGTCATGGGAGGCGGCGACGCGTTTTCTGGAAAGGCGAAATTTGCCGTTACCGCTGTTTGAACAAGTCGGCCTCTTGTCCAAGCGCCAGTTTGACGGAAAAATTTTCGACCGTTTCCGCGACCGCATCATGTTCCCAATTCGCGACGCAAAAGGTCGGACGGTCGCGTTTGCCGGACGGGTGCTCGGCGATCAAAAACCCAAGTATTTAAACACTCCGGAATCTAATATATTTCATAAAGGAAGAATTTTGTTCGGATACGACAGCGCCCGTCCGGCGATCAAAAGGAAAAACGAAGTCGTTCTGTTCGAAGGTTATGCGGACGTCATCAGGGCTTATCAAGCGGGCATCGATAACGGCGTCGCTTCCATGGGAACATCGCTGACGGAAGATCAAGCAAGGCTTTTGACGCGCAACGCGGAAAAAATTATCATCTGTTATGATTCCGATGAAGCGGGGACAAACGCGGCTTTCCGTGCGGCGGAAATGCTAAAGGGGTTTGGGCGGACGATCAAGATCGCCCGGATGCCCGCGGGGCTTGACCCCGATGATTACATTACCCGCTACGGCGGCGACCGGTTTCGAAACGATGTCATTGGTGCCAGCCAGACCGTGATGGCCTTTAAAATGCAATATTTAAAAAAAGGCAAGAATATGAACGATGAAGGAGATCGGCTGCGCTATATCGAAGAAGTATTGAGGGAAATCAGCACGTTAAACCAAGCCGTCGAAAGGGATCATTACCTTCGCCAACTTGCCGACGAATTCTCCCTGTCGCTCGATGCGCTAAAGCAGCAGCAATATCAAATTTATCGACGCAGGAAGCAGAAGGAGGAGGATTCACGGCATGAATCGCGCCCCATTCCCTATCGCAACGGGCAGCGCCACCTCTTGCCCGCTCATCTGGCGGCGGAAAGACAGTTGTTAGCGCATATGATGCGCGACGCCGATATCGCCGCAGAGGTGATGAACGCGATTGGCGCTTCCTTTCACGACGATCTCCACCAAGCGCTGGCCGCTCATCTCTACGCTTATTACGAAGAAGGGCGGAGTCCCGATGTCGCCGCCTTCATCGAAAAGCTTGAAGACCCTCAGTTAAAGCAGGCGGCCACCGCCATCGCCATGATGGAAATCAGCGAACAAGCTTCAAGACAAGAAATCGAAGACTATATTGCGCGCATCCTCCAATACGGAACGGAAGCAGACATTCAGCGAAAAGAGAGAGAGAGAAAAGAAGCTGAAAAGCGCCGGGATTACGAAACGGCAGCTAAAATCCTCGCCGAAATCATCGCGTTGAAAAAAAGATAGGAAGGCATTAAGGCTATGGAAGGAGGGGGATCAAATGGCAGAGAAATCGAACAAACCGGTTGAACATGATGCCAATCTCGAACAAGTGAAAGAACAGCTTGTTGAGCTCGGCAAAAAGCGCGGCGTTTTGACCTATGGTGAGATCATGGAAAAATTGGCGCCATTTGATCAGGATTCCGATCAAATCGACGAATTCTATGAATATTTGGGGGATCAAGGCATCGACGTCATCGATGACACCGACGATGCCGATCCGGACATTCTTGTCGATGAAGACAAGGATGAAGAATTTGATTTGAACGACTTGAGCGTGCCGCCGGGCGTGAAAATCAACGATCCGGTGCGCATGCATCTGAAGGAAATCGGCCGGGTGGACCTTCTCTCCGCCGAGGAAGAAATCGAGCTCGCCAAACGCATCGAACAGGGCGATGAAGAAGCCAAACGCCGCCTTGCCGAAGCGAACTTGCGCCTCGTCGTCAGCATTGCCAAACGCTACGTCGGGCGCGGCATGTTGTTCCTCGATCTCATTCAAGAGGGCAACATGGGCTTGATCAAAGCGGTGGAAAAATTCGACTACCGCAAAGGCTATAAATTCAGCACGTATGCGACGTGGTGGATCCGTCAAGCGATCACCCGGGCGATTGCGGATCAGGCGCGGACGATCCGGATTCCCGTGCACATGGTGGAAACCATTAACAAGCTGATCCGCGTGCAACGGCAAATGCTTCAAGATTTGGGGCGTGAGCCGACACCCGAAGAAATCGGCAAGGAAATGGGGCTTCCTGCCGAAAAAGTTCGCGAGATTCAAAAGATCGCCCAAGAGCCCGTCTCTCTGGAGACGCCGATCGGCGAGGAAGACGATTCCCATCTCGGCGATTTCATCGAGGATCAAGACGCGCAAGCTCCGGCTGATGCCGCGGCTTATGAGCTTTTGAAAGAGCAATTGGAAGACGTGCTCGACACGTTAACCGACCGCGAAGAGAACGTGTTGCGCCTCCGCTTCGGTCTCGATGACGGCCGGACGCGGACGCTCGAAGAGGTCGGAAAAGTGTTCGGTGTGACGAGAGAACGGATTCGCCAAATCGAGGCGAAGGCGCTTCGCAAATTGCGCCATCCAAGCCGCAGCAAGCAGCTTAAAGACTTTTTAGAATGACTCTGATTGAGTTTACTTCATCTTGAAGTAAACTTTTTTTTGCCTTTTAACCGGTAAAACCGTTCGTTGTCCGGCGATCACTCTTGCGGCTGGCGCGTCCATCCTGAAGCGCCTTCGATTTACTACCATTTTACAGAGTTTTTTTACGATTTGCAAACCCTAACCGGGAAAAATGGAGGCCCGTTGAAGGAATAATTTGCTGTATTGTCAAAAATACTATAAAATAAAGTAAAATGGAAGCGCATACAATAAAGGTATCCCCATCAAGACGAAGGGTGGTTCGGCCATGGATTTTGAATTAAGCGATGAACATCGCATGTTGCAAAAAATGATGAGGGAATTCGCCGACGCAGAGGTGGCGCCGGGGGCGATCGAACGCGACCGCACGGGTGTTTTTCCTGAGGACATCTTTAAAAAATTGGGGGAATTGGGCGTTCTCGGTTTGCCGTTTCCCGAGGAGTACGGCGGCGGGGGAGCCGATACGATCAGTTTTGTGATTGCCGTCGAAGAATTGAGCCGCGCCTGCGGATCGACGGGCATCACTTATTCGGCGCACATTTCGCTTGGCGGCGCGCCCATCCATATGTTCGGAACGGAAGAACAAAAACGAAAATATCTCGTTCCGCTTTGTACGGGCGAGGCCCTCGGGGCGTTCGGTTTGACGGAGCCTGGAGCCGGTTCGGACGCCGGAGGAACGGAAACGTCAGCGGTTGAGGACGGCGGGGAATGGGTCATCAACGGAACCAAATGTTTCATTACCAACGCTTCCTACGCGCGGGCGATTCCGATCACCGCCGTCACGGGCCGGCGAGGAAGCAAAAAAGAAATCAGCGCGATCATCGTCCCCGCGGATGCGGAAGGTCTGACCATCAGCGAACCGTACGAAAAGATGGGTTTGCACGCTTCGAATACGACCGAAATCCATTTGGAGAATGTACGCGTGCCGAAAGAAAATTTGCTCGGACGCCGCGGCGAGGGCTTTAAACAGTTTCTCGCCACCCTCGATGGCGGCCGAATCGGAATCGGAGCGATGGCGGTCGGCATCGCGCAAGCGGCTTATGAAAAAACGCTGCGTTACGCCAAAATCCGCAGGCAATTCGGGACGTCCCTCTCCAAATTTCAAGCCATTCAGTTTAAATTGGCCGATATGGCCATGAAAATTGAGCTCGCCCGCCTCATGGTCTATAAGGCCGCCTGGCTTAAGGATAACGGGAAAAATTTTTCTAAAGAGGCGGCGATGTGCAAGCTCTACGCTTCGGAAGCGTGCATGGAAATCTGCCGCGAAGCGATCCAAATTCACGGCGGCAACGGCTACATGCGCGAATATGAAGTGGAACGGTATTTGCGCGACGCCAAGCTCTTGGAAATCGGAGAAGGCACGTCGGAAGTCCAGCGGATGGTGATCGCCCGGGAAATCGGGTGTTGAGCGTGTGTCAGCAACGACCAGGCCGGCGGCCTCAGACGAGATGACGCCTCATGACCGGCCGCTCGGCGGTCGACCGCAGGGAATCGCCGCTCCTTGTCTTCGATTTGACAGACGGGCGCGGTATTTTATTGCGTGTTTTTGGCAATGGCTAAGATCGGGCGCCGTTTTAACGGGATCACGAAAACGTGACGAAATTGTGAACAAACCGTTTTTCCTTTTCTTAGCGTTTTCAATAAAGTAAAATAAAAAATGGCCTATATTTTTTTAGAAATTCGCAATATGATTCGGGAAAGGACATTCGATACATAAGGAGGAACGTTTGATGAAGCGGAATCCACTCATCCCGTTCGCGGTCATCGCGGCGCTCGGCATCGTGCTCATGATCGTGGTGAGCGTTTGGGGGGGACATGCCGCTCACGAAAGAGCTGCAAAAGAAAACGGCGCTTCGACGGAACAAAAAGCGAATGGAGCCAATCAGTCGCCGGATAAAATCTTCCAGCAAAACTGTTCATCGTGCCACGGCCAAAATCTGGAAGGCGGCGTCGGTCCGAATCTCCAACATATTGGCAGCAAAATGTCCAAAAATCAAATCTTGAATCAGATCAAAAACGGCGGCGGCCAAATGCCGGGCAATATCATTCAAGGAAAAGCGGCGGAGAAAGTCGCCGATTGGCTGGCGAAGAAAAAATAATCAAGACAAACAAGCGATCACCGCGGGTGGTCGCTTTATTTTTGGCAAATCGGCTCGTCCTCTGCGGGATTTGCCAACGCGCGGCGCCAAGTATTAAGATAAAGGATGCCATGGCCTTCTGTAGGAACAGGAACGGCCTAGGATGGTTGACGTCAGGATGAAATCTTTTGGCGGTTCGTCCCGATCACGCGCCTGAGCGTTTTCCGGAAGAACCCGCAAATCATAACGGATGGTGAACCATGAGCGACATTCATCTTTCCCGCCGTTTGCTCGCGATCGCCGAGTATGTTCCGCAAGGCGCAACGCTTGCCGATATCGGAACGGATCACGCTTATCTGCCTTGCCATGCGGCGTTGAACGGGCGGATCAAAAAGGCGATCGCCGGCGAGATCAATGAAGGGCCTTATCGGTCCGCATTAAAAACCGTGCATGCCTGCGGTTTGGCAGCCCGCATCGATGTCCGCAAAGGCGACGGGCTTTCGATTCTGAGGCCGGGCGAGGCGGATGCCGTGGTCATCGCCGGCATGGGCGGAGAATTGATTCGCCGGATACTCGAAGCGGGAGCCGATCGGCTGAACGATTCGGCCCGCCTGATTTTGCAGCCAAACAATGCCGCAGACAAGGTGCGCGCATGGCTGGACGCCAACGGATATGACATCGTGGATGAGCAAATCTTGGAAGAGGACGGCCATTTTTACGAAATCATCGCCGCCGATCCCGGCCATCCGGCGCCGCTTTCCGAACGCGAGCGCTTCTTCGGTCCGGTGTTGTTGCAAAAACAAGGGCCGGTTTTCAGGAAAAAATGGCTATCTGAATTAGAGAAACGGGAGCGCGTCTTGCGCGCTTTGGAGAAAGCCAAGCGGCCTTCCGAAACCGAAGCGAAAGCGATGGCCATAAAGAAAGAAATCGCCGAAATCAAGGGGGTTTTGGCATGACGAAAGCGGTATACGGGCACGATTTAATCCAAGCGTTTGAAAGGTGGGCCCCTCCATCGCTCGCCCTTGAAGGCGACCGAATCGGCCTGCAGATCGGCACGTTGAACAAGCCGATCAAAAAGGTGCTCGTGACGCTCGATGTGTTGGAAAACGTCGTTGAGGAAGCGAAGGAATGGGGCGCCGATCTGATCTTTTCCCATCACGCCGTCATTTATCGTCCGTTGAAAAACATGCGGACGGATGCCGGGCAAAGCAAAATCGTTGCGAAATGCATCAAGAATGACATCGCCGTCTACGTTGCCCATACGAATTTGGACGTGGCGGAAGGTGGAATGAACGATTGGCTCGCCGATGCGATCGGCATTCAAGACCGCACCGTGCTCGTCCCCGTCAAAGAGGAAAAATTATATAAACTCGCGGTCTATGTGCCGCAGTCGCACGCCGATGAAGTGCGCACGGCCATCGGTGAAGCGGGCGCGGGAGCCATCGGCCGTTACACCCATTGCACGTTTAATGTGGAAGGCAAAGGGACGTTCCTTCCCGGCGAAGGCACGCGGCCGTATCTCGGCGAACAAGGCAAACTCGAAATCGTCGACGAAGTGCGCATTGAAACAATCGTGCCTGAACGGTTGTTGGATGCGGTCATTCGCGCGATGTTGGACGTTCATCCGTATGAAGAAGTCGCGTATGACGTCTATCCTTTGGAAAACAAAGGGGTCGTTCACGGCCTGGGGCGGATCGGGACGTTGCCCGAACCGATGGCTTTGAAGGACTTGGCGGAAAAAGTCAAGGCGCGCTTGGATCTCGACGGCGTCCGGCTCGTCGGCCCGTTGGATGCCCGCGTCCGAAACGTCGCAGTCCTTGGCGGCGCCGGCAAGGACTTTATCCGCGATGCGAAACGGGCGGGCGCCGACGTGCTCATCACCGGGGACATCGATTACCACGCCGGCCATGACGCGATGCTGGAAGGCCTTTGCTTGATCGATGCCGGCCATACGATCGAAAAAGTGATGAAGAAGGGCATTGCCGCTTTCCTTAAAAAATATTTGCAGGAAAACGGCTATGACGGAACGGAAGTGTTGGCTTCCGAATGCGACACCAATCCTTTTACGTTTGTATAAACGGTGGAAACCTCTGTTGCAGCAAACAAGCCGCGGAATTAGGCATTTCCCGCGGCTTGTTTTTTCTTTTTGATGACGATCTTCGGCAAGATATCCCTGTCGGCCGGAAGCGGCCGTTTTTCCCATGTCGACGGATCGTTCGGATCGAATTGGTCAAGGAACAGGATCACTTCTTTCGTCAATTGCGTCGGCGTTGACGCGCCGGAGGTCACCGCCACGGTTTCGACGCCGTTCAGAAGCCATTCGATCTTCAGTTCGGACAAATCGGCGATCCGGTGCGCGGGCGTGCCCGCGATCTCTTCGCTCACTTGCGCCAGCCGGTTGGAATTGTTGCTGCGTGGGTCTCCGACGACGATCGTCAAATCGGCGTCCTTTGCTTGTTCGGCGACGGCTTCCTGGCGCGTTTGCGTGGCATGGCAAATTTCGTTGTGAATTTCGACGTGCGGATATTTTTCCTTGACATAAGCCATGAGATCGGCGACATCCCATTGCGACATCGTCGTCTGGTTGGTGACGATGATTTTATCCGCGTGGAGGTCCAAGCGGTCGACGTCTTCCATCGTCTCCACGAGGTGGACATAGCCGGGCGCCGTTCCGATGGCGCCTTCCGGTTCCGGATGGCCTTTTTTGCCGATATAGATGACGTGATAGCCTTGCGCCGTCTTCTCCTTGATCAAATCGTGGGTTTTCGTCACGTCCGGACAAGTGGCGTCGATGACCGTGAGCCCTTTTTCTTTGGCCAAGCGGCGCACCTCGGGAGAGACGCCGTGGGCGGTGAAGATGACGGTGCCTTTGTCGATTTCTTTGAGCAATTCGATCCGGCTTTTTCCGTCGAGGGTGATGACGCCTTCCTTCTCGAAAGCTTCGGTCACATGGCGATTGTGAACGATCATGCCTAGAATATATATGGGACGCGGCAGTTCTTTGTTCATTGCGGCTTGGCGCGCAATGACCATGGCGTCGACGACGCCGTAACAATAGCCGCGTGGCGATACTTTGATCACTTTCAAAAAAAACGCCTCCCGCCAGTGGGTATCTCTCTTTCATTATAAAGGAGACCCCGCAGGGAAACAATGAACGTTGTATGAAACGCGGGGACGGAAGGTTTCTAATCAAGTCAAAGCGCCCGAACGCGGAGGGATCGGACGCGAACGATTAAACGTATAACGTCGGCTTTGACGTTGCGGAAACGGCCGACCTTGCTTTTGGAGAACGTTCGTTGCGAGTCGAGGCGCGTTTTACCGTGGAACGCGCGGTTGTTTGCGATCGGGGTTTTTCGGCTTTTTTGGGAACGTCGCCGTCTGTCTGGCTTCGCTTTTTCGCTTTGCTTGCGCCGTTGTCGGCGTCGCCATCGCTTTTCTTTGCTCGTTTGCGCTCTGGATCCGTTTGGATAGCGATGGTTTCGCTGGACTCGGTCGTTTTTTTTGTCTTCAGTATCAGCTGGCTCGTCGTCTTTTGTATCGTTGAGTTCGCGCATCGTGCGCACCATGTTGATGAGCGCCGGAAGGTTGCGGACCATTGGGGCGAATTGCTGCACCATCGGCATGATTTGCTGCGCGACGCCGATCGCCTTTTGGACGTTTTGAAACATTCCGGCAAGCCCGCTCAACCCGCCGCCGCCCGCCGATCCGGCCCCGCTTAAGGCGTTGGTCAGGCCGCTGCCGCCGAACGTGCCCATGCCGCCGGCCGGACCGCCGAAACCGAACGGACCCGCGATTCCGGGCGTCGTCGCTGCTGTTGTACTCCCGCCGCTGTTGAACAAACCTCCGAGCAGCCTCGACAGACCGCCGCCTGTGCTCGGAGTCCCGGCACTCGGAAATCCCGGCGGCGGACCGAACATGCCAAACGGGGAAGGCATGCCTTGTGGAGCGCCGCCCGCACCCATGAACGTCCCCGGATTCATGCCGCCGGCGAAGTTTGATGTCGCCTGTCTGAACGGAAACATGTGGATATCTCTCCCTCTTGAAACCCGATCGCCGCACCGGCGGCGACCCGATGTCCTGCGATATACTATGCGTGTCTCCCGGTTTCGGTGTGCCCAAGTCGTGTCGATTCGTCCCAGTCCCGGCGGAATCCCAACCTGTTTGGAGTTGGAAGGCGTCATGCCTTCCGCTCCTTTTTACTGTATATCGGGCAAGATGGACAAGATCATGGTAAAATGGACAAGAGAGGAGGTCTGTTCTTGTTAAAAATCGGTTCTCATGTTTCGATGAAAGGCGACAAGATGCTGCTCGGCGCAAGCGAAGAGGCGGCTTCGTACGGCGCCAACGCGTTCATGATTTACACCGGTGCGCCGCAAAACACGAAGCGCAAACCGATCGAAGAATTAAACATTGAAGCCGGGCGCACGCATATGGCCGCCAACGGCATCGTTGAGATCGTCGTTCACGCGCCGTACATCATCAACATCGGCAATCCGGTGAAACCCGAAACGTTTGCGATCGGCGTCGAATTTTTGCGGAAGGAAATCGACCGGACGGAAGCCATCGGCGCCAAGCAAATCGTGCTTCATCCAGGCTCGCACGTCGGAGAAGGCGTCGAAAAGGGCATCAAGAAAATCATCGAAGGGCTTAACGAAGTGCTGGACCGGGACGATACGGTCCAAATCGCTTTGGAGACGATGGCGGGCAAAGGGTCGGAATGCGGTTTTCGCTTCGAACAGCTGGCCGACATCATCGCCGGCGTCCATCATAATGAGAAATTATCAGTCTGCTTTGACACGTGCCACACGCACGATGCCGGGTATGACATCGTCAACCGTTTTGACGACGTCCTCGATGAATTCGACCGCATTATCGGTTTGGATCGCCTGAAAGTGCTGCACATCAACGACAGCAAAAATCCTTGCGGGGCGAGAAAGGACCGGCACGAAAACATCGGTTGCGGCTATATCGGGTTTGAAGCGTTGAATCGGATCGTCCATCACCCGCAATTGGAAGATATTCCAAAAATTCTGGAGACGCCTTATGTCGGAGAAGACAAACAAAATAAAAAGCCGCCGTACAAATTTGAAATCGACATGTTGAGAAAACAAACGTTCAACGAACATTTAAAAGAAGATATCATGGCACAATAAGGCCAATATAGGAGGGGGCTCGCTTAAGGCGGGCGGCCCGTTTTTTTTTGCCGTTGCGTCATACGGATCAATCGAGGAGCGCATCCGCAAGGCTCGTCCTTACGCTCGGTTGTTTCTTGCCGGCCGAGGTCCGATGGCCGATCCTAGTCATTGCCGGTTGGCCCAGCGCAAGAAGCGCTGAAAAAGTTTTTCCAATTCTCCCGCCAATCCGGGATCGGTCGTCGCGGCGATTTGCCCAAGGATCGCTTTACGTTCGCCTTCCGAAAAGATGTCGACGGGCTGTCTTCTCAGAACAGCGATGATCGCTTCCGCCTGGCGGTTATTAAAAAAAACGCCATAGCGGCGCGCGAGCTGCTCGAGTTCGCCGGCGGTCAAACCGTTGATTTTTTGGTTGACGAATTGTTTGATCAAATGGTTCAAAGGAAGGTCACTCCCCGTTCCCGTTTCGTCGATCAAGAAAATCCGACTTTACATAAATATGTCGGACGGCTAAGGGGGGTGACGGCAAAACGCGGTTTTCCACGCAAAGGCAAGCGCGGACCATCTATGTGTGTTGATTGCGTTCGTCGTTTACGCAGGTTGCAGCCATTGGAAATGATGTTTTTTCGACCAATTTTGACAAGAAATGGCGAAAAATATATCGGGAATCACACCTATTAATGTTGGTTGATAAGTGGGAATAGCATTATATCGGATCATTGAGGAATTTTTGTCGCTTTCAAGAAAGAAACTTGAAAAGCGTCATATGAACCCCAGGCGTTTTTTCTGACGCTCGTTTCGCTCATCCAATCCGAATGCCTCTTGCGCAAGGTGCGTTTTGTCCATTCTTTTGATCGAACAAGCCGCACGCTTTCGCTTAACCACTCCATGATTAAACAGGTGGTGTTGAATATATTCCACAACGCCATGGAGGCCTTCCCGTCCGCACAGCCCGACAAATGTTTCACGATCCGCGGTCGTGCGCATAACAATGGTTATACCGTGCTTTTTTCGGACAACGGGCCCGGCATAGCGAAGGAAGTGCTCGATCAAATCGGCAAGCCCTATTTTACGACGAAAGCGAACGGGACAGGCATCGGCCTTTCGCTTTGCCAAAAAATCATCAACGATCACGACGGGCGGTTTGTCATTGAGAGTGAACCCGGTCAAGGAACGACCATTCTCATCGAATTTCCTTATGAAACGGGTGAGCGTTGAAGGGATTAACCTTGTTGGGAATTCAAACGGCGGCGGTTTCGGGACACCGGCGTCCGTGCGGAAAATCAAACCCGATGAGCGCACAACTTTTTTAAGGGGAAAGGAGCAGGCGATTCGCGCGGGAAAAATCGGCGCCGCATTGTCGGCTTGCCATTTATTTCATCAATAAAGAGACCTTGCGAACGACAAAATAAAGGTGATCCTAGAAATAACAAAGCGAGGGATCACGATGACGGATAAGGATCAAGAAAGAAGGTACAACGGCGCCATCGATGAGGATCCGTTTTTCGATGACGATACGGGCCTCAACGACATCTATCGGCGCAAAGACGCCGGACGTCCGTACGATGACGACCGTTATAGGGAAGAAACGGCGGCGGAAACGGCCGTCGACCGTCCGGTCATCGATAGACGTCGGGATGCGGCAGAAGACGATGATAGGGAAGCAGGTGGAACGGGTCTCGGTTGGCTGGCGATCGTTCTCTCCGTAGTCGGCTTGTTCTTTTTGCCGGTCATCATGGGGGCGAGCGGCATTATCGTCGGTTTCATCGCCCGTCGGCAAGGAGCGAGGGCGCTCGGCGCTTGGGCGATCGGCATCGGCGTGGCGGCAATCGTCATCAGTCTATTTACCGCTCCATTTTTCTGAATTCAGCGGCCGTCATACCCGAACGACCAAAAAAAGGCGCTTGACCCATTTGGGTCAGCGCCTTGCCGTTTCTTGGCCTTCTTTTTGTTTTTCCGCATACTCTTGCGCGAGCAGATCGATCTCTTTTTTCAGTTCGCTGACGAGTTGGTCTTCCGGCACCTTGCGTATGACCTGGCCGTGTTTGAACAACAAGCCTTCGCCCTTGCCGCCCGCGATGCCGATGTCCGCTTCCCGCGCTTCGCCGGGTCCGTTCACCGCACAGCCGAGCACGGCGACTTTGATCGGGGCTTTGATTTTTTCGATGTAATCTTCCACCTCATTAACGACTTTAAAGAGGTCGAACTGGATGCGGCCGCAAGTCGGACAAGCGATGAGCGTCGCGGCGTTCGAGGCAAGCCCGAACGTTTTCAAGAGCTCGCGGGCGACTCGCACTTCTTCGACGGGATCGGTCGCCAGCGAAATCCGAATCGTGTTTCCGATGCCTTCGTAAAGAAGAACCCCGAGGCCGGCGGCGCTTTTGATCGATCCCGAAAATTTCGTCCCGGATTCCGTGATGCCGAGGTGCAACGGGTAATCAAAAGCTTGAGCCGCTTTCCGGTAGGCTTCGATCGCCAGCCGGACGTCGGACGCTTTGAGCGATACGATGATATCGTGAAAATCAAGGTCTTCCAAAATTTTTATGTGATGCAACGCGCTTTCGACCATGCCGTCGGCCGTCGGATATCCGTATTTTTCAAGGATGCGCCGTTCGAGGGATCCCGCGTTGACGCCGA
Source organism: Caenibacillus caldisaponilyticus (assembly GCF_002003465.1). Lineage (GTDB taxonomy): Bacteria > Bacillota > Bacilli > Bacillales > Sporolactobacillaceae > Caenibacillus > Caenibacillus caldisaponilyticus. The sequence continues at coordinate 3,016 of NZ_BDDQ01000052.1, read as the reverse complement.
TGCGTATCGGGATGCCCCTTTCCTTGGCGGCTTTCACCACGGCTTCGACTTTGTCGCGGCCGCCGATATTACCGGGGTTGATGCGGATTTTATCGGCGCCGCCTTCAATGGCCTTCAGGGCGAGTTTATAGTTAAAATGGATGTCGACGACCAGAGGGATGTTGATGCGCTTCTTGATCTCAGGGATCGCTTCGGCAGCCCGCATGTCGGGGCAGGCGACGCGAACCATTTGGCAGCCGGCTTCCTCCAGCCGATGGATTTGCGCGACCGTCGCTTCCACGTCATGCGTTTTGGTCGTCGTCATGCTTTGTATGATCACTTCATTGGCTCCACCGATCGTCAAATTCCCTACTCTGACTTTACGCGTTTTGGTCCGATGGGTGATTTGACCCATTCCCATTCGCTCCTTTTTATAAAGGCAATCTGGCCGTTATCCGCCGTCGGCTAAAGGCCGATCGTTCGGCCGTGTGAGAGACGGTCGCATCCGGCGGTCGGAACGGTCAAACCGCCAGCTTTACAACCCTCATTGTATCAGTAGGGAATGGAAAATATCAAGTTTATCCATCCCGATGAACACCGGTCACGACGGCGGCCGGCTTCCGGGATGGAAACTATCAAGTTTATTCGTTGCCGTCATCGCCGTAAACGGGGAAGCGATAACTCGCACCGATTTGAATATGGTTCGGATCTTGGCCGCCATTCAACGTTCGAAAATCGTTCAGCACTTTTTCGATCGCGATGTGCGCCGCCGGATTAAGCCGTTCGTGCACAGACAGGACGGTATCACCGGGTTCGACGGTCACGGTCCGGTAAGTCAGCCCGTCCGTTTGTTGAACGCGGGGGCTCGCTTCGGCGCGGTGGGTCCCGGGGAGAAAATTGAGCGTGCCGACGGTGATGTCGTAAAAGCTCGTCCATCCGGCGAGCGCAAACAATCCTAAAATGATGAGTTTCTTCATAACTATTCCCGCCCGTTTTCGTTCGTTTTATCCATATGTATGTTCCGGTTTTTCGTTTCATGCATTTAATTTTGGAAACCCGGCCGACCGGATCATCGTAAAATAAATAAAGAAAAGCGCCTTTCAGGCGCCCGTTGTCGATGCGTCCGCGCGGCGGCGTTTGAAGGTGTCTTTGCGGGCGAGAACGCGGTGAACGGAGGGGAAAACATGACTTTGTTAAACAACCCGGCTGTCGGATTTCTCGTCATCTTTTTGGCCGCATTGCTGGGGTTCGGTGAATGTCTCGTGAAAGCGAAAGGGGTGTTCGGCGCAACGGGAAGCGCGCTGTTTCTGCTGTATTTCCTCCATCATCTTCCCGGGAGAGCCCCCGTTTTGATGCTCGCCCTGATGATTATCGGCTTCATTTGTCTCGTTATCGACGCCAAGTTGATCAATAATGGGTCGGTCGCTTTGATCGGGTTTTTCTTGATGCTCGCCGCCTGCGCGCTTCCGGCGCCGACCGCGGTTTATGGCGTGTGTGTGGCCGTGGCCTTTTTATTGGGCAGTGCGGGGGCGCTGTTCTTATTAAAGATTTTTCCGCGCCGCACGTTTTGGTCGAAAATCATGTTGACGGAACGGCTGACGAGCGAACAGGGCTATGATTCGCTGAACAAGGAGTATAAGGGATTGGTCGGGAAAACGGGGAGGACGGCCACGCCGTGCCGGCCCGTCGGCACGATTGAGGTGGAAGGCAAACGGTACAGCGCAACGACGGAAGATTATTGGCTCGACCCCGGCGTGCCGATCGTCGTCACCAAAGTGGACGGGACGAAGCTGGTGATCGCGCCTTTAGCCGAAGAACGCCGTCAGGAGGAATAAAGGAGCCGATGTGGGCACGTCATTCGGATACATGGAATCTTCGAGAGATCGCTTCGGAGTCCCGCGCCGTCGGATCGCTTGCCCGATCACCCGGACGGACGGGATCCCCCCGGGCGGACGACGGCTTTTCCCCGAGGCTTCGGAATCGCGGAGACAAGGTTCGCGGCCATCAAATAACAGGCGAGGATGTACAGCCAGATGCTCCACGCCGGCAGCTCCTTAAATAGATTGATACAGGCAAAGAGCAACGTCGGCCACGTCATGGCGTTGACGGACAACGACCAGAGCTGCTGATAATTGAGCCTGCGCTTTAAAACGGTTTTCACCGGTAAAACCGCCAGCGCCAGGACGGTGACGAAAAAAAAGGCGGCGGCGCACAACATGATGTAATAAAAAATAAACGTCAACGGGATAAAAATAAAAGACAACCCTTTGGTCGTTTTAACGATGGTCGAAACGATCTGCGGGGAGAACAAGACTGCGCTGAGCAGGCTAAGAAAAAAGCCGTAAAGAATGTTGTTCCCGATTTTCAAAAAACGGAACATCGCTGCTTGCCGCGGATGGCGGAGATTTTTATAAAGTTGTTGCAGCATTGAAATTTGCATTTTTTATCACCGTTTAAAGTTTACCGAAGGCCGAAAGGGAGGACAAGTTTTTTTGTATGACGCCGCGGCGGTGGAATCGGTTGGGTGCATCAAGGCGGGGATGTGGTCGGGAAGCCCGGCCTTTCGAACACCTGCGGGCATTGAGGCAAAACCCTCGTTTTTTGGCGCTCGAAGACACTTTATTAGGAAAAAATCACTGAAAAAGGGATTGAATTTTCGTCAGGGGCATGGTATATTAAATGTCGTCGTGAGCAAGTGTGATAAAAAAAGTTGTGTCAAGCGTCAGTGAAAATGTCATACTAACGCGTCAGTGAATATGTCACTGATATATTTACTTTGACCTCAGTTCATTCAAGCCGGTTTCAGTTCCTTTGAATTCGTGGGCCTATATTTGCGCCAAGGATGATCAGGTCCTGGCTTGTACGATTTCTTTTCTGAGCTCTCCTTTTTCTTTTCAGGAGTTTTTGCCGCTTTGTTCCGGGTTGCTTCCATCAAGGGGTAGGGCTTACCTTTGTACCAGACAAACAGTCTGCCATCCAGCGTTTTTCGGACTTCCACCGGCGTTTTGGCCGGAATGGTTGGACTGGAATTTGGGAC
>NZ_BDDQ01000051.1 GCF_002003465.1 Caenibacillus caldisaponilyticus | reverse complement strand
TGGCCTCTGCTGACTCCTGTACGTTCAGCAAAACCTCTCGATTTTGGTTGCCATCCTTAGAAGGCGTATCGTACAGGCCTCCCCGGATAAGAGTGCGGACTTTCCACTCATGTACCTGCCCAATATACCGCCACAGCCCTTGGCGGCTTAGGACTTCATCTTGTTATGCAGACTCATCCGACTGTGACAGCCTCAAATTGGGTTCGTGTCCCTCAGGTCGAGTGTTTGCCTCCGGCTTCCTTCAGATTCCGCCTCGCGGCGGACACCCTTGCCTTCAGCTAACGGTAGGCGCTCGCCAGCCCCCGTTCAGGACTTTCACCCTATAGCACCGCACCCATGCCGGGCGTACATAAAAAATCCGGACATGATCAGAACATGTCCGGATCTTTAATAAATTTTTCAAAGTCAAATCAGCGCGCAAGCCCATGACGCTCTCGTTTGCCGCGCGGCGAAGGATGGCTTTCGGAAGCAGGCCTAAATCGTTTTTTTTGGCACATAACCGACGCCGCGCAAGATAAATTGAATGGTTTCTTCCAATTCTTTTTCGTCGTCCCATTTTTGGGCGGATACGAGTTGGCCCGCGGCGAGGTACCCCGCGACGCACGACATCGCCAGCCGCATGATGGATAACGGCGGCGCGTCAATGATTTGGCCACGCTTCTGGAAATCGGTGATCAGCCGTTTCGCCTTTTCAAGCGGTTCCGGCGCGACATAGGTGATAAACATCTCTTTCAATTCCGGGTGAAACGGAATCTCCTGCAATAAGATTTTGATGATCGGCCAATGCTTCTCAATAAATTTTTTGCGATTGTCGATCATCGCCCGCAAAAAACCTTCAAAAGTCTCGTGTTTTTTATCCAACACCTTATTGATGTCTTTAATGATAAACGGGGCGACGAGACGGCGCATGACCGGGGTGACGATCGCCACCAGCAAATCTTTTTTGGTTTTATAGTGGCGAAAAATCGTGCCTTCGGCGACGCCGGCTTTGCGCGCGATCTCGTTCGTCGACGTCGCGGAATAGCCCTTTTCCGCAAACATTTCGATGGCGGCCTGTATGATTTTTTTCTGCTTTTCCGTCAGTTCCCCGTGCTCGGCATCGGAAAACAGTTCATCCCATTCTTCCATCATTGAATTCCTTTCCGTCACAGATTGGTGTCCATGACTATAGCTTACGATATTTTCGCAATGTAAGCACGTTCAACGCGATAAAGACGAGCGCGAACAGGGCCAAAACGCCGACGTCGCCCCAAATTCCGGACCATCCTTCGCCGCGGATCATGACGCCGCGCAAGGCGTCGGCCCCGTAATAGAGCGGCGTGACGTAGCTGATCCAGCTCACCCAGTCGGAGATCGTCTCCAATTTGAACAACCCCGAAAAGAACACTTGCGGAACGATGACGAGCGGTATGAATTGGAACATTTGCAATTCATTATTGGCAAACGTCGACAACAACATGCCGAGCGACAAAGCGACGAACGCGAGGACAAGCGTAATCAACAAGACGTACCAAAAGGATCCTGCCATCCACAGATCCAAAACATAAACGGAATACGCGGCGATGAGCGCCGATTGAATGATCGTAAAAATGCCAAAACCGATGAAATAACCCGTTACGAGTTCCCCGCGCCTCAGCGGACTCGCCAACACGCGCTCAAGCGTTCCGTTCGTCCTCTCCCTCAGGAACGATACGCCCGAGATGAGAAAGACGAAGAAAAAGACAAAGATGCCGAGGAGAACCGGACCGAAGTTGTCGAAGTTGTTGAGCGATTTTCCGCCGTGCAAATAATGGATGACCGGCTTCACGCCCGCGGCTTGGCCTCCGCCTCCCAAATTGGTGAAGGCTTCCAAAACCGCCCGATTGGACGTGGGGTCGCTCCCTTCCAACGTCAGCTCGGGCCTGCCTTGTTCAAATTTCAAAACAGCATCCAATTTTTGGTCTTTCAACTCGTCATTCGCCTTCGCCGCGCTCAATGTTTTCAAATGGGCATCGCTTTTCTCAAGGGCGGCTTGAATCGGTGACGGCACGTCGACGAGGCCGATGGACGGCCGGTACGCATCTCCGTTAAAGATGAGCGAGACCAAGGTCAGGACGAGGAGCGGCGCCAGAAAAAGCAGCGCCATCGTTCTTTTGTCCCACAAAAATTGGCGAATGATTCGTTCCGTCAAGGCTTTAACGCGCATCGCCCATCCCTCCGTATACGAGAAACGCTTCTTCCATGGTGGTCGTCTGAGTCGCGCGCTTGAGCTCCGCCGGCGTGCCGCAGGCCAGCAACCGCCCGTCGCGGATCAGCCCCAAGCGGTCACACCGTTCGGCCTCATCCATGACGTGAGACGTGACGATCAACGTCACCCCGTTGTCTTTCAGCTCACCGAAGGTATCCCAAAGCTTTTTGCGCAATAACGGATCGATCCCGACGGTCGGCTCATCGAGTATGAGAAACTTCGGACGATGGATGAGCGCAATGGCGAGCGACAACCGCCGTTTCATGCCTCCCGAAAATTTTTGCACGGGTTTTTTGGCATCGTCTTGCAGGCCGACGAGTTCTAATACGCGTTCGGCGTTTTCTTTCAACCTTTTTCCCGAAAGGCCGTATAATTGGGCGAAAAATTTAAGATTTTCCTCCGCCGTCAGCTCTCCGTAAAGCGCATCGGACTGCGCCATGTAACCGATATCGGTCATCAATTTAAGATTCGGCACTTTTACGCCCAGAACATGAATGCTGCCTTCTGTCGGGCGTTCCATGCCGACGATCATTTTGACGAGCGTGGTTTTTCCGGCGCCAGAAGGACCGAGAAGCCCGAAGATCTCCGGTTTGTCAATGGTCAGCGAGACGTCGCTCAAGACCGTCTTTGCGGCAAACCGTTTCGCCACATGGTCGATTTCCAACACAGGGCGACTCATCGCATTCCCTCCTCCAAAAAAGTGAGTGATTGCTCACTTTCATTGTATAGGATAAGACGCAAAAAATAAAGTGAGTGCTCACTTACTTTTTGCAAAGATTTTTCGACATGTATCTTCTTTTGAACGAACGCCTCACCCCTTTTGTAAGTTGGACATGGATAGAAAAAAGAACGCCGAAGCGACGCTCTTTTTTCCTACCCGTTCATTTATCATTGGCTTTGGCGGCAGCCTTCAAAGCGTCGCCGCCTTAAGAGTCCTGGCCGGACAATCATTTCGCAAGAAGCGCGCGCTGCGGTCTCCTTTTCCTCATCATCTCGCGGTTACCGGCCGCGTAAAACAACATGCTGCTCATGACGACGGCGGCCATCAGGATGAACAACACCGTTCCGCCCCATTCCTCCAGAAGAAATCCGCCGAGCGAAGGGCCGATGAAGGAACCGATGGACCGGAATCCGTTGGCGCCAAAGTATGTCCCCCGCAGCGCCTCCGGCGCCAGGCGGTCGATGATCACGCCGCCCATCGGAAAAACAAAGATCTCGCCGACGGTGATGACGAACATGGACGCGATGAACGCCCACCAGCTTCCGGAAACGCCGAAACCGATATAACCCAGCGAAAATAAGCTGGCCCCGAGCAACAAAGCTTTTAAAATCGGCAACCTTTCGCTGAAGCGCATCATCAAAACCTGTAAGACGACCACCGTCACGGCATTAAAGGACAGAAGGAAAGAATACAAGACGACGCCATTGGGAATGGAGTCTTTTAACACTTGCGGGAGCGTCGACTCGATTTGGGCGTAACCGATGTTGACGAGTATGCCGGCAAGAATAAAATAGAGGAGCGCCACATCGCGTGTAATCACCGCAAGAGCCAATCGGAACGTCGTCCGGGGTTCCGCATCCAGCGAATTCGAACGCATCGGGAATATCAGAAACAATCCGGCCAAGATCAGAAAATAAATAAAGTAGACGCCGGCCGTAATAAAGAAGGTCAGGTTGGCCGAGATCGTCCCGAAATAAGCGCCCAGAAGCGGACCGACGGACGCTCCGATATTGATGGCGGTATATCGCAAGGAAAAAACGCGCACGCGTTTGTCTTTTGGCGTGAGATCCGCCATGAGCGCTTGGCTCGTCGGTTCAAAAAATGACCGGCACAAACCGTTGACGGCGTTCAACACAAAAAAGGCGACGGGATGTGACGCCAAGGCGAAACCGATAAAAACGATGGACCATGTTAATAAGGCGGCGAACATCAAACGCTTGCGGCCGATGATGTCCGAAAGCGTCCCGCCGATGAAACTGCCGAACGTCGACATCAGCGGGCTGATCCCGATCACGAGGCCGATTAAGATCGGGGGAAACGACTGGGTTTTCGAAAGATATATCGCCAAAAAAGGCATGGCCATGAAGCTCGCGGCCCGCGCCATAACGGTGCCAAGCAGCAACGAGATCACAATGGGATGAAAACCTTTCAACGTTTTGAGCATCGCTGTTCCCCTCTCTCTTTATCTCTGCTGTCCGTTTCATCTTACACAAAAAAATTAAATAAATAAATATTCATTTATTAATTTTTATCAATAAGATAAACTTATCATAAAACCGTGACTCGTCGGGCAAAACGGGGCACCGGCTCAAAGCGGATGAACGGATCATGCCCGGACGCCGGGGGCTATCTGCCCGTGATGAAGGCGACAGCGGATCGCCTTGAACCAAAGTCTTTTAAAAAGGCCGTAGTTTTCCACACCATCGTCCGAGGGCACACACTCCGGCGATCAACAGGATGGATGAAGCTTGTTTGCAAAAAAAAACGGCACGATCGACCAGCGCGATCGTACCGGATCATTAAAATAAATCTCAAAATGGCTCATTCTTATGAACCAAGCATCGTTTATTAAAATGCAATAATTAGCGGGATCTTTCGTTTGCTTCCACTCCGGCCGGTTTTGGCGATTCGTCGAATTCTACCGAATGCTCAAGATTAAAAAGAAGAGGGTTGAACGGCGCATCCGCCGTCTGCCCTTTTTCACCGGCTCTTAGAACGGGGCAAGATGCAGCGGAACGGCGTCCGGGCGGCCGCCCTCTTCATTCCCCGATCGTCAAAACGATTTTGCCGATGTTGCGGTTCTCTTCCATGTAGCGATGCGCGTCTTGAACCTGTTCGATCGGAAAACGCCGGTCGATGACCGGTTTCAGTTCACCCGATCGGAAGCGAGGCAAGGCTTGTCCGGCAAATTCCTTGGTGAGCCGGATTTTATAGGGCTTGCTTCTCGAACGAAGCGTCGTCGCGGTGAAGGCGATGCGTTTGGCCATAAATGCGCTGAGATCAACCGCTTCGACCCGCGCGCCGCCGAGCGTGCTGATCAACACCCAACGCCCGTCGTATGCAAGAGCTCGGAGATTGGCCTCAAAATACGGCGCGCCGATGAAATCGAGAATGACATCCATCGCCGCCTCCCCATAAACGTCTTCGATTTTATCGACAAACGGCCCTTCCTTATAATTAATCGCCAAATCCGCCCCCAATTTCCGACACGCCTCGAGTTTGCCTTCGGAGCCGGCGGTGACTACGACCTCCGCGCCCGCCGCTTTGGCCAGTTGAATCGCCGCGGTGCCGACGCCGCTCGCTCCGGCATGGATGAGGACGCGCTCGCCCCGCTTCAAATCACCGATCCAGAATAAAGTTTGATAAGCGGTCAGGAACACTTCCGGTATGGCGGCGGCTTCCGCAAACGACAAGTTTTCCGGGATCGGAAGCACCATGTTCTCCGCTATCACGGCATATTCCGCATAGCCCCCGCCTTCCAGCAAGCCGAATACGCGGTCGCCGGGCTTCCACTTCGTCACAGCGCTTCCGACCTTTTCAACGACACCGGCTATTTCAAGTCCCAAGATCGGGCTTGCCCCTTTCGGCGGCGGATAATGACCTTTGCGCTGCAAAACGTCGGCACGGTTGACCGCCGTCGCTTTCACCTTGACGAGAATTTCATCGGCTTGCGGCTCGGGTGTGGGATAATCGCCGATCACCATGTGTTCAGGTCCTCCGGGCTGTTCGACAAGTACCGCTTTCATCACCCAACCTCCTTAGGGATTCCCGTATTGTACAGATTCATCAATGAGGCTTCGAATTCTGCTTCCCAAAACGGCGCCGTGCGCTCTCCTCCGTCATTCCGCCTTCAAGGAAGGATGACGTACGATCCAGACAACCGTAACGGTCATAACTCCACTTCTTCATCCAACAAAATGCCGGCGCGGACGTATTTGACGATCGATGCCGCTTCTTTCATAACCCGTTCGCGTTCCTTCTGCGACTTCCACCAGTTGTAGCGTTGGCCGTACGGGCGGTCGTCGGGGCAGAGCGAATAGCGCACCCACCGCGGCATATAGGTGGTCAGCGTCATGCGAGCGCGCCGCATGTGATAAGGGGAACTCACGACGACGAGCCGTTTGACGCGATTCAAACCGAACGCTCTTTGCAACACCATCATGGAAGCGACGACATTTTCGGTCGTGTTTGCGGCCTCCCGCTCCAACAATAAGGCGTCTTCGGGCACGCCGAGCTTGACGATGCGCGCTTTCATCCACTCCGCCTCGGGCGTGTCGTCATCTTCCCAGCGGGCGCTCCCGCCCGTCAACAACACCCAAGGCGCCCGATTATCCCGGAAAAGCCTGGCCGCCTTTTTTACGCGGCTTTCGCTCTTTCCGCCGAAAACAAAAATGCAATCGCCGTTTTTTCCGTCATCTTGAATGCCGTCAAAGAGAAAGCGTGTCAACTGTTCGCGGGTGAGCGTTTCCGGCTGAATTTCAGAAATAAGCATGGTGATCCCCTCGGATGCGCATATTGATGTGCCAAGCTGCATTGGTTGTCGCTTCCCGTCCGTTCTGTGCCCGGCTTCGCCGGAGAGCTCGCCGGACCGGCATGGCCCAATGGTTCGGGCGCCTATCAAAATGATCCCCGATCCCACGCTTTTCTGCAAGTTTCATAAACGGAACAGGTCAAGCGAAAGCGATGGAATAGGAAAAAAACCATCCTGCTGTTCCGTCACGTCTTCACGCGGAAGCGTCGCGAACCGATTCGTCCGCTAACCAGGATGATTTAGAGTTTCTAACTAAAATATATGCGACAGTCCGCGCATGGCACATGCTCCTTTCTCGGCCACCCCTGATTGCAGAAATCCGGAAGGTCAACCGCGCGGTGCAATGCCAAAGGATCGGTGCAAATCACCGCATGGAGCCGCAGGCAGACTTTTTGTTCATTCTTTAACCAACATGCGGAGGTTGGCCAATTCCGTCTCCGCTGACGGGGTTTCCAAAATCAACGGCACTTCTCGGAGGACGTCGCTCGTCATGAATGCCATCATGTCCTCCTTCGCAATGCGGCCTTTCAAAACATCGGCGTGGCGATCACGCCGCGAACCGAACGGAAAAACCGAGTTATTCAAATGGACGGCTTTCAGCGCCGAAAAATAGCCGAGTTGTTTCCCGCGAGCGACGAGGGCACCCTAATTTTTTCCATCCCACAGACCGGCGGCGTAGGCATGACATGTGTCGAGACAAAAACCGATTTTATCCGGTGCATCCGTCAGGTTTCGGATTTTGACGAGCTCCTCCAGCGTCGTTCCCATCTGCCCGCCCTGTCCCGCATTGTTTTCAATCAAAAGCAAGCTTCTTCCCTGCCATTGGGACAGAATGCGATTGAGGGCGTCGATCATCCGCTTATAACCTTCCAACGGATCGCTGCCGCTGAAGCTTGCAAAATGGACGACCGTTCCGATCGATCCGCACGCCTCAGCAATCGCCAAATCGTTCAGTATTGAAGCGATCACGGCATGACGTTCCGTCCCGGATGCCGCTAAATTGCTGGCGTAAGCGGAATGGGCGATGCTCACTAAACCGTGCGCTTGGCAATACGCGGCGCAGCGTTCGGCATCCGTGCGATCGAATCGCTTGATCTTCAAGCTGCGCGGATTCTTCGGAAAATATTGAAACGCCTGGGCGCCTAGCGCGGCGGCCGTTTTGGCCGCTCCGAGATATCCGCTTTTGATGCTGATGTGACAACCGATGCGCACGGCGGAGCTCCCTCATTTCCGTTCTTGGTGGTCGTTATCGATAGGTGCTGAAGGCTTGCGACTGGAACACTCCCCCTGATTTTGCAATGGCCCCGCCCTTTCACCGAACTGGACAGAATCGGGCAGTTCCCGCAATTCCCATGCGGTCATGGTCAAAAGCCGTCCCCGCGGGCTTTCTCTATGGCGATCGCTTATCAAGGCTGATGAAACAATGGGGTTCCGGTTCATGCAACCCCTCCGCGACCGGGATAAATCGATATCCTGGAAGGACAGGCGATTCAAAAATTTACAAGAACAAGGTGCGCCGCGATAGTATGTGCGTAACGGCCCACTCTCCTTCAGCGGTCCGCAGCATTCCATATATAAGCCAGCGCTTCCGCGGTCCCGATGGGATATAGTTTCCACTCTAATTTATCCATCCATTCGCCGGGCCCGAAAATCTTGGCGCCTTCTTCGATCAGTTCCCTCAAAGTCGCTTTTCTCTTGATGCCGCGCTTCACCTGTTCTTTTGTGAGCGTGATGATCCCTGACACCTCATCTAATTTCAATCGGAAACGCTCCAATGGCGATAACACTCTCGCTTGAAAGATCACGAGATGATATATTCGTCCGGCTTTCGGGCTCCCGGGCGGATGAATCATTTCGTAAAGGCCAACCGGTTTGATCTTTTCATCGATCGCAATGGGTGTGATCGTCTTGTTCGCCGAGATATATACCGTTTCCGTATACGAATCTTCGTAATGGATGGGAACCCCGATCTCTTCCATCGCTTCTCTGCGACCGCAAGCGAATAAATCTTCGTTAGCCTCCAAATGGCCGCCGATTCCGGCATAAAACGTTTCGTTTATTGAGGTGGCATGCCGGGTTCCGGGTAAAAAAATAAGTACTCATCGCGTTCATTTAACAAGGCCAGTCCGACGCCAATTTCGGCATTTACCGGAAGATAATCCACAAACGTTTTCAATAAAATCACCTCGATGACGATGGGCGCTTCTAAGCCTTAGCTCCGGGACACGTCCCGTCCATGGTCACCAACCAATCCTTGATGGAGAATCTTACCGAGCATCAACGAGCCGTGTTTTCATCAACTGTCAACAAATCAACAACGCAACCAAAGACCGGAAAACCTTTCAAACGTTGTTGGGCTGGGTGAGCATCTGAATTCATCGTCGGCGGATCGTTTCGTTATCCGGCTCGCCATGACGCTCATTTTATATGTTTTTCCGATAGGGCTCCGATCTTTCCGCCCCGGAGAGACGTTTCCGCGAACGGATATAATAAGCAAAAACAGTCCAAACGCACAAAAACTTCCGATAAAGACTGTGCGTCGCGAGGGCGTCAAATGCTTGTATAAAAAACCCCCGCCCCGCGCCTAAGGGCGGAGGGGGGTATGGAATGGATGGTTTGGCGCTTCCGCGTCAAACGGCCACAGGCCCCTTGTAAATCCAGAACGTTTCTTTGCCGATCCATTCGACCAGATCGGGATCGTTATTTGTGAGTTTCGGAATCCATTCTTTCAGCGATCCCTCCGTCTGGGAACGGTGCGCTTTGATCGCCTCCAACTTTTGATCGAAGACGTCGCTCACATCGTTCACGATGTCGGGCGAGCCGAGATACGCCTCGCAGTTTTGCGAAAATGCTTTACAATAAATTTTCGGCCGCTGGTCTTCCGGCAGGCGCATGGCGGCGCGGATCACCGCTGCGCCATAGGCATCGTGATCGGGATGGACGGCAAATCCGGGATAAAACGTAATGATGAGCGAGGGCCGGACGTCTTCGATGATGCGGTAAATTTTGTCCGCCACTTCGTCTTCATCTTCAAACTCGATCGTTTTATCGTGCAAACCGAGCAAGCGCAAATCTTTGATCCCCATGACCCGGCAAGCTTCCTGCAACTCTTTTTTCCTAATTTCGGGCAGCGTCTCACGGGTCGCAAAAAACGGGTTCCCCATGTTTCGTCCCATTTCACCGAGGGTTCCGCATGCATAAGTGACCGGAACACCTGCCCGTGTATATTGGATGACCGTTCCCGCCACGCCGAACGCTTCATCGTCGGGGTGCGGAAAGGTGATGAGGACGTGTCGTTCCATCGGTTTTCCCTCCTAGGTTGTACAAATCGTTGCGGTCGGACCGTCACCGACATCCTTTGAACGCGGCCAGCCTCGTACCGGCGGAATCCGCCGGAATCGATCGCTGGATGCTTTCGGAACGGTGCGCCGCTCCCTTGAATGTTTTATAAAATGGCGCGGAGGCAACGTCAAAACGGTTCTTTGCTCAGTTCGAGGGCGATGGCCAGCTTGCCGTCTTTATGGTGGCCGGCAAGCAACAACCGTCCTTTATCGTCCACTTCCCAATCGGTGAGGCCTTCCGCGTACACCCAACCGCTTTCCATTTTCAGCCCGACGCGGTAGGGTCCGTTCCCGGTGATTTTTCCCCTGGAATAACGGATTTTCCCGTTGCGGATAAAGGCGCCGACCGACAGTTGGTCCGGACGGCGAAAGCCGGTATAAACGCCGTTGGTCGTCTCCAGATGGATATAAAGCTCTTGTCCGGCGAAATCGTCCAATACCTTTTGCACGTCTTCTTTCCGTATGGCTTCCAAATTCCCACATCCCGTTACAATATTCATTGTTATCCATTTCTATGAATCACGTTATCAAAACCCAATGTGATCAATTTTAATCATAAACCTTTCATGCTGGGGCACCGCGCTTGGCAAGCATCCCAATCGTCCGCGGCCAGCAGGCCGGCGCTGGAAACGTGCTATCCTTTTACAATAAGCTGTTGAACGTCAAAAGGCAGACGGCGTCAGCGCGCGCTCGTCGCCGTCTCTTTCCATCGCGCCTCAAACAATCGCTTGAGATGGGTCAGCATGCCTTCGGCGGTCAGATCGGTCTCCGCTCCGCCTTGGGCGCGATCGGGCTTGCCGCCGCCTCGCCCGTTGATGAGCGCCAGGCCGTCCCGGACGAGGTCGCGCATATCCCAGTCCACGCCGCGGCCGCGCGCGCCGATCACGTGCAAACGCCCGCGCTGTTTGATGGCGAAGAGCACGATGACGCTTTCGTCGGCATCGACGAGCAGGCGGACGAGTTTTTGACAATCGGCGACTTCGCGGTCGATAAACGAGCGGGCGACGAGGCGGACGGAACCGCGATCATCGGCTTGCGCGAGCAATTCTTTGGCTTCATATGACAGCAGGCGATCGTTCGCTTCCTCGCATTGTTTTTCGAGCTGGTGATAGCGCTCCAGCAATTGATCGAGTTTTTCCGGCAGCTCATTTTCTTGACTGCTCAACTTGCGATTCAGCGCTCGGATGACGCGGTGTTTATCCGCAAAGGCGCGGACCGCCCTGATCCCGCAAATAAAATGGACACGGAAACCGTCTTGGTTCTTTTCCCATGAAAGGACATGGATGGGCCCGACCTCCGCCGTCGCCCGCGGATGCGTCCCGCCGCAAGCATTATAATCATAATTCTCAATGATGACGAGGCGAATGTTTTCTTTCACCCGCGGCGGTTTCCGTAAAGGATATTTCGTCCATTCGTCGCCATCCACCCATTTCGTTTGAATCGGTAGGTTTTGATAAACGATGCGGTTCGCGATCGCTTCCGCCCGGCGCACGTCTTCTTCCGTCAACGCATCGGTGGCGAGATCGATCGTCACATCGTCATGCCCGAGATGAAAGGCGACCGTTTTCATGCCGAGCTCGTCGGCGAACGCCGCCGACAAGATGTGTTGACCGGCGTGTTGCTGCATATGGTCGAACCGACGCTCCCAGTCAATGCGTCCCGTGACCCGGTCGCGGCCTTCCGGCAACGGCCGTTCCAGATAATGACGGATTTCGCCGGCGACCGTCTCCGTCCCCGTCACCGAAATGTCGTCGATTTCACCGGTGTCGCCCGGCTGTCCGCCGCCGGTCGGATAAAAAGCGGTCCGATCGAGCACCACATACGGACGGCCGTCCGTTTCTTCTCCCCGTTGAACCACGGCGGCTTCAAACGTTTTTATGTATGGATCTTTATAATAAAGTTTTTCAGTCATCTTTCGTCCTCCGCTCTAAATGACATCAATCGATGTGATCCATTGCACGTTTTCTTTTATTATAGCATCAAAAATGCTAGGCAAAAACGGAATGGACCGCCCGCCTCCTCACAAGCCGTCCGGACAAGCCCTTGAAGCTTCCTCGGCTTCTTTGCCGCCGCCCCTTTCCGCATTCTAACCCGCCTTGCTCATTTTTCCGAAAAAGAAACGGTAAAAAATTCCCGCCGTTGCCGCAAAAACCACGCTGATCAACATGCTGATCAAATGCCGTTTGTCAAAGACCGTGCCGAAAAACGCAACGGCCAAGATCGAAAGCGAAAGCCGGATGCGCCACGGAACGCCCCACACCCTTACAGATCTATAGGCGGCCGCGTTTTTAAATTTTATGAAGGAGAAAAGAATCATTCCCCACAACAAGAGAAACACGACGCCCGCCGATGTCGTCAGCAATTCGTAAATCGCGCCGGGCAAAAAGTAGGAAGCCGCGATAGTTATAAATAAAAACACCGTGGTGACCAATAAGGAAGGCACGGGAACGCCCCGATGGTTGATTTTGGCAAGCACTGCCGGGGCTTCATGCCGTTTGCTCAGATTGACCAAGATGTGGGAAACGCCAAACATCGCGGCGATCGCCGTCGAAAACGCCGCGGTGATCATGATCCCGTTCAAGACTTCATCGGCGAACGGAATGCGCAATAAGGATAAAGTCGTGACCATCGGGCTTCTTTTCGGGGTGATTTCGGTTACCGGGGTGACGTAGAGAACGGCAAAAAGCGACATTAAATACAACGACGCCAACAGAAAGACGATCTTGCGAAAGGCACGCGGAATGATTTGGATCATCTCAACCTCCGCCGTCGCCAGTCCCGTCGCAATAATGCCGCCGAACGTAAAGAACATCATGCTTAAACTCGTTAAAAATCCGGTCAAACCATGAGTAAACCACAGATCGATTTCGGTGAAGTGGGAAGGCGGCCCCTCTCTTCCTCCAAGGATAAAATAAAAGACGATTCCGATAAATACGACCAAGGCCGCGGACTTCAAGATGGCGAACAACGACTCGACCCGTCCGTAATTTTTCATGCCGATCCCATTGATCCCCAACGCCAACAGCGCGTAAACGCACGATAACAACCATATCGGTACGGAGGGCAGCCATTTTTGCGTAAAAATGCTGATGCCCGTTATTTCGCTTGACATCGTCATGACGCCCGACGCCCAATAGATCCAACCGCCCACAAAAGCGAATAAACCCCCTAAATATTTTTCGACGAAGTAGAGGAAAGAACCCCGGTGGCCGGGTTCGGCCGCCAACATCGCACCGAACGCGTCGAAAATCGTCCAAACGGCAAAAACGCCGATGAGATAAGAAAGCAAAATCGATAGGCCCGTTTCGCGGATGGTGGTCGCCGTGGCGAGGAAAAACCCCGCTCCCAAAATCGAAGCCAGCCCAATAAAAACGAGCTGCCCTTCGGATATCCCGCCTCTTTGTTTTTTGATCGCTCTCTTTTTTTCATGATACACATGCGGCTTTGGAGCCGTTAACGGCTGTTTGTCGTCGTTCATTTCCGCTTCCTCCTTTTCGGTTATTGTTACTATTCCCGTAAATGCTATGTAATCGCCCCGAAAAAACATCCGCTCCCGCGTTGCCGCGAAAGGCATCGCGAGAGCGATAACGTTTTGGAAGGTCCGCCGTCGCTGGAATGCAGTTTATATAAGACATTGGATGGAAGGCCGTTGTTCTCAGAGATTGAAGGCCTTTTAAAAACATCCGCCGAGCCATGACAGGCGATGGCCGGCCGATGCGATTCCCTTGTTGATGGCGGGTCAAATCATCAGGGAAATTCTCCCGCACTGACCGATTTTTATATGTTATACTGTGTTACAGACTCACCGCTGGAGGAGAACGTATGTACCCGACCAAGACAAAAGCCGAAAAACTCAAACTGCTGCTCTCTTTGTTGCTGCCGATTTTTATTACGCAAGTCGCGATGTATGCGATGAATTTTTTTGACACCTTCATGTCCGGACGACACGGCACGGACGATCTCGCCGGCGTGGCGATCGGATCGGGGTTGTGGGTGCCGGTGTCGACGGGGCTCAATGGAATCTTGCTCGCGCTCACGCCAATGGTCTCCCATCTGCTCGGTGCGGATGAAAAGGAGAAAATCCCCCATACGCTTTTGCAAGCGGTCTATTTGTCCGTCGCCGTGGCGTTCCTCGTGCTGATTGCAGGCGCTTTCCTGCTCGATCCGATTCTGGATCAGATGAAGCTCAAACCGCACGTACATAAGATCGCCGAAAACTTCTTGAAAGCTTTGGCGATAGGCATCTTTCCGCTTTTTGTCTACGGGACGTTGCGTTGCTTTATCGATGCGCACGGCATGACGCGCCTGTCCATGTTGATTACGCTCTCGGCGCTGCCGATCAATGCGCTGTTCAACTATGTATTCATCTTTGGGAAATTCGGTTTTCCCGAACTCGGCGGGGTCGGCGCCGGCGTCGCCACGGCGCTGACGTATTGGATCATCACGGCGATCGCCTTTTTCGTCATCGCCAAAGCCGAACCTTTCCGGATGTACCATGCGTTTCGGCGCTGGCCGGCCGTTTCATTGAAAGTATGGAAAGATCTTTTGAAGACCGGCGTGCCGATCGGGCTGGCGATCTTTTTTGAGACGAGCATTTTTTCCGCGGTCACGCTGCTCATGAGCGCGTTTGATACCGTCGTCGTCGCCGGTCATCAAGCGGCCATGAACTTTGCGTCCTTTTTATACATGGTCCCCTTGTCCATTTCCATGGCGCTGACGATCGCCGTCGGCTATGAGGCGGGCGCCCGGCGCTACAAAGACGCCGGCGAGTACGGCGCCCTCGGTTTGACCGTCGCGCTTGGCATGGCCGTCATTTTCGCCGCCGCGCTCCTCATCAGCAACAAGCAGGTCGCGGCGATTTATTCCAAAGACCCGGCGGTGATCGCCATGACCGCCCACTTTCTTTTGTACGCCACGTTCTTTCAATTGTCCGACGCAATCCAAGCGCCGATTCAAGGGGCGCTTCGCGGTTATAAAGATGTCAACGCTCCATCGATCATCACGTTGATCGTCTATTGGGTGATCGGCCTTCCCGTCGGTTTCGGTTTGGCCCATTGGACGCCGCTTGGCCCTGACGGCTATTGGATCGGCTTGATCTCCGGGCTGGCCATCGGCGCGATCGCCCTCAGCTTCCGGTTATGGCAAATTCAGAAAAAGACGCGGGGGACGGCAGCGAACTCGCCCTCTTGACGGGTTCCTAACCTCCCCCTTTTTAAGGCGTTTGGCCATCGCTTTAAGTGATCCGTCCATGTCTTTATGAGGCCATTTTGTTGGAAGGCTTTTTAAAGAAGGAAGCAATCAGTCGGATCAAGGCGAAAAACACGATGCCCAACACAAAGGATAAGAAAACGCCTAAAATGGTCGCTGCCGATTTGAAAGCATGATCATGGATATTCACTTTGTACAAGGAGTGCCCAAAGAGCGCAGGTTCTGAGGCGAGGTGGTTATGACCCGCCAGCAGCAAGATGAGCGGGCCGACAATTAAAAGCAAAGCATATAATAAGATGAAACTCAGACCGTATAAAAGTGCTTTAAATAGCTTGCCCAAGGTGCTCCCCCTTTCCTTTTATGATGGTTATCCCACCTTGATCAACCGTTTGTGCCGAAGACCTGTACCCGCTCAATCGCGGCGCTATTTATATCTTTATATGAACGCCTATCACCCGCCTTATCAATCACTTCGATAACCACGCCCAAAATCCTTGTAAAATGAAAAATCTTTGTTCGTTCATCGACCCGGAGCATAAATTGCGCCATGAGATGTGCCGCAAAGCTTCGGTTACACCCTACTCAACGCCGTCACTGTTCCAATCTTTCCGACCGTTATTTCTTAAATCTGAAGGAAACACCAATTCCGGGTACACAAAAAAGCTGACCCTTCGGCCCCGATGGCGACCGAGGGTCAGCCCTTTTTGAATACAAAGAGCGTGGACTGACACGGCGTGAAGCCCATAGCCGTTCAGCCTGGCTTTTTTAGGATTATGATGGATACTTGATCAACGTGTATTTCTTCTTGCCGCGGCGGATGACGGTGAACTCGCCGCCGATGCGGTCCTTTTCCGTAACTGTGTAGCCCAAATCGGTGATGCGCTGGCCATTGATGGAAATCGCGCCGTTTTGGACGTCTTCGCGGGCCTGGCGTTTGGAGCTTGAAATGTTCGCTTCGACGAGCAGGTCGACGATATTCTTGTCGCCAGTCTCACTTACCGTATGCGACGGAACGTTGCGGAATCCTTGGCGGATGTCGTCGGCCGACAACGCACCAAAGTCGCCGCTGAAGAGCGCTTCCGAGATCTTCACCGCCTGGTGAAGCGCCTCTTCGCCGTGAACGAGCTTCACCATTTCTTCGGCGAGGGTCCGCTGCGCCACCCGTTTTTCCGGCGCCGTCTCCACTTCGCGTTCCAGTTCGGCGATGTCTTCCCACGACAGGAAGGTGAAGTACTTAATAAAACGAATGACGTCCCGGTCATCGGTGTTGATCCAGAATTGGTAAAACTCGTACGGCGTCGTTTTTTCCGGATCGAGCCAGACCGCATTGCCGGCCGACTTGCCGAATTTTTTGCCGTCGCTCGTCGTGATGAGCGGCATGGTCAGGCCGAAGGCGGGCGTTTCATGGCCGTTTCTGCGGATCAGTTCCAACCCGGTCGTAATGTTGCCCCATTGGTCGCTGCCGCCGATTTGCAAGCGCACGTTTTCTTTCTCGTAAAGGTTCAAGTAATCGTAGGCTTGCAAAATCATGTAGCTGAATTCCGTGAACGAAATGCCGGATTCCATACGAGCGGTCACGGATTCCTTAGTGAGCATGTAATTGACCGGAAAATGTTTGCCGACGTCGCGCAGAAAATCGATAAGCGGCAAGGCGCCGAGCCAGTCATAATTGTTGACGACTTTGGCGGGGTTTTTCTTCGAATCAAAATCAAGGAACCGGGACAGTTGCCCTTTGATTTTATCCGCCCATTGTTCGACGGTCTGCCGCTCGTTCAACGCGCGTTCCGTCGACCGGCCGCTCGGATCGCCGATCAACCCGGTCCCTCCGCCGACGAGCGCGATCGGGGTATGTCCCGCTTCCTGGAACCTTTTTAGGACGATGATTTGCAGCAAATTCCCGATGTGCAGGCTGTCCGCCGTCGGGTCAAATCCGCAATAAAGCGCAATCGGCTCCTTTAACGCTTCCTGTAAACCTTCGCGGTCGGTGATTTGAAACAGCAAATCCCGCTTTTCAAGATCTCCGATGATGTCCATGTCTTTCCCTCCGATATAAAATGATCAGTAAAATAAAAAAAGCCCTCCCGTAAAGGAGCGCTCGACACGCGGTACCATCCTTTTTGGGCAGATCGGCGAAATCCGCCCCACTCGGCGAGATAACGGCTCGTTGCCGTTCCGCGCTACTCATCCCGTTCACGCGGACAACTCGGGGAGGTAATTCGCGCAACATCTGTGCATCGGCTCGCAGCAACCGCCGACTCTCTGAAGCAGGGAGATGCCCGCTACTTCGTCCCGTCATCGTCTTTTAAAAAACTTATACATGATTTTTCATAACACGTCAAGGCCTCCAAAGGAAACCGCCCCGTTCCGCCGCTAAATGAAAACCATGCGGCGAGCAATAAGCGATCGCCTCTAAAAACGCAGGCCCATTTTGATCCGATGAACAGCGTCTCGCCATCGCGGAGCCGTCCTATGCCGGCCACGCCTCTTTATCTATCCGTGGGCATTTCGTTCCACCAACGCGGCCAATCGTTTAAACGCCTGTAAATCGAAACGATGTCTTCCAGCGGCATGCGAACAAGACCACTCGAAGACGGAGCGACGAAATCAATGACGCCGGGGACGACGGAATCTTTCTGCTTGCCCCACGGCACGTCCTTTTTTTTGGTTAACGCTTGGTAGACGCCTTTCCCGACGTAACAAGCGACTTTCGGCCGAAAGCGCGCGAGCTTTTCCCTCAGGACGGCGGCGCCTTCTCGGTATTCTTCAGGAAAGAGGTCGCGCGCCGATTTCGTCGGCCGGCTGACGATGTTTGTCAAGCCATACCCGTAATCCAACAGGGAGGCATCTTCTTGCGCGGTCAATTTGACCGGCGTCAATCCGGCCCGGTGCAAGATCGTCCAAAACCGGTTGTTGCGATTCGCATAGTGATGTCCCGTTTCGGCCGATGTTAGACTCGGGTTAAAGCCGATGAATAGAATGTTCAAGCCTTCCCGGAGATGATCCGGCAATTGGCCCCCGTGTACAGATCCGTCGCCTTTCATAGCCGCTCCACCCTTTGCCATTTACTGACCGCTCCCGCAAAGTCCATCGCTTTTAAAACGTAGCGCCGGCTCGGCTCCTCCGCCGCGCGTTCCATCGGGCAAATCCCGATCGGGGTCGGCCACAACGCCTGCCGATCATGTAAGACAAACAGGGATAAAACCTGCTTTTTTTGAAAAAGTTTCCCCGCGTCCCTCTCCGCCTCTTCCTAAACCCGAGATCACTGCGGCCGATCGCGCCATCGCTTCATCCTTATAATATGCCGACAAGCGTTCCAACGCCGTTCGCGCGCGATCTCCGCGGCTATCCGCGAGAATCGGCATACCGTCCCCGTTCATGTTCGTAGATTTAGTCGTTTCCTCTTAGAGGCAAAACCAATAACGGCGCCATATGAAAGCCGTTGGAATTCGCGATTTACCGTCCGCAAACATACCCGAGCCACGCCAGAAGCAGTCCGCCGATATACGTGACGGCGGTGTACGCGAGCAAAACGGACCGGTTTTGCTTTATGAGATTGAACATTCAATTTTAAGAGTCGAAAAAGTGGTCAACGCCCCTAAAAATCCGGTGCCGAACAACAGTTGATAGGGCTCGGCGGCGCCGCTTCCCCAAAGCCAGCCGAGGAGAAAGGCGCCGGGGAGATTGACGAAGAGCGTACCGAGCGGAAACCCCCCTTTGTTGAACCACTTTCCGAGATAATAGCGGCCGATCGCCCCGAAAAAAGCGCCGACCGAGATGAGAAGGACCGCTCGAATCATGGATCCATTCCCCCGTTTCCAAAACGCGAAGTGCCGGATCGGAAACCGGCGGCCACGAAAAGCACGCCGCCGAGGAGGCTCGCCAAAACATAGAGCACCGCCAAGCCGGCGGCGCCTTTTTCCAGCAATTGGATGGTTTCAACGCTAAAAGCGGAAAACGTGGTAAACGAGCCGATCATCCCGGTCGATACTCCCGTTTTGATGTACGGGTGGATGTCGTCGCGCGCTTTTATACGCGCCGTGAACCATCCCAGCGCAAAACAGCCGAGAAGATTCACGATCAGCGTGGGTATGGGAAAGGCGCCGTGCCACCACCGGCCGATGGCTTCATCCATCCCGTAACGCAACAAGGCGCCGATCATTCCGAAAAAACCGACCGCCACAGCGGTCATCCCCTGATCCCTCTCCTTTAAAAGCGCGGACTCCTGCCGGCTTCTGTTGGCAGGAGTCCGCTCGTGAAGGTCACTGCCAGTTGTACACAGCGATTATTTTATATGATCTCGAAAAAGACCGTCAATGGGGGCCGGGAATGGCGCCATGATTCATTGTTGCAAAAAAGACGGAACGCCCGGATCGTTCCGTCTTGATCGCTTCCAAACCCGGAAAGGATTCGATAATAATTCTGCGGGCTTTGCCCCTCCATGAAATTAAACTTTTTCGGCGTTTTTCACATAGTCACTCAACACATCGGCCAACGCGTTCACCGTCCGCTCGAGTTCTTCTTTCGTATTGTCAACGCCTCCGATTTCGAACAAAAGAACGTGGGGCGATAAATCTTGGTTATACACGCCGTTTCCCTCGGTCCGGCTTTTTAAGAAAATGCCTTTGCTCAAGCCGGGATAGTCCTTGTTCATCTTGGCGTTCAGTTTTTTGGCGATGAGCTCGTTTTGATCCGAATACGGGTTGCCCTTCCCGATGACGATGGACACGCGCGCGTACGAATGGCCGTGAATCGTGGCCGTCGTTTGCGGTTTTCGCGCGGAATCGCGGTGAATATCGATGATCAGCAGATAGCCGTGGTTGCCGGCAATGGCTTGCTGGACGATCGGACGCGAGGCGTTATACGCCTTTTCGGTGCCCCAATTCTTCTCTTTCAGCACGGTCGAAATGTTCGTCTCGTCGATCGTCGCCTGAACGCCGTATTTCGCCAGCGCGTTTTTTAACATTTCGTCGACGAGATGAATGTTCGTTTTGGCGCTCGTGGCCAGATTGGCATTTTGCGCCCCCGCTTTGCCGAGCAACGGCAAATACGATTCCCAACTGTGCGTCGAATATAAGAAGACTTGCGCGTTTTTCGCGGCCGCCCGCGGCGGCGTTTTCTTCGACTTGTCTACTCCGGCCCCTTCTTCCTTTTGGCGCTCCAAAATATAATCCAGAGGCGGCGGGGATTCGATCGGCACGTTCGTATAATTCGTCCCTTCGCCGGCGACGACGATTTCCGTATCAAAAACCGTAAAGCCCGGCAGTTCATTTCCCAACAGACTCCGCTCATCTTCGAAGTTGATATGGGTCGCCGCCCGCAAGGCGAGCTTCGTAAAACTGATTTTCTCATAATCGCGCGGCAAATCTTGTCCGAATGACGGATGTTCCCATCCCATCATTTCCACGATGTTTTCCGCTTTTATGCCTGCCAAGGCGTCCCTGACGCTGGCGAAAGCAAAAAAGCGTTTCGCACCAGGCATCGTCAGCAGCGCAACGAGAACAAAGACGATCGTGATCGCTGTCGGCATGATGGAAATCATTTGGCGAAGCGAGGATTTATCGCGGCGGATAGACGTTTCCAACATAGGATCGGCCTCTTTCGTTCATTTACCATATCTCTATGATTCCGATCCTCTTTTCATGATGAAAAGTTGTCCTTTAATAGATTTTATTTGGCTGGAACCCTTGGGCCGTCCGCCGAACGTCCCCGCCAGCGCCCACTTGACATGACTGGGCGCAAAAAAAGCCTTCCGCAGCGCGGAGGGCTAGCGAACCTCACATTTCTTTTTCGTCAATGGCGCAGGGACGATAGAGATGGGAAAATCAGGCGGAAAGCCGTGCTTTAAGCCGCATGTTCAACGCCTTACCATTGTTTCACGACAAAAACGCTGTTTAAATTTGGGATGGCTTGTTCGCCAACCATTCCGATTTCGGATTCAAATCGTTGCCTTCCGGGTCTTTGTCCGCCTTCGCCCAACCCGCAAAAATATAAACGAGCGCGCCGATGAAGACGACTTCTTGGATGGCCTTCATGACCACACCGCCGGCTTTCTGATCTTGGAGCGGAGTGAAAAACTCGAAAACCCTGGGTTCATGGAGCACCGGATCGTAAACCACATGGTTGCTGAACATGATCAAGGCGCAGGCCGGGGTGAGCAATATGCTTGCCGCAAACACATACCCGACTTTTTCGATCGGCTTTAAACGTCTTGTGCCTGCCCCTTCCGGCTGGACAACGAGCCACCACATGACAAAAGCGAAGATCAAGAGCACGACGTCGGCTGCCGTCATCAACACGTCGTGGACCGTGACGGTGTTGAAGATCACGGGGATATGGTATAAAGAGATCAAAAAATTAAAGAGCGTGACGGCGAGCAGCGGATGGGTGATGACATGCAGCAATCGGCGCAGCCATCGCGGCTTAAATATCGGCGCGGCCATCCAGCCGTACATTCCGCCCAACACGAGCGGCGGCACAATAAAATAACAGATCGACATGTCGAACATGTGGGCGCTGAATAAGAAATGATGGCCGAACGCTTTAAGCGGACTGCCTTCCGCGATATAAAAGAGCAATAAGCCGGTCATAAAAAAGAACGTTTTGCTTTTGGACGGGTGGGCTTCCTTCGCTTTGACGGCTTTGACGTACCAATAGGCGATGGAGATTAAAACGATCAGCATGACCGGATGGAACAGTTCAAAAAAACCGAGATCCCAGAGCGACCGGACCGTATGGCCGTTGTCCATGTTCAAGCCCCCTCTTCAATGGCGTTCGCATGTTGACGCATTCATTTTTAAATTAGCATTCGTCCGAAAGAAGCGCAAATGGCCGCGCGGCTTTTTTTACGGCGGATCGCCGCGATTCACAAAATCGTCACGATTGCGTGTCCTTCGGCCGAATCGCCAAGCGGAAAGTCGAAACGTCCGCACGCTCAATCGGCGTCCATTTCGGCCGGATTTGGCGGTTATTCCCGATGGAAGTTCAGCAAAAAGGTTGACTCTTCGGTGCGTGAGCTCCCCGCTTTCACTGACAATCCCCCAAGCGGTTCGCCGCGACGCCCTCTTTTCGGGAACCGCCCCGCCATGAATAATGAAGGAGCGGTGGGATCACCGCTCCGGTGTTATTTGTGGTTGGCGAGCCAAGTGGCGACCGCTTCCGCCTTTTTACCGGAAACAAGTCCGCCTGGCATACCGCCTCCGCCGTTTTTGATCTGTTTAAGGATTTGCTCTTTCGACAGGTGGGAACCGACGTGTTTCAAATTCGGCCCCATGCCGCCTTGCAGTTGATTGCCGTGGCAGCTAGCGCAGTTTTGTTGATACACGGTTTTCGCGTCGACTTCACCGCCCGATTGTTTATTTTGATTTGAACCGCCGCATGCGGACAACGACCAAGCGCTCACAAGGATCAGGATGGCAAACAACGCCCGTTTCAAAACCACCACTTCCTTTCTCTTCCGAAATGACCGGTGTTTCACTTACATTCCCATTATACCCGATCGGCCGGCGGGGACGGAAACGAGGGGACCTTTATGATGGGAAAGACCTTCTTAGCTTTTCCCATCCCATCTCTTCAAGTCGTCATGTCCGGGCTTCCTCAACGCCCATAACCTTTCAAAGATTTTGCGGCATGCCCCTTTATCCGCATCGAAAACATCAGGCGATTCGAAAGGTCGGCCGCTAAAAAGGTTTTAATAAATCGGTCCGTTGATCAAACGGCCAAACCGATCTTCATGACGACGATCGAAACCGGACTGGCATCGAAACCAAAGGGCATCCGCCGAAGTTTTGGATGGGAAAAAAGCTTGTCATGAAGGATGCGCGAGGGGATGCTTCCGGCGGCCATCTTTCAGTGGCAAATGAAAGCCGACCGCAGTGAAGGACGCGGCCGGCTTTACCCTTCGTAAGTCAGCTCGATTTCATGTTGAATCGGGATGCCGTCTTCTGAAAACAAAGGAATTTCCGGTTTGATTTTACGCGCTTCATCGATGGCAAACCAATAGACATTCGTGAGGCGAAAACCGCGTTTTTGATAAAAATGGAGCGCGCGCGTGTTGTCATTGCTCGTGATCAACCAAAGCTTTTTCCAACCGTTCTTTTGGTGCAAATCGACGACTTTTTGCAAAAGGCGGCTGCCGATGCCCTTGTTTTCATCGAAACTGTCGAGGGAAACGATTTCGCATGACCGCTCTTCATCGAGGCGATACGTAATGATGCCTTTGATGTCCTGTCCGCTCATGGCGACAAAACCGGGCAGACGATCGAGCTGGTGAACGACTCCGCGCGACACCATTTGCGAAGATCCCCATTGTTTGCGAAAAAAGTCGCTGAGAAGAGGTCTCATGGCGTCATCAATGGGCAGGATATCCGGTGTCATCCACGGTCATCCTTCCGTCATTCAAGTTAAAGATTTTTAGCTATTCCAAAATATCATGAGCGCATCTTTTCGTCAATCGCGGCCTGGTGTCCGTCCTCGTTTTTCCATCCATTCAATGACTTCGCCGGAAGGGCCTTCGATAAAGGCCGAGATCCAACCGTTCGGAAAACGTTGCGGCGCTTCCAATAACAAGCCCTGATTGACATGAGCCAGCATCGCCGACACATCATGCACGCAAAAGGCGAGATGGACGTCGGGACCAGTCAGTCCGTTTGGCTTCTCTTCCAATTCAATCGTCAAACCGGAAGGATGGCGAAGAAAAATGATCGTTTTGCGGTGCCATTGAAACCTTTCCGTCTCCTGAAAACCGAGCGACCGGAAAAAATGGGCGCTTTCCTCAAGGCGGTCGACTTCGAAACCGATGTGGTGGAAGCGGGCGAACACGGCGGGTTCACGCGAACAATTATAAGATGACATGGACATCCCCGAATTCGTGCCACAAATACCCTTTGGCCACCGCGTCCCGATAGATCGTTTCAATGGAGGCGGCGTCCAGGAAAGCCGTCAATAAATCGAGATGGGTCGACTCCGGCTCGTGCAGCCCTGTGATCAGACCATCGACCACTTTGAGCGCAAACGATGCATCGATGTATAAGTTCGTCGTCCCCGACGGCTTTTCAAAATCCCCAGACATCGCCACCGTCTCCAATGCACGGACGACCGTCGTGCCGACGGCGATGACGCGTCCGGCCCGTTCCTTGGCCGCGCGGATGCGCGCGATCGTCTCCGTGGGGATGTGGTAGGCTTCCGTATTTTCTTTGGGCGAAACGGGGTAAGGCTCATCGGGCACATAACTGAGTCCGGTATGGAGCTGCAAAAAGCCGATGCCTATCCCCTTTTCTCTAAGACGTTGGAGCAATTCCCAGCTGAACGGCCGGCCGGCGGACGGCATTTCCACCGATCCCGGCACCGCGCCGAAGACCGTCTGGTAATCCGAAAGCGGCCAAGGCTCGTGAATATATTCATAGCGCACCGGCTCTCCGGCTTCGTAAATGGCGTTCCAAAGCGCCTCGCCGGCGAGCGAAAATTCAATGCTATGAAAAGGCGAACGGCGTCCCTTTGAGCCGATCCGGATGGTCACGCCGGTGGACAAAACGATTTCATCTCCGGGCTGAACGTCGTCGGTCACGATCATCGCTTCCCACACCGCGGCATGGACCGGCCGCGCCAAGCGAATTTCAACGGGCCGCCCGCTCGCAATGGCACGCCCTCTCAAAACCGCCGGAATCGTCCGGCTGTTGTTCAACACCACGAGATCCCCGGGTTTCAGATAGTCGGGCAAACGATAGAACACATCGTCATGCGTCAATCCGGTCCCGCGCTCGGTGACGAGCATTCGGACGTGATCGCGGCGGAGCCCGCGCCTTTCGGGAGGACGGTCGGCGTTCAACGCCTCAGGTACTTTAAACGGCATCGACAGCGGCGCCATCCTCGGATCTCTCCTTCCAAAAGCGTTCGGCTTCGATCAAACGGCCGTGAAGCGGTTTGGCGGCATCCGACGCCAAATACAAAAACACCTCGGCCACGTCGCGGGGATCGGCCAGTTCATAATCACAGTCCGGAACGGCGAGCGCATGCATCTCGGTATCCATTTCTCCCGGATCGACCAAATGGAGGCGAACGCCGCTTTCCGCCAGCTCTTCCGCCCACGTGTAAGTCAATCCTTCAAGGGCGAACTTCGAGACGGCGTAAGCGCCCCACCCCGCATAGCCGACGTGTCCCGCGGACGAGGTGACATTGATGATACACCCTTCATTTCTTTGCAACATGCCGGAAAGCACCCGTTTCGTCATTAAAAACGGGTTGAAGACGTTCGTGATCAAGACATGGCGGAAATCCTCGATCGGATAATCCGCGAGATACGGCATCGGGCTCGGGCCGAGAATCGACGCGTTGTTGATCAACACGTCGACGCGCCCGAAGCGCCGTTCAGCAAGCGAGACAAAGCGTTCCACATCGTCCGGATCCGAAACGTCGGCCGGAACCGCCAAAACATCGGCGGCGATGGACTCCAGTTCTTTTTTGACTTGAAACAGCGGCCCTTCCCTTCGCGCGCAGAGGGCCAGTTGGGCGCCTGATTCCGCAAAGGCATGGGCGAGCGCCCGCCCAAGCCCTTTGGACGCGCCGGTAATCATCACCACTTTTTCCTTCTTCAATTTTTTTAGCCTCCTCAGTTTTTGATTGCATCCGACCGAACCTTGCATTCATATGCCGTTTCCGCACGGAACCTTGGCGATCGCCCTCATTTTCCGATCCGATCGCCCGCTTCGCCGGCTGGAACACACCTTTTATCCGGAAGCCTTGACTTAATCCTATCGAAGTCCTCATTGTTTCGGCATCGGCGATCGGATGGAACTTCTCTCTACGAAAAAAGTCGACGGGCTTCTGGGACTTTAGACTGAAACGTTTGCGGGGCACACCCGCCGCTGAGCATGTGAAGGCTAAACACGGGATGCATCCCTTCATGGTAGAACCCCTTGGAAAACGCCTTAAGCCCGATAGGCCGCCGTCATTCAGCAATAAGCCTCCCCATCTGCCTCGTTTATGGCGAAAACTCATGCCCATTCGATCGTGGATAAATGAAAACGGCACACCGTTAGTCGGGTGTGCCGAAAAAAGGAAAAGCCGCTTGGCGACTCCCGCGCCAAGCGGCTTCGTATGCCACGTCTTGTCCGCTTTTTACATTTCTTTTGGAGCTTCGATGCCGAGCAAGCGCAAT
Organism: Caenibacillus caldisaponilyticus; assembly: GCF_002003465.1. Taxonomy (GTDB): domain Bacteria; phylum Bacillota; class Bacilli; order Bacillales; family Sporolactobacillaceae; genus Caenibacillus; species Caenibacillus caldisaponilyticus. Next base: position 21,758 of record NZ_BDDQ01000051.1, on the reverse strand, counting down.
CCTTCCTTGATGACGATGGTGACCGCTTCGACAAGGGCGAGTTTCAGATCGACATCGTCGCTGTCGAGAATGCGTTCATGGGCGTAGTATTGGTTAAAGCTTTGGGCGATGCGGAAGATGGATTTGGCAATCTGTGACGGATCGCGGTCGATGAAAGCGTTCTTCACGTCATCCGGGAAGGCGGCGATGGCGCTCACGACCGCCCACGATCCATCATCCTCCAGGCCGCCGTTCACTTCGGATACCGTCCGGCCCGCTTTGCGCAAGATCGAATGCGCGCGCGCATGGGTGTACTGCAAATATGGGCCGGTATTGCCTTCAAAGCGCAGCATATCGTCAAAGGAAAACTCGACGTCATTCATGCGGTAATGCTTGAGGTCGTGATAAATGACCGCGCCGACCCCGACTTGTTTGGCGACTTCTTCTTTGTTCGGAAGCGACGGGTTTTTCTCCAAAATGTTCTTTTCCGCCAAGGCGATGATTTCCCGCAACACTTCTTCGAGCAAGACCACTTTGCCTTTGCGGGTCGACATTTTTTTGCCGCCTTGCAGGATCATGCCGAACGGCACATGTTCGATGTGGTCCGCCCAGTCGTAACCCATTTTCTTCAGCACTTTTTTGATCTGCGTGAAATGCAGCGACTGTTCATGGCCGACGACGTAAAGCGCCTCATCGAAATCATAGGTGCGCTTGCGGTAAAGGGCCGATGCCAAATCCCGCGTCGCATAAAGGGTTGCCCCGTCTTTTTTCTTGATGAGGCATGGGGGCAAGTCGTCTTCATCCAGGCGGACGACGAGCGCCCCGTCCGATTCCGTCAGCAGCCCTTTCTCTTCGAGTTCACGGACGACCGCGTCCATTTTGTCGTTGTAAAACGCTTCGCCGTTCATCGAGTCGAACGAGACGTTCAGCAAGTCATAAATCTCATTAAAAGCTTCGATCGACACGTCGCGGAACCATTGCCAAAGCTCGCGCGCTTCCGCATCGCCGCTCTCCAGCTTTTTGAACCAGAGCCGGCCTTCGTCGTTCAACGCCGGATCCTTTTCCGCTTCTTCGTGGAAACGGGTGTACAGCTTGAACAGCGTGCGAATCGGCTCTTTGCGGACGGCCGCTTCGTCCCCCCATTTTTTGTAGGCGGCGATCAATTTGCCGAACTGCGTGCCCCAGTCGCCGATGTAATTGATGCGGACGGTATCATATCCGCATTTCTCGGAAATGTTGGCGATCGCGTTGCCGATGACCGTCGAGCGCAAATGCCCCATGGAAAACGGTTTGGCGATGTTCGGCGAAGACAGATCGTAGACGATCGTTTTGCCCTTGCCGAAATCATGGGCGCCGAACGCCTCCCGTTTTTCCAAAACTTCGTTCAGCACGGTTTGATAGGCTTCTTTTCGGTTGATAAACGCGTTGATGTACGGGCCGTTGGCCTCGATTTTTTCAAAAGCGGCATCCGCCAGTCGTTCAGCGGCTTCCTGAGCGATCAGTTGGGGCGCTTTCCGGTATGTCTTTGCCAGTTGAAAACACGGAAAAGCCAAATCGCCGTGTGCCTCGATCTTCGGTTTTTCGATCAATTGTAAAATCTCTTCGATGCTCAAGTCGGAAAAAACGGTATGTAATTGTTGAGCGAATCTTTCTTTATAAACCTTCATGCCACTCCTCTTTTCCGATCAAATATAAAAACCCCGCCCCCAAATAGAGACGGGAAGGATTCCCGTGTTCACGCGGACATCACACCAACGCCCGCGGAATTCGGCTGTCACTTCCAATGGACCAACCGCGAAGGCCGCATCCGTCACTTCCCGCCTTGCCGGGATACCGAATCGACGGTTTCAGACATCATTCCTCAGTTTGCAAATATTATACCGCATTCGACTCACTTGTCAATTCCACGCGGCATTTTGCCATCAAAACGACATAAAGCACGCCGCCATTTCCTTTCCCGCGAATGCCCAATAATGACCCGGATCACGGTGACCCCATCCGGCCATGTACGCCAAGGGGCGCCCGCCTAACCTCCTGCACGCTTCTGTTCGCCCGCAAAGAGATTAAATGACGGCAACCCAAGCGGCTCACGGCTTCGCCATGCTTAAACATTTTCAAGGCGATCGCCGTGCTTGAGCGGAAGCGTCACCGTAATCGTCGTACCGACTCCGACGGTGCTCTCAATTGCCATCCGGCCGTGGTGACTGCGGATGATTTTTTGGCAAATCATCAAACCGAGCCCCGTCCCTTTTTCCTTTGTGCTGTAAAACGGTTCGCCCACCTTTTCCAGGCGATCGGCCGGAATGCCGACGCCTTCGTCGATAAATAAAATATCGACCGCATTCGGACGCCTCAGCCGCACTTTTATGGTGATCGTACCGCCGTCTTCCGTCATCGCCTCAATGGAATTTTTGATGAAGTTGATAAAAACTTGTTGGAGTTTGTCCGGTTCACAATCGATTTCGATGGCCTCTTCATCGCATTCCAGTTTGATGAGGATATTGTGCAGGATCGCTTGGGAATTCAACAAAGTGATCACTCGGTTAAGGAGGTCGAGCAAATCCGCCCGCTCGATTTCGGACACTTGCGGTTTGGCCAGGATCAACAGGTCGCTGACGATCGACTCTATGCGATCGAGTTCTTGCAAAATGACTTGGGAATATTTGTGGTTGATCTCATCCTTTAACAGCTGGGTAAAGCCCTTGATCGCCGTCAGCGGGTTGCGGATTTCATGGGCGATGCCCGCGGCCAATTGACCGACGACCGACAATTTTTCGGTTTGCTGCAACATGGCTTCCGTCTTTTTTCGCTCCGTGACATCGCGGATGACGACTTGCAGCGTTCTTCGTTCCCGGTAATGCGTGGGGATGAATTTGATCTCGACATCGCGCGTCTCCCGATCGGTGCGAACGATGATGAGATCTTGAAATTCGACGGCTTCTTCGATCTTCCAACTGTTCTTAAAAAAGTTGGTGATCTTTTCTTTGTCCTTATCGTGCATAAACGCAATGAGCGAACGGCCGATCACCTCATCGGAGCGGGTGATGCCGAAGAGCCGTTTACCGCTTTCATTCAAGAAAATGAAATGGCCTTCCGGAGAAAGGATGCCGATCGTATCATGCGCGTGTTCGACAAGGGTGCGGTACTTTTGTTCCCGCAAGCGCATGTCTTCCACGGCTGTTTTATATTCGCCGATGTCCCGCGTCACGCAGAAGCATTCTTCTCCGCTCGCCGTTGGGCAGGAAAACGTATCCGCGATCTTTTTAAACTGCGATTCCACCCAAATGTAATCGCCTTCTTTCCTTCGCAAACGATACGTCACTCTGCCGGATTCGTTGGCCTTTTCTTGAAAACAGGCTTTGACGAAGGTGAGATCATCGGGATGGATGAACTGGTAGAGGGACTGGCCGTACAAATCGTAGGAGCGAAAATGCAAGAGCTGTTTGGCGGACGGTGAAACGTAAATCAATCTCCCGCTGTCGATTTGATGGCGGGACAACATGTCCGAAAAATATTTCGTATAAAACAGGTAATTTTCCAATTCCTGATTCGTCGTGAAAAAAGATGCGATTTGGTTATGGTCGTTCATCCTGCCATTTCCCCCAGTGTTAAAAACGAACACCCCGGTTTCGGTCGCCCTTATTCCGTCGAATTTTGTAAGTGGACATTTGTACTTCATTATATAATTTTTTTGACTTATGATAAAGTGATAGTGGTCTGGACAATGCCCGAAACGCGGCAATCGTTGCCGCCTTTAAGGAGGAAATCGATTTGAACCGGGAATTTTTATTGGAATTATTGAGAACACCGTCTCCTTCCGGAATGGAAATCGAAATTCAAAAAAATGGAGGGATTACGTTAAACCGTTTGCCCATCGCGTCGACACCGACGGGGCCGGCAACGTCATCGCCTGTCTTAATCCTGATGTCGACTATAAAGTCCTGCTCGCCGGGCACTGTGATGAAATCGCGTTTATGGTCAAACAGATCGATGACGACGGTTTTATCCGTGTTGAAAAATTAGGAGGCATCAGTCCCAAAACGGCCGTCGGCATGAAGGTCACCATCTTGGGAAGCGGCAAACGCATAAACGGCGTTTTTGGCGTCAACGCCGAACACCACGGCGGCGTAAAAGATGACTTAAGCGTGGAGGATTTGTACATCGACTGCGGCGCCACATCCGGAGAAGAGCTGAAAGATTTTGTGAAAATCGGCGATCCCGTCGTCTATCAACGGGAACCCGAGCTGCTGGAAAACGGACGGATCGCCGGACGGGGCCTCGACAACCGCACCGGCGCATTTATCATTGCGGAAACCTTAAAGCGGCTGGCCGAAAAAGGATGCCAAGTCGGCGTGTACGCCGCGAGCACGGTAAATGAAGAAACGAACTTCGGCGGCGCCTATTTCGCCGCGTCTTCGGTTCGTCCGACGTTTGCGATCGCGTGTGACGTCACATTTGCGACCGATTATCCCGGTGTGGATCGCGCCAAATACGGCGATGTCAAGCTCGGAGGGGCCCCGTCCTCGCCAAGGGAGCGCCGATCAACATAAAAGTGAACCGGTTGCTGGAAGATGCCGCCGAACGGTTAAAGATAAACCTCCAGTATGAACTGACGCCGCGGGAAACCGGCACCGATGCCGATCGCATGCGCCTGACGGGAACCGGCGTGCCCGTTGCCCTCGTCTCCTTGCCGTTGAGATATATGCACTCGCCCGTGGAAACGGCAAGCCTTGCCGACATTGAAGCGGAAATCGATCTGCTGACCGATATGATCGCCCATCTCAACGGCACCGAAAGCGTCAATCCGCTTGATGATTGATCGCCCGTCCACGACCGTCTTTCGCGCCATGCAACAGGGACTTGAACGCCCCCTCTCAACCGAAGCGGACGTGAAAGGGATGGGCGTTCTTCCATTTCCGTGGGGCATTGCCATCTGCAACGGCAATCCCGCGTGGCCCGCGCCTCTTTCCATTGCCGGGGGATGGACCATCTTGTATAATGAAAAATTGCACGGTGGACAAACGCTCAACGAGGACCGCCAACCCGTTTTTCTATAAGCTTCGCATGGGTTTCTCCATGCATCTGCGACCTGTAAGCCGCGCGCAGCCAACGATTTCTTGAGTCGAAAGGCGCCAGCGGATGGAAGCGCGCATGAGGAGGATGAAAAATGGCAGACGACCGCGAACACATAAAAGGGTTGACGCATTTAGGGAACAAAGAAACGCGCTATATTTTCGACTATGACCCCAGCCTTTTGGAAACGTTTGAAAATCCGAATCCTCACCGGGACACCTTTGTCAAATTTAACTGTCCCGAATTCACGAGCTTATGCCCGATCACCGGCCAACCGGACTTCGCCACCATTTACATCAGCTATGTACCCGATCGCCTGATGGTGGAAAGCAAGTCATTGAAATTGTATTTGTTCAGCTTTCGGAATCACGGCGGTTTCCATGAAGATTGCGTGAACAAGATCGCCGACGATCTCATCCGGCTCTTAGATCCAAAGTATTTGGAAGTCTGGGGAAAGTTCACCCCCAGGGGCGGCATCAGCATCGACCCTTACGTCAATTACGGGAAAAAAGGCACAAAGTGGGAAGCGATTGCCGAAGACCGGCTCGCACACCATGACATGTATCCGGAAAAAGTCGACAACCGTTGATCGGTTGAGGCATTCAGCGCATAGCGGCGGGAGGATGCGCGCATCCTCCCGCCGTTTTTATTGCCCTTCGGGTTTCGGAGAGCTTTCCCCGCGACCGTTCAAAAAACCCGGAAGGCGCCTTACGGGTTTTCGTTCTCGACGGCTTTGATGCTCCAAGAAAAACCTCTTCGCATCATCACGGAAATGGTCCTCGGCGCTTCATTGCATATCGTTCAAACACACGTGCAGGAAAGGTCCCAAGAAAAAAGCGATCACGGATAACGGGAACCAGGCAAACAGCAACAGCCCGAACAAGCTCAGCCGCTGTTTCACCGTCAAATCATCATGGCGCGCGGGTGCGAGAGCGACGACCACTCCCATCAAGAGGCCGACCGCCATGTATATACCGCTTGCGACGATCGGATAAAATTCCACGATACCAACTCCACCTGCGTTCACACGCTTTTTAATAGCTTATGCCGTTCGCGTGCCGCCGGTGAAAGCGCGGCCGTGCCGCAAGCCATCCTTTTAAATCTTATAGATTCCGAGCGCAGCGTTCCATTCATCCAACCGAGCATGACCGGTTTCCGTCATCCGCAAGGCCATCCGCTTCGCCGTTTACCGTTCCGTTCGAAAAACGCCGGCGGCCGCCAAAGAAAAGCACGGCGCGCCGATAGGCGCAGCCGTGCTTCAACGCTTCCTTCTTTCATAGATTTGAAAGCGATGGGGCCAGCGGTTTTTTTCATCGACCTGGCCCGGAACGTCCGATACCAGCCGCCAGGCGTCGCGATCAAACGTGAAATGGGTATCGCCGTCAAACGCGTGCTCAATGAGCGTGATGTACATCCGATCCGCAAAAGGTTCAAACGCTTGAAACACTTGCAGACCGCCGATGACAAACCAAATGGAAGCGCCACGCGCTCGTTTTAATATATCCTCGGCCGCATGATAGACTTCACAACCGCGCGCTTCATAATCCGTCTGTCGGGTCAGCACAACGTTGCGGCGCCCCGGCAGCGGCCGGCCGATCGATTCATGCGTTTTTCGCCCCATGACGACCGGATGGCCGATCGTCAGTTTTTTGAAATATTTCAAATCGGCCGGCAGGTGCCACGGCAGCCCATTGTCTTTTCCGATCAGACCGTTAACGTCCATGGCAAGCACAAAGGCGATCATACGGACACTTCACCTTTAATGTGAGGATGCGGATGATAATCGACAATCTCAAAATCTTCATATTTAAAATCGAAGATCGACTCGACGTCGCGCTTGATGACGAGTTTGGGCAGCGGCCGGGGCTCCCGCGTCAACTGCAGTTTCACTTGCTCGATATGATTCAGATAGATGTGCGCGTCGCCCAAAGTATGGATGAATTCGCCGACCTTCAATCCGGTCACGTGGGCGACCATATGCGTCAACAACGCATAAGAAGCGATGTTGAAAGGCACGCCTAGAAACACGTCGCCGCTCCGCTGATAGAGTTGGCAGGACAGGCGCCCGTCGCTGACGTAAAATTGGAACAAACAGTGGCACGGCGGAAGCGCCATCTCAGGAATATCCACCGGATTCCAGGCGGTGACGATGAGCCTTCTCGAGTCCGGGTTCTTGCGGATCTCTTCAATGACGTTTGAAATCTGGTCGATCGTTTCGCCGTTCTTTCCCGGCCATGACCGCCACTGATGGCCGTAAATGGGACCGAGATCGCCGTTTTCGTCGGCCCATTCATCCCAGATCGTCACGCGGTTGTCGTTTAAAAATTTGATGTTCGTGTCTCCCCGCAAAAACCAAAGCAGTTCATAAATGATGGAGCGCACATGCAATTTTTTGGTCGTCAAAAGCGGAAAGCCGTCCTCCAGGCGAAAGCGCATTTGATGACCGAACACGCTGATCGTCCCCGTTCCGGTCCGATCGTTTTTCCGCGTTCCTTCCCGCAAAATCCGTTCGCATAGATCAAGATATTGTCGCATCTCTTTCCCACCTTTATCGTCCGATCAAACGGCGTGCATCTGACGCCGGGTTGTTACGATCGCGTTTTGAAATATTCCTTCTCCAAACTCTTGAGGATGTCGACGGATTTCTTCGCCCACGGGTCATCGCGATCGGCCAGCGCCGCGATCTTTTCCGCCAGCGCCGTTCTTAAAGACGCTTCATAATCCGGGATTTCCCCATCGTATCGCAAAATGGCATGGTTGTTGACAAGAACTTTTTCATGAAACGCATGGGCTTTCCGCTCATGAAAAAGCGGAACGTGGACTTCGTTCGGATGATGGAGGTCTCCCTGCGTCGGGTGTTTCAACACGGCCAGCACTTCAACGACGGCGTATTGTTCGTTGCGATATTCAAGAAAGCGGGCGACGTATTCGCCGGTTTTGCTCCTGACTTTAACGATATCCCCTTGATGAAAGGGCTCGCTCACGCCAATTCCTCCCTTTCGGACCACTTTGCTACCAGTATAACAAAAAAACGCGAAAATCGAGAGGCAACGCCGAATTAAAAGCCGTCTTGCGGATGGGAACGAACGCATCAAGCCTGCAAGCGGCCGCCGACTTCACTATGCCATTCATGAAAATGGATGCCCGAAGCGCGTATGGGCAAAAGTCCGTCACGGTTTTCGGTGCGCAGGGCTAATATATATTGACGTGAATAAAAGAGGTGAAGACCATGCCGGCAATTGACGGTAAAACGTACATCACACGCATCGATGGCTTAAACGCCGACGTTTGGTATAACGGAGAAAAAGTTACCGGGAAACTGTCGGAACATCCCGCATTTAAAGGCATCATCAAAACCCAGGCCGAGCTGTATGATCTCCAACATGATCCAAGATTTGCCGATTTATTAACCGCCAAGACGGCGTCCGGCGACCGCGTCGGCAGGGCGTATCTCGCTCCGAAGACAAAAGAAGACTTGGAACGCAGGCGCCTGGCCACCCAACACTGGGCGCGGCATACCGCAGGAATGCTCGGCCGTTCCCCCGATTACATGAACACCGTCGTGATGGCTTTCGGAACAGCCGCCGATCTCTTTAAGACAGAAAATTCCCAGGCCGCCGACAACTTGAAGCGTTATTATGAATACGCCATGACCCGCGATATCTCTCTCACCCACACGTTTGTCACGCCGCAATCCGACCGATCAAGCCTTTTTGCGGAAAACCCCGATGAAATCATCGGCGCCCGCATGATCGAAGAAAACAAAGACGGGATCGTCGTGCACGGGGCGCGGCTGCTCGCCACCCAAGGGGCGACGACGGAGGAAATCCTCGTCTTTCCCACCGGCGCAAGGCTTCCCCGGGCGAAAGCGGCGCGTGGGATGGCGTACGCCTTTACCCTTCCGAACAACACGCCCGGATTGTCTTTTATTTGCCGGGATTCGTTCGTCGGCAGCGATTCGGCTTTTGACCATCCGTTGAGTTCGCGTTTTGAAGAAATGGACACCATCGTCGTCTTCGACCGCGTCACCGTTCCGTGGGAGCGGGTGTTTCTTCACGGCGACGTGGAGGTGAACAACCGCATCTATCAAGAGAGCGGATTTTATCCCTTGACAACGCATCATGTCGTCAGCAAAAGCATCGTAAAAATCGAGTTCTTCCTCGGCCTGATGCAAGCGATCATCGATTCGATCAATATCGGAGAATATCAACATGTCCATGAAAAAGTCAGCGAAGCGATCATCGCCCTGGAAGCGATGAAAGGGTTTGTCCTGTCCGCGGAACAAAACGCCAAAGAGAACCGCTGGGGCGTCATGACCCCTGATCCGAATCCTCTTCAAGCGGCGACGATCTACTTCGCGAAGACCTATCCGCGTTTGGTCGAGATCGTCAAACAGCTCGGGGCGAGCGGCCTTGTTTCGACACCGTCAGAAGCTGCTTTTCAGTCGGAAATCGGCTCGGCTTTACGCCGCTATTTAAAAACCACAACCGGTGACGGCGAAGCAAAAACCCGCTTGTTCCGCCTCGCCTGGGACGCGACGATGAGCGCCTTCGGCAGCCGGCAAGAGCTCTATGAACGCTTCTTTTTCGGCGATCCGGTGCGCCGCGCCTCCACCCTCTTTTACCAATACGACCGCAAGGCGTTCGCCGAACGCATCCAAGCGTTTTTAGAGGGCACGCCAAACTAGCGCAAACCCGTATGGATGCTTCCAAGGGCCAGCGAACGCCCTTAGGAAAGGCTTGTGAACGGTTCGGACGACGCCGGGATGACGCCGGATGAGCGCCGTCCCTATTTTTATGCGACGGGGCGGGCGAACCGCCCCGCGTTTTTACAGATGGCAGCGGGTCCGACTGGCCTCATCCTCTCAGGCCGACAAGCGCCACTCCCGAACGCGGCCGTAAAAACACGCTTTCTCTTCAAGCTTTGCCACCCCTCTGTTTTTATCGGAGCCGGGCACGCCATCGACGCACCGCCGCTCTTTCCTTTACTGCGATCGGCTCCCCCATCCCGTTCCATCGCGCGCGAGCGGTCGCGTTCATGTTTCCTTCCGGGCGCTCATATTCTTTAAAAAAGCGACATTCTCGTCTTTAACGCGCTGGAGTGGAAAGGGCCTTATCCGGTTGCCGTCAAAACTGCAAAAGGAAGGGATAGCGGTGAATTACACAACGCCCGGCCCTCTGAATGACGTCTTTCGCACTCATGGAACCGAAGAGGTGAAGAAAATTTGGAAAAAATGGTATCGCGCCGATCCGGTCCATGCCGTCAAGCAGCTCAATGAACCGGATCTCGTGTTTCCGGTGCTCTATACATTGAAATCCGATTTGCATAAAGATGATCAACATCTGTCGTTGAAAAATCGCCTCGCCCTCTACCACATCGAATCCATCATCCACGGCGAGCCGTTTCATTTTCCGATGAATGCCGATTTCTTTGAACAACACCACCACGGCATTCATTGTTTGCGATGGATCGTTTCAACCGGAGCAACGGAGAAGATTGACGAACACTACACCGCTGTCGTCGACGGCGCCTGTCTTCATCTGTTGCACCATTTTAACGAAGATTGTCTTGGTGAGATCGTCGACATCATCTTCCACCGCCACCGGGCGGGAGAAGAACGCCATTACCTCTTGTCCGCCTTTTACGATGCCAACGAGCCGCAAAGCTTGCTCTATGTCGCCCGTTATTTATATTCCAATGCGCCGGAAGACGTCGTTTTGGCCAAAAAAATTTTGGGCTTTATTCCCGGCGTGAAGGAAGCGCGAGACGGACGGGAAAGCGCCGAAACCGTCGCTCATTGGCTGGAGTCGAATCTCCCCTATCTGATCCACACCGGCGAAAACAATGACAGTTTTCCACATCCGATCCCTTATGCCGTCCATGCGCCGGCGAAATACCTAGGCGTCCCCATCGACCGCAGAACCGGAACGCCCTATCGGGGCATGACGCCCGTCGAACGGGAGAGATGGGAACAATTCATCCGCCTTCCCCACGCTTTGCAAGTCCGCTTGGCGGCGCATTCGGAACGATTGCGGCGCTGGCAGCGGCAGAGATGGCGGGAGTGGATGCGCCAGCCGCTACAAGAGCAAATCAGGCTCAGCCTGCCGGAGGAGGGACGGCCATGATACTCATTAACGGCCAACCGCTGGCGCCGGAAGCGTTGACGACGCTCGGCGGCCAATCCGCATCCGCTCGAGAGATTCTGAACGCCATGGCGACGAATCGGGACGTCTTCGCCTTTTCCCACATCAATATCCTTCAATTTGACATCCGCCTGCGCGCCGCGCTCGTTCAGGCCGCTCACGACATGAACAACAGCCAAGTGCGCTTCGCCACGTTCTACTATTCAAAATGCAACGAAAAATACTGGAACCTTACCGAAGAAGGCGGATTCCGGCTGGGCCAAGATGCCTCGCCGAGCGCCGCCATCAACGACATCTTTCATAACGGCCAACTCTATGCGTTTGAATGCGCCACCGCGATGGTCATCTTGTTGTTCAAAGCCGTCATGACCGCCATCGGTTCCGCTCGTTTTGATGCGGTTTACAGAAACATCTATCTTTGGGATTGGCACGAAGATGAACGCCTGCCCCTCGTCATCGAGACCGTCGCGGATCACGGCATTCCCGGCGATATTCGTTATTTTAAAAACCCTCAAGTGAACCCGCGCACCCCGCAATGGCAGGGCGAGAACGCCGTCGAATTGCCAAACGGCTATTATTATGGGCACGGCGTCGGCATCAAGAAAGCCGACGGCGTCATCGACGCTTTAAACAAAAACCGGCGCGCCGGCGCTACGGTTTCCGCTTATCTCATGAACCGGGCGACGCGCCTGGACACCACCCGGCTCGCTATGATCACCGGTTTCCCCGGTGCAAGCCGAAGCATTGACCGTTCCTGGCTGAACACGTCCGTCGGATACGGCCAACGTCCGTTCTACGGTTAGCCCGACGGCCATCCATGCCGTTTTATATGTCGACCTTTCTTGTAGATGGCCGACGTTGCGTTTTTCCCCGCCCCGCTCAGTCGCCGAACGCGCGGGCGGCGAGCATGGTGAGGACGCTGTCGTCCGTGGGCGGATTGAAAAGACCGGCCACGACATCCCGGTAATAACGTTCAAACGGAAGCGCTTTATACAAGCTTTGCCCGCCCACGATGCGCATGGCACGGGCGACGACGCGATGGACGGCTTCGAGGACGATCGTTTTCGCCGCCGCCAGCTCCGGTCCCATTTCGGAACGGCGGTCTTCCGCTTCGTCCCACCATCGCGCGACGCTGTAAAGGGTGTGGCGCGCTTTGATCAACTCCAGTTCGATTTCCCCGACGTAATCGCGCACGCGGGGGACGTCTTTGATCGGATGGCCCAAGCTGTTTGGCTGATAGCTTTCGGCAAAGCGGATGACGTCGTGCCGCGCCGAAAGCGCGATGCCGAGATAACAGGCCGGGATATGCAACAACCAAGCGGGCGGAAGTTCACTCCCCTTTCCGAACGTTTCGACCTTGGCGTCCGCGGGAAGGTGAACCTCTTCCAAAACCAGATCGTCGCTTCTTGTTGCTCTCATAGCCAGCGTATCCCACGTCTTATCAAACGAGAGGCCGGGCGCCCGGCGATCGACGAGAAAACCAGCCACTTCGTCCGTGTTCGCGATGGTGGCCGAGACGATAAAGCGGTCGGCGATGGGCGAGAGCGTTGTAAACGTCTTGCGGCCGTTCAACACCCATTCATCTCCGCTTCGCCGCGCCGTCGTCACGGGCTTGCCGCCGCGGGTCGGGCTGCCGGTCGCCGGTTCGGTCATCGCCCGGTTAATCAGCTCGCCCTTTTGGACGACGGCTTCACAAACTTTTTTAAAAATCGCCTCCGGCCATTCGCGGCGGACGGAAAGATCCATCAGAATGCCGAGATGCCAGCCGACGCCGAACGCCGTCGCCGGATCGCCTTGTGCCAGCGTTTCCTGAATGAGCACGAGCTCGGTGAGCGTCAATGCCTCGCCGCCGTACTCCTTGGGCACGGAAAGAGCGGTATACCCGGACTCTTTTAACCACTCATAGTGTTGAAAGGGAAAATCCCCCGTTTGGTCATATTGCGCCGCTTGTTTTTTCATGCGGTTGGCCAGCCCGTCGGCTAATGCGAAAAGCCGCTCTTCCCGCTCGTTGCGGATAAACGGATGGTTCATCGTTCATTTCTCCCCCCGGACGCTCTCGTTCTTCTCCCGCGACGGATCAGCGCGTCGACAAAACCGGATCTTCCGTCCTGACGTATTCGTTGCGCGGATGCTCCCGGCACGCCTTGGAACAAGAACGTTGATATTTTCTTTCGCACGCTTCGCACGAGATGTACTGGCGATGGCACTCGGGATTGGCGCAGTTGACGAGACGATCCTCCGGTTTGCCGCAATGGTAGCAGCGTCCGACGACGACGTCTTCCTCCGTCCGGTTGACCCGCACGCGGATGCGGTTGTCGAACACGTAACATTTGCCGTCGAAAAGGCGGCCGCGGACTTCAGGGTCTTTGCCGTACCGAATGATGCCGCCGTGCAATTGATTGACGTCTTTAAACCCTTTCTTGATTAAATAGGCGGTGAACTTCTCGCAACGGATGCCGCCGGTGCAATAGGTGAGAATTTTTTTGTCCTTTTTGTCGGCCAAATGCTTGTCGACCCATTCGGGCAGCTCCCTGAACGAACGGATATCGGGCAAAATCGCGCCGCGGAAATGGCCGATTTGCGTTTCGTAATCATTGCGCGCATCGATGACGATGACGTCGTCCTCCTGCAACGCTTCATAGAATTCCTTCGGTTCGAGGTAACGGCCGGTCACTTCATTCGGGTTGACATCTTCCTCGAGTTTCAGAGCGACGATTTCTTTGCGGTGGCGGACGGAAAGCTTTTTAAAAGCATGGCCGTCGGCTTCGTCGATCTTAAACTCGATGTCGTGGAAGCGCGGATCCTCCCGCAGCGCTTTCATATAACGGTCGGTTTGCTCCACCGTGCCGGAGATGGTTCCGTTCAGCCCTTCCGATGAAATCAAAATCCGCCCTTTCACGCCCAGTTCCTGACAAAAGGCGCGGTGCTCCTTCGTAAACGTCTCGGGATCGTCGATGGTGACGTATTTATAATAAAGGAGTATGCGATAATCTTGAGCCATTTTATCCCTCCTAGCGCTTGCCGCTAATCGCTATTAATCTTAACAGATTTTCCGCAGCGATTCTATCCGCGAAAGGCAGCCATAGAAAATAAAGCGCCAAGTCCGTCGCTTGGCGCTTAAACCGTTCGGCAAGCCCCATACGGGCGGCCAACGTACATGACGGTGATACCGGTATAATCGTGTGATCCCCCGGATTTCGGACCGCCATGCAGGTCAGGCGAAGCCGTTCAACAAAATTGATCAAAAATCTCATGAAGCCGGCGGACGATGGCCTCGACGTCTTCGTCTTCGATTTCTTCCCGTGGGATGAAATGGACGACCTCTTTGTCTTTCAAAAGGGCCATGGACGGTGAAGACGGTTCATAGTCGCCGAAATACTCGCGCATGCGCGCGGTCGCTTCCCGATCTTGACCAGCAAAGACCGTCACCAGATGATCCGGCTTTTTCTCGTGATCAAGCGCTTGGACCGCCGCGGGGCGCGCCAACCCCGCCGCGCAGCCGCAGACGGAATTTACGAAAACGAGCGTCGTCCCTTCCGCCGTTTCCATATAGCGATCCACTTCTTCCGGCGTTCGCAATTCCTTAAAACCCGCGTTCGTCAACTCTTCCCGCATCGGTCTGACGATCTCGCGCATGTATTCTTCGTAGGTCGTAGACATAGCAATAACCTCCTTGTTTTCAAGATAGCATAGGCGACGATGAAAAACCAAATCGGAGCAGCGGTTTTGGGATTCAATCTTTTCTCCGCTCTAAGCTCGATTTGCTCCGCATGCCGGACCGCCCCCAACCCGCTTGATCCCAGGCAAACCGATTGGAGAACGGCGTCGGCGGCCCGTTTCGGCAAACAAGGCCGCGCGTTCGGCGCCAGGTCATCGCGTCTCAAACCGTTCGGGTTGGCCAAATGTGCGTATTTTCATTAAAATGTGGATAGAGCCAAAAGAATCGTTCATGAGACTCGGTCAAATTGAGAGGGACAGTGGATCGAGGTGGCAGATGAAAAGAAAATGGTTGTCTGATCTTGGATTATTGTTTGTCACGTTTATCTGGGGATCGACATTTATCGTCGTTCAAAACGCGGTCAACCTCATGCCGCCATTCGCATTCAACGCCTGGCGTTTTCTCGCCGCCGCCGTCGTGCTTGGGGCCGCGGCCGGCTTCATCGCCATCAAAAATCCGAAGGCATTCAATACCCAACTCATCCGGCACGGCTTGGCACTCGGCGTCCTCCTCTTCGTCGGTTACGGCACGCAGACGCTCGCCCTGCTGTACACCACCAGTTCAAAAACGGCCTTCATCACGGGCTTGTCGGTCGTGCTCGTTCCCGTTCTCGCCTGGGCGCTCCTGAAAAACCGGCCCGAAAAAACCGCTTGGTTCGGCGCGGTGATCGCGACGCTCGGCCTCTACTTCCTTTCGGATTTGGATGGCTTCGCCATCCAGCGGGGCGACGCTTTGGCCTTGATGTGCGCCTTCGCCTTCGGGCTTCACATCGTCTTGACGGCCAAAGTCACCCGCGACCACTCGAGTTTATTGCTCACCGCCGTCCAGCTGATCACGGTTTCGCTGCTCAATTTTTTGTGCGGCGCCCTCTTTGACGGCGTGCGGACCACGTTTTCCTGGCAGCCGTTTGAAAAGGGACAAGTCTTGTTCGCCTGTCTCTTTACGGCATTGTTTGCGACCGCGCTCGCCTATTCCTTGCAAACGAGCCTGCAGCGCTTTACGCCGCCGGCGCACGTCGCGATCATCTTCCTTATGGAGCCGGTGTTTGCGGCGGCCACCGCGCGAGTCACGGCCGGAGAAACATTGAGCTTATCCGGCAAAATCGGAGCCGTTCTCATTCTCGGCGGCATGCTTCTCTCCGAGTGGCCGGCCAAAAAAACGCCGTCTTCTCTCCCCGCCACCGGAAATAAAGCGGCAGCCGGCCGAAACGGAAACGGCTGACAGCGGGGCTTAATCCTCTTTCAAGCCCCTTCTGTCCCGTGATCGTCCTTCGCGGGCGGCGGATCGCGATCACGAGTGAAAAGTTTTATCGCGCAAAGTCTCCCGGGTTGGATGCGTTCGGGCGCACCATCAAACCGTCTTACCGCCAGCCATCCGCATCTCCCAATTCATGTCATGAGGCATGGTGGACGTTTCCCAACCTTTTGGAGAAAAGGATGGGCGCGCGCACGCACCGATCGCCGTCATACTCCAGCTCGATCAGCGCCACTTCTTCGATGTAGGCATGGAGCGTTTGAAAATGTTCCGCACAATATTCGAAAGTGCCGCGAAATTGCTCCTCCGTCAAATGGCTGGCGATCGTGCAGTGCAGGATCCATTTTCCCGGCAGATACAAGGATGAAGGGTTATCGTTGTACCGTTTAAACCGCTCGTGATAACGGTGGTGCCAATCCAATAACGCCTTCGTTGGCGTCGGAGAAAGAAAAACCGTTTTCGATTGCAAAAAAGTCCCCAATGCGCCAAACATCACGGGCATGCGGTCTGTTGCATTGAAAAATTCGTCCATCTGCCTTATAAACGATGCTTTTTTGAGGTTCTGATAAGCGGCGAGGGTGATATGTGGCCTTCTGTCCTCGACCGTTTTTGAATAATGCGATAAATTCCTATCATAAAGTTCATCCCAGAGGCGTTGAATTTGCTTTTCGGTTCTTTCATCAAACAAAGCGATGACGCCGTACATACCGCATCCCCTCGGATGGCATGTCTGTGTTTTATTTCAAAAATACCAAAAAAAACGCCGCCCGCGGAACGGGCCGGCGCGTATTATCGATTCAATTCGCGATACCGTTGGCTCAATGTCATAAAAGCCACCATATCCCTTTTATCCAAGCTCTCATCGATTTTCTTGCGCAAATAATCCATTTCGGCGTTTACCATGATAGCGTCGACCACCATCTGCGCGTAAATCGGATCGATCGGGACGAGCTTCTCTTCAAAGACCAAGGATTGATTCGGCATAGATTCACGGGAACGTTCTGATTTCATGAGCTATTCCCCCTTGCCTTTATTTATATTGTATAACTGAATTGTCTTAATTTCAATCGTTTTCGATTAGTCATTTTTACCAAAATCTTGACATTCAATTGGTGCGCACCGCCCGGCGGAAGCAAAAAACCCGATCCTTCGTCGCCGAGAGCGACGGGATCGGGTTTTTTTGGCCCATAACAGTCATAAGCATGTTCCGTTTTCCATTCCACGCGCACCAATTAAGGGGGCTTTTCGAAGAAATCTAGGCGGCATCGCGCCCTGCGGATAAACCTATTTTCGGTTCCACGCCTTCTCGCGACGCGTGCGGCGACGTTCATCGGCCTTTCCGCGAACGGCGTGCGACCTGCGCCCCGCCGACCGCCGTTTCGGGATGTTTTGCTTCACCTGCAGCGGCTTTTCTTCCGTCAGGCGGATCGGACGAATATCGGGTTCATGTGTGATCATTTTTAAAGCCGCACTGACCAATTGCACCGGATCATGGCGGTGCAGCAAATCCTCGGCGAGCTGATGATAATGGGCTTCGACCGGCCCGTTCGCCTTCGCGACCAACGCTTCGACCGCCCGTTGCCGTCGCGCTTCCGAGGCTTCTTCCCGAGTCGGGATCGCCATGCGGGCAATTTTGCGTTTGATGGCTTTTTCGATGGTATAGAGATGCGGTCGTTCCGGAGGGGTCACAAACGTGACGGCCTCTCCCCTTTTGCCGGCGCGCCCCGTCCGGCCGATCCGGTGCACATAGCTTTCGGGATCTTGGGGAAGATCAAAATTGTAGACGTGGGTGACGTCCTCGATGTCCAATCCGCGCGCGGCGACGTCGGTCGCGACCAGAATTTTGACGCGATGGTTCTTAAAATCATCCATGACTTGATCCCGACGATTTTGCGTCAAATCGCCGTGCAACCCTTTGGCCGGATAGCCGAGCTTGCGCAGCGCGGTGGCGAGTTCGTCGACGCGGCGCTTGGTGCGGCCGAACACGATCGCCCGCTCCGGCTGCTGAATATCAAGAAGGCGCGTAAAGACGTCCAATTTTTGCCATTCCTTAAGTTCGATAAAATGTTGATCGATCTTGTCGACGGTCAGGGTTTTCGCTTTGATTTTCACTTCCGCGGGGGCGGTCATAAACCGTTCGGCGAGCTTGCGAATCGCATCGGGCATCGTTGCGGAAAACAAGAGCGTTTGCCGGCTTTTGGGAACCCGGCTTAATATGGTTTTTATGTCGTCGATGAACCCCATGTTTAACATTTCGTCGGCTTCATCCAAAACGACGATGCGAACGGCGTCGAGATGGAGCCCGCCCCGCTCAAGGTGGTCGAGCAGCCGCCCCGGGGTCGCCGTGATGATGTGCGGACGCCGTTTGAACGATCGGATTTGTTTGTCGATCGATTCGCCGCCGTACACCGCCACGGCCCGTATGCCTTTAAATTTGCCGATGCCATTGAGTTCGGCCGAAACCTGCACCGCTAGCTCGCGCGTCGGCGTGATCACCAGGCCTTGTGGCCATTGATTGGCGTTGGGATCGACTTTTTCGACCATCGGGATGCCGAATGCCGCCGTTTTTCCCGTTCCGGTCTGGGCTTGGCCGATCACGTCCCGGCCATCCAACACGTATGGAATGGCCTCCCTTTGTATCGGTGTCGGCTCCGTAAACCCCATGGCGCGCACCGCTTCCAGCAAGTCGTTCGTGAGTCCCAATTGCTTAAAATCCATATGTTATCTTGTTGTCTCCTTTATATACACTTATGTTCTGACGTTTTAGATGACTAAAAGCATTTCCCGCAAGCGCAACGGAAAACGTCGTCAAACGCAAACATACTGTAACAATAACAAATGCTGAAAAAAATAGCAAACATTTAATGTTGAAGGCTAAACCCGCTGTTTCCGAAAGGCGCCTCGCTCCATCTTTCAGGCAAGCCCGTTCTCGCGAAACGCCGGGCAAAGGGGGGACGCGCTCCCCGTCCGCCGGGAAAAGCGCGGCGGCGATTGGTTGTGGACCGGAAAGGAAAGCATTATAATGGAAAACTGACGCGAAACATTATATAGTTGTCGTTGTATTCTATAGGCATTAGCCAATCTACAGTTCACGCGACAAATTCTACAGGATAAGAAGTGAGGCTAGAACATGCACAACGAAACGCAACAGCCGACCGCCATTTTACTCTTCGGTGCGACCGGTGATCTTGCGCATCGAAAACTATATCCAGCCCTATATGAAATATATAAAAAAAACCAAGCCCCGTTTGCGGTCATCGGCATGGCCCGCAGGCCGTGGGATCATGACCGTTATCGAGAATACGTCCACTCCGCGCTTGCGGAAAACGGCAAAGAAGACCGCAACGATTTTCTCAACCGCTTTTACTACTATTCCTTGGATGTCAATAACACCGAGGCTTACCGCGGCTTAAAGGATTTGGCCGAACGCCTCGATCGCGAATACGGGCTCGGCGGCAATCGCCTGTTCTACTTGGCGCTTGCTCCCGAATTTTTTGGAACGGTGACGCTCAATCTGCAGGCTTCTGGACTGACGGAAACCGCTGGATTCAAACGGTTGATCATCGAAAAACCGTTCGGCCGCGATCTGAAATCGGCCGAAGCGCTGAACGCCACCATTCAATCGGTCTTTGGGGAAAATGAAATTTACCGCATCGACCATTACCTGGGCAAAGAAATGGTGCAAAACATCCAGGTGATCCGGTTCGCCAATCCCATTTTCGAATCGATTTGGAACAACCGTTACATCTCCAATGTCCAGATCACTGCGAGCGAAACGCTCGGAGTCGGGGAACGCGCCGGTTACTACGACCGCACGGGCGCGCTGCTTGACATGGTGCAAAACCATCTCCTGCAAATGACCGCCCTGACGGCGATGGAGCCGCCGAGCCGGCTCGAAACCGAAGACATCCGGGATGAAAAGGTCAAGGTGTTGCGCTCCATCCGGCCGGTGACCGTCGAATCTGCCCGGCGGGACATCGTCAAGGGCCAATACACGAAAGGCGTGCTGCCAAGCGGTGAAAGCGTGCCCGGCTATCGCGAGGAAGAAAACGTCCCGGAGAATTCCGAAACCGAAACGTTTGTTGCGGCCAAATTGTTCATCGACAATTTCCGCTGGGCCGGCGTGCCCTTTTACATTCGCACCGGCAAGCGCATGGCCGTGAAGTCGACGCAAATCGTCATTCAATTTAAGGATGTGCCGTTAAATCCTTACACTTCAACCTTTTTTGCCCAAGAGCCGAATTTGCTCGTCATTCACGTCCAACCCGACGAGGGCTTGTCGCTGAAATTGAATGCCAAAGCGTTCACCCACAAATGGGACAGCAAGCCGATCACCTTGGAATATTGCAATAACTGTTCGGACGTCCTCGGCGGACCCGACGCCTACGAACGGCTGCTCGGCGACTGCTTGCGCGGCGACTCGACCAACTTCACGCGCTGGGATGAAGTCGCCCTGTCTTGGCAATTCGTCGAAGGCATCATGACGGCTTGGAAGGAAACGAACACTCCCGTCCGGTTTTATCCGGCGGGATCCATGGGACCGGCCGAAAGCGATGCCCTGCTGGCCAGAGACGGCTTCCACTGGTGGCCTTTGACGAGAATCAACAAACATTGATCCGAATGGAGGCGAGCGCAATGATCGTTCATGACGTCACACTGCCTATTTATACCGGCATGCCGGTCTACAAAAACAAACCCGAAAAACAGCCTGCCTTTGAGACGGTCACGAACGGCCACGTGACCGAAACGCGCATTTCTCTCGACGCGCACACCGGCACGCACATCGATGCGCCCTTGCACATGGACCCGAACGGGGCGACGATCGAAACGATTCCCATCGAAGATTTGGTCACCCCCGTTCGGCTCTTTGACCTCATCGCGGTCGAAGACGGCATCGACGCGCAAGATTTGGAACCGCTCGGCATCCAAGCGGGCGAGTTCGTCCTTTTTAAAACGAAAAACTCATTTGACGAAGCGTTTAATTACAATTTCATTTATTTGAAGGAATCCGCCGCCCGCTATCTCGCATCAATCGGAATTAAAGGCGTCGGCATCGACGGCCTCGGCGTCGAACGGAGCCAGCCGGAACACCCGACGCATCGCCTCCTGTTCGACCGCGGCATCATCGTCATCGAAGGCTTGAAATTGGATCAAGTCGCCCCCGGCCGCTACCTCATGGTCGCCGCTCCTCTTAAGGTGAGGGGCATCGACGCCGCGCCGGCAAGAATCCTGCTGTTGGAAGAATCGTGAAAAAGGGGCCGGGACATAACTAGCCCAAAATAACGTAAAAAAGGTTCCGATTATCGCTTTTTGATGGTCGGAACCTTTTTCAGGTGTTATTTTCCCTTATATTTAGGTGGATTAACTTTTCATGGCGGTGATCTTTCTCAAGTTCACCGCCATGAATGCAAATCCCAATTCATTTTTCACCTTTTCTTTGCCTCTCACTGACAAACGAGTGAAACGCAAATTAGCCTTCAGAAATCCAAAAACTGGTTCCACATCAATTTTACGTTTGCCGTAGATTTCACCAGTTTCTTTTTCCGAAAGCTTCTGCCTAATGAATTCTTTATGTTCTTCCCATTTTTGGT
>NZ_BDDQ01000050.1 GCF_002003465.1 Caenibacillus caldisaponilyticus | reverse complement strand
GGCGGCGGAAGACCGCGGCCAAGATTTTTCCCGTGGCATCGTCAATGGCCGCCAAAAGAGCCATGGGTTCCGCACGGTCTTCCAACCAACGATGGGAACTTCCGTCAATCTGGACCAACATGCCGGTTTGCGGTTTCCGATCTCTCGGGCGGTGAACCTTTGCCGGGCGCCGTTTCCGTTTGGGCGGGATGTTGGCTTGGCATCGGATTCGACGGACCGTAGAAGGGCTGACCCGGATTCCCTCCTGTTTGGCCAATAATTCGGAGAAATGGACATCATTGCAGTGCCGATATTTTTCACTTTGGCGGAGATTCAGGATTTTTTGCCGGATGTCTTCGGATAAGGCATGTGCAGGTTTTCGCCCCCGGTTTTTGTGAATGACTCCGTTTTCATCCTCCTCAAGGACTCGTTTTTTGAGGCGATAAACCTGACGAAGACTTAGCGATAACAATTCGGCAGCTTGTTTTCCCGTGATATACCCTTCGATCCATTGACGAATGACTTTGTAACGCTTCAATTCTTTTTTGCTCAATGGAATTCGCTCCTGTCTCATACTGACATTTTCACTGAAGCGTTACAATATGACAATATCACAGACGAACAACAGATGTGATCCGTCCAGCTTGATGACGGGCGCCCGAACCGTTATGATGGAACTGCCCCCGTTCCGTGGGGCGGGGATTGTCTTTCTTTTCTTTACGATTGAATCAAGAAATGAAAATCGCGATGCCGAACCGATTGGCGGCTGTTGGGAGTGGAAGCGAGATGATGGATGAGCTCAGCCTGGCCGTTACCCTTGTGGAAACGGGGCAATATGAAGAAGGGTTAAGAAAAATTAAAGAGATTTTAAACAACGCCGATGACGACACGGCCTTTCAAATCGCCAACCTTTATGAACAGTGGGGGATGGCGGACGAGGCCTATAACATTTTAAAACGCCTTCACCGCGTGCATCCGGGTCATTCCGACATCCTGCTCGCGCTCGGCGAAGCGGCATTGGATTTGGGAAAGGAAGATGAAGCGCTCGAATGGCTGTCTTCCATCCATCCTTTGGACGAAAATTATTTGAGCGCCGAGCTGCTCCTTGCCGATATATACCAGGCCCAAGGGCTTGAAGAAGTCGCAGAAAACCATTTGTTGAAGGCGCATCGGGCCGCCCCCGAGGAACCGGTGATTCTTTTTGCGCTCGCGGAATTTTACATGTCGACCGGACAACCCGGCAAAGCGGAAAAATATTATAAAGAAGTGTTGCACGCCGAACGTTTGGCGCATGAAAACGTCGCGTTGAAATTAGCCGAAGCGCTCAGTTTGAACGGCAAGTTTGAAGAAGCGCTCCTGTACTACCGAAAGGGGCTTGAGAAGGAAAAAACGCTGGACGGCTTGTTCGGTTACGGCGTGACGGCGCTGCGCGTCGGCAAAAATCAGACGGCGATCCGCGCGCTGGAAGAATTGAAGGAACTCGATCCGAATTACAGCACGTTATATCCTGTGCTTGCCGAAGCCTATCGGAACGAAGGCGCGATGAAAGAGGCGATGGCCACGCTTGAGGAAGGCATGAAGGTCGATGAGCACAACGAGCGCCTCTTCCTTGAAGCGGCCGACCTCGCCGTAAAAAACGGCGAATTGGATCGCGCCGAAAGCTATTTGCAGCGGTTGTTGGAATGGGAGCCCGAACACTTGGAAGCCCTTCGGAAGCTCGCCGCTTTGAAAAAAGAAAAAGGGCAAAACGACGAAGTGATCCGTTTGGTCACCGAGCAGGAGGAAGAAGATCCGGATTTGCTTTGGTTTTTGGCGGAAGCCTACATGGAGGAAGATCGCGTCGATGCCGCTTTAGAGGTTTATGGAAAAATTGCCGATTACTTTGCCGACGATCCGCAGTTTCTCGCCGGTTACGGCGAGGCCGCTTGGCAGAGCGGCGACAGGGAAAAAGCGCTCGGCCTTTTCCGCGCTGCGCTTAAGATCGATCCGACAAACGAGGAATTGCGCGGTTTTGTCGAACGATTGGAAGAGGATTTTTAACATGTTTGGCGAATGTTTGAATTTAGCAACACCATGACCGTTAGCCGGACGCTTGAAAGGGAAAACCAAAGCAAAAGGGGGCGATAGCGATGGAACAAACCGTATCGATTAGCGAGAAGCGGGCGTTTTTAAAGTGGTTTTTGCGGCGCTTTGAGTTAAAAAGCCGGGAATGCGTCTGGCTGCTGAACTATATTTTAAGCGTGGATCACACGGTGAACCTTCTCCGGTTTGTCGACAATGTCGTCGATTGCCCGCGGGCAATGATCGTCTCCGAAAAACATACTCCGGATCCCCCTTTCATTTACCGCGTGCGCAACGTCGTTACGGAACAACCGGAAAAGGCCTTCCATGACTTGCGCTTGAATACGGATGAACCGGTCTACATTCGCTTGATTTTTCCGGACGCTTCCCGATCGGCGGAATATGCGGCGGTTCTTGAAGAGAACCCGTATGAGCGCGCCGACCTCGAACGCCGTTTCGGCGAAGAAGCCGAGCGCGTCTTGAACCGGGCGTGCTATCTGTTTCAAAAAAACCGGCTCTCTGAAGAAATCGACCGGGCGCTTGATGCGCGCGATCAAGATCGCTTTCGCGCGCTTTCGTCGGAATGGCGAAGCGTTCAAGAGAAGCTTCGCGCCCTCGGAGATTCCGATTCCGAAAACCGGTAAAGGAATCCGTGGCTCCCTTGAAAATTCAAGGGAGTTTTTTTATTGGCCGCGCTCCGCGGTCATCGCATTCATCATGAGTTAAACCGGGGCCATGCCGCCGGATGCGAGCGTGAAAAGGAAAAATGGACAGCCGTGCAAAGCGGCAGAGCCGCCGGAAGGGATGGGAATTTTTTCGGCCGCCGGTGACAAAAGGCATAAAATTAAGAGCGAAACATGTGATCCCCGTCGCCTGGGCATATTGCCGAAAGGCTATTAAAATAAGGTCATCTCTTGATAACACTGCCCTGATGCGACGATCTCGGCGACAAACACTTGGAAATGTTCGCAAAATCGTATAATATCTTTTTGATCGCTTTCGGATATAAATAATACGGAGGTGCCGAACGGATGAATTGGCAGGCCATCGACGTCAAGCGCTACTTGCAGAACAAGGAATACATCGACACGGTCATCCTACCGCTTGTCCCGCTGTCATGGGAAAGCGACATGCTTGCGACGGTGCGGGAAGGCGAATTTGCTTTAGCGATCGCTTCCGCGGCCGAACGCGAGCTGCACGGACGCGTCCTTCTTTGCCCGCCGTTTGCCTATTTGAAAAGCGAAGCGATGAGCGAGCGAATGAAAAGATTAAAAATGTGGGAGAATGAATGTCGAGCGAACGGAACAAAATTTGTCTTTTTTGTGACATCTGATGTGGACTGGAAACGCGTGGAAGAAGAGTGCCCCGGACTGATTTGGTTTGCCTCCGCGCCGCTCGAGCACTTGGAGGCGCGCCACCAAAAGGATGTCATCGAAGAAAATGTGGAAATCGTGTTGAAACGGATCAGAACAGAATGGCGTTCGTAAAGCTGTGACATAAGTCATTATTTATTGACATTAAAAGAATTAATGCGCTATCATTGGATTGTCCTAGTAATATGCGTGTTTTAAATGTTTCGGAAATTCCTATAGAACAGGGGGGGAATCATGAGCAACAAAGAGCATGATGTCACCCGACGCCAATTTCTGAATTACACCTTGATGGGTGTTGGCGGCTTCATGGCGGCCGGGATGTTGGCGCCGATGGTTCGATTTGCGATCGATCCGCTCCTCCGTGAAGAAAAAGGCGGCAAAATGGTCGATGTCATGGCGGTTAAAGACATCACCACCGAGCCCGTGAGGAAAACGTTTTCGGTTGACCGAGTTGACGGGTGGCACAAGTTTAAAGAAGAAAAGATCGCGTACATATTTAAGGACGATAACGGGAAAATCATTGCGCTGTCGCCGGTGTGCACCCATCTCGGATGCACCGTGGCCTGGAACGACGATCCCGCCCATCCGAACCAATTCCATTGCCCGTGCCACGGCGGCCGCTACACGAAGACCGGCATCAACGTTCCTGGTACACCCCCGCCCGAACCGTTGCACGTCTATGAGACGAAAGTGAAAAACGGCCGGTTGTATCTTGGTGAAGAAAAACCGCGAGGGGGGGCATAATAGGTGTTTCAAAAGTTGTATGACTGGATCGACGAACGGCTGGATATCACGCCGTTATGGCGCGATCTGGCCGATCACGAAGTCCCCGAACATGTCAACCCGGCTTACCATTTTTCGGCCTTCGTTTATTGCTTCGGCGGACTGACGTTTTTTACGATCGTCATTCAGATCCTTTCCGGCATGTTTTTGACGATGTATTATGTCCCCGATATTAACAACGCTTGGGACTCCGTTTATTATTTGCAGAACGATGTGGCATACGGACAAATCGTCCGCGGCATGCACCATTGGGGGGCAAGCGTGACCATCGTCATGGTGTTTCTGCACGCGCTTCGTGTCTTTTTCACCGGTGCGTATAAAAAGCCGCGCGAGTTGAACTGGATCGTCGGCGTGCTTCTGTTCTTCGTCATCCTTGGTCTCGGCTTTACCGGCTACCTGTTGCCATGGGACATGAAAGCGCTGTTTGCGACGAAGGTCGGACTGCAAATCGCCGCGTCGTTTCCGATCATCGGCGATTGGATCAAGCTCTTGTTGCAGGGGAGCGACATCGTCGGCGCGCAAACGCTCGCCCGGTTTTTCGCGATTCATGTCTTCTTCTTGCCTGCGTTGCTCATGGGATTGATGGCCGCGCACTTCTTGATGATCCGTCGTCAAGGCATTTCCGGGCCGCTATGATCTGCCTGAGCCCAACCAATTCACGAAGGAGGGAAACCGATGCATCGTGGTAAAGGGATGAAGTTCGTCGGTGACTCGAGGGTACCGGCCAAAGGCAAATTTATCCCTCCCAAAGATTATTCCGAGTATCCGGGAAAAACCGAAGCCTTTTTGCCCAACTTCCTTTTAAAGGAATGGATGGTCGGCGCGGTCTTTCTCATCGGCTTTCTCATTTTGACGATGTCGGATCCGTCGCCGCTGGAAAAGGAAGCCGATCCGACGAGCTCGGGTTACATCCCGCTGCCTGACTGGTACTTTTTGTTCTTATATCAATTATTGAAGTACCCTTACGCATCCGGGGATTATAAAATCATCGGGACGGTAATCATCCCCGGCTTGGCGGCGATCGGTTTGTTGCTCGCTCCTTGGTTGGACCGCGGCTTGGAACGCCGGCCGATCAAGCGCCCGATTGCGACGTCCATCATGCTGCTGACGGTCGTACTGATGGTCTATTTGACTTGGGAATCCTCGGTCACGCACAACTGGGAGCAATCGGAGCAACAAGGCAAGATCGTCAAACAAGTGGAGATTGACAAGAGCTCGAAAGGTTACCAACTTTACAGCCAAAATTGTGCGGGCTGCCACGGACAGAACCTGGAAGGCGGCGTTGGCCCCGCTTTGGTCGGCAAAAATTTGAACCCGGCGATCGTCTCTTCGATGGCAACGAAGGGCGGCGGGAATATGCCACCAGGTGTTTTCAAAGGTTCTAAGCAAGAACTGGATGTGTTGGCGAAATTCGTAAGCGATGTCAGTAAAAAATAAGCTGGTGATGCCAGCTTATTTTTGTGCCTTTTTTCTCTTACCGGCGCGCCGGGCGGCTTGGGGACTTGAATGGGAACCAAGCGAGGAAAAAGGGAGGCCCCTCAAGTGAAAGGCGAACCTTCACGCCTGTCGGTTTTCAATCGGGCGCTCCGGCGGACGTGTTTGTTCGTTCAAGCCCCGTCCTTGTCAAGGGGCTTCACGGCATCGCCATTCGCTGGCATATCGCATGATTTTATACGGGAAGGCGTGATTGGGTGGCGTATTTCCGCTATGTTTTGATGCATAAAAGCGTGTTGTCCCTCTTATTAATCGTCAACGCGCTCGGCACCGTGTACGGATTTTACTGGTACCGCGATCAACTGGCGGTGACCCCCGGTTATTTTTGGCCGTTCGTGCCGGATAGTCCGACGGCGAGTTTGTTTTTTTGCATCGTCCTTCTTATGTTCATTTTAAAGCGCAACGCCCCTTGGATCGAAGCGCTTGCCGTTTGTTCGTTGTTTAAATACGGCGTCTGGGCGGTGGTGATGAACATTTGGTGCGGTTTGACCGGCTACGCCTTGGTGTTCGGAAATTATCTGTTGATGGTTTCCCATGCTTGCATGGCTTTGGAGGGCCTTGTTTATGCGCCTTTTTATAAAATAAAGATGCGCCATTTGGCGCTTGCGGGCAT
Source organism: Caenibacillus caldisaponilyticus (assembly GCF_002003465.1). Lineage (GTDB taxonomy): Bacteria > Bacillota > Bacilli > Bacillales > Sporolactobacillaceae > Caenibacillus > Caenibacillus caldisaponilyticus. The sequence goes on along the minus strand of NZ_BDDQ01000050.1, from coordinate 70,272 downwards.
CTGGCTGTTGCACAATGAAATCGTGGATTACGTTTTTCATATGATGCCGTGGTACGGTCCGCTGCAAAGCTATTTGCCTGTTGTCGGCTACTTCACCTTTTGGTTGAGCGTTCTCACCATCGGCATCGTCTATTTATTGTGTGTCAAACGATCGCCCGTCGCTTGACGGCCGGTCTACCGGCGCCCGAGACTTCATATAATGTCGTAAAGACATCGCGGACAGGCATTTTTAAAGGAAGGGATGCATATGAAGGCTTGGGCGCCGGTCCTCTTCGCGTTCTTCTTGTCTTTTTTTCCGCTCGCTGCCAACGCCGACGACAGCGAAGCATACAATAAGCTGCTGACAGCGGCCGATCAAGTGTACGAAGCCGCCGCTAACCAACAGTTCGAAACCGCCGGCAATGATTTAAAGCGATTTAGTGACCTGTGGGATGCGGAAGGGGACGCGCTCGCCGGTACGGTTACGGATCGGGCGATCGCCGCGGCCGAGGAGAAGCTTCGCAAGGCGTTGGCTTCCGGCGACGAAGCCGCATGCTTGAAAGCCGCCGAAAGCTTTCGGCTGGCTGTCGATGCCGCGCTTCATCGAAACCAACCGATATGGCTCGGCATGAAAGCGCACGTGCTCGCCGCTTTCCATAAAGTGAAAAACGATGTCGTCAAAGAGGACGATCGCGCGCTTCAAAGAGATTTGAACGAATTTATGGACGTTTACGACCGAATCTATCCTTCTTTGGTCATCGCCATGCCGTCGGCGCGTCTGAAAGCGGTCGATCTCGAAATCGACCGGCTTGACGATGAGCGGATGACGATCGTTCAAGATCAAGATCGCCAAAAACAGGCGGCCCGCTTGGACAAAATCGAGCGAGATTTGAGGGCGTTGTTTCAAGACAAAAGCGTGGAGCCCGTCATCGGAGCTCCGTGGAATCCGGCGGAACGATTTACGGCTTTCGTCATCGGCGGATGCATCGGGGCTACATTATTGTATGTGTCGTGGAGAAAATATAGGGGAGAAAGGGCGAAAAACCGTCACATTTCGTTCACAAAATGAGGGCGGACCAGCGGTGGATCAAGGCCATTCCGTTGACACCGGCAAAAAGTTTGACTAAAATTGACCTTAAATAAGCCGTGGAGGGAAAGGCAAAGTGAGTATCGGTACCAGTCTCCTTTATTTCATCATCATCCTGCTCATTCCGCTCTGGGCGCAAGCCCGCGTGATGGGGACATACAACAAATACGCCAAAGTCGCGAATTCGACGGGGCTGACCGGTGCCCAAGTGGCTCGCCGCATTCTCGATTACCACGGCCTTTATGATGTGGGAATCGAGGAGATCGACGGACGATTGACCGACCATTACGACCCGCGCGCCAAAGTGTTGCGGTTGTCGTCGGAAAACTTTTATGGAACATCCGTTGCGGGGATCGCGGTCAGCGCCCACGAAGTCGGTCATGCGATCCAGGATAAAGAGAGCTATGCGCCGTTGCGCATCCGCCACGCCCTCGTGCCCGTGGCGAATCTCGGTTCGAACCTTTCATATCTCTTTATCTTGATCGGCGCGGTTCTCCAGTCCTTGCAATTGATTCTCCTCGGCGTCGTCTTCTTTGCCGCTGCCGTCCTCTTCCAATTGGTCACGCTCCCCGTCGAATTTAACGCGTCGCGGAGAGCCATGGTTCAGCTCGTCGACCTCGGTTTGATCACGACGGGGGATGAAAAGCGCATGGCGCGCAAGGTGTTGAGCGCCGCCGCGTTGACTTACGTGGCTGCGGCTCTCGTCGCCGTCATGGAACTGTTGCGCTTCATCCTGATGTTTGTCGGCATGAACAACAACGATGAAGATTGACGGTGCGCATGGTCCCGTCTGATAACAAAGGTAAACCGGCCGCTTCGGCGGCCGGTTTTTGCTGTTGCCGGTTCCGTTCCATTAATTTTCGAAAAGCGGTTTTTTGTTTTCATCGAGCGTGAAGCCTTCTCCCAAGACGTCGTGAATATCGTGGACCGCCACAAACGCGTGGGGATCGACGCTTTGGATGATGTTTTTCAATCGGAAGATTTCGCTGCGGCTGACGACGCAGTAAAGGACATCGATTTCTTGACCGGTAAAACCGCCTTTACCGGGGATGATCGTGGCGCTCCGGTCCAATTCCTCAATGATTTTTTTGGCGATTTCGCTGTTCTTTTTAGAGATGATCATCGCCGCATTGGCGGCGTAAGCGCCGTTTTGAATGAAATCGATGACGCGGGCGCCGACAAACACGGCGACGAGCGTGTACATCGCTTCTCTGTAATCCAAATACACGAGCGAAAGGGTGATAACACAAGCGTCGATCGCAAAGAGCGTTTTCCCCATTTGCCATCCCCAATAGCGAAAGGCGAGGCGGGCGATGATATCCGTACCGCCGGTCGTGCCGCCGTATCGGAAGATGATGCCGAGCCCCGTTCCGATCGTCACGCCGGCGAACAGTGCCGCAAGCGTCATGTCATGCCGGAGGGAAAAGGAAAACGGAATGACGTATTGGAAAATCCATAAAAAAACCGACAAACAAGCGGTGCTCAATATCGTATAGATAAACACGTTTCTCCCGAGCATCCGCCAGCCGATAATAAACAGCGGGATGTTGAGCACGAGGTTGCTCACACCCGGATCGATGTGAAAGAGGTTATATAAAATCAGCGTGATGCCAGTCACGCCGCCTTCCGCCAGGTGGTTGCGCATGTTGAAATTGACGAGTCCGAAGGCAAAAATCGCCGAACCGAGCACCATAAAAAACACGTTTTTGGCCTTGATGTTCAATGGCACGACAATCCCTCCATGAATTGATCCGAAAAAATGCATCCTATGCCAGTATAGTGAAAAAGGCGGGCTTCTTCAATTCGCAGCCGCTTTTCCAGCAATCTTATATCCGGGCGTGCTCGATTCTCCGCCCGCCCTGCCATTTATCTCGAAAATTTTTTTAGCGCGTCTGAAAAAGGCCGCCATATCGGCAGGCGAAGCCCCGTCGCGACGGCGCAAAAAATTGTCAACCCCCTGCGGCATTCGTTAAGATAGGGTTGAGCCTAAAACGACGGCAAGAAGTAAAAAGAGGATGTGAAACCCGTGGCAGAAAAAACGATGAAAGCTTTACAGCAGGAAGTCGATGAATACATAAGCCAATTTAAAGAAGGTTATTTTTCGCCGCTCGCCATGACTTTGCGGCTCACGGAAGAACTCGGCGAACTCGCCCGGGAGATCAACCATCATTACGGGGAAAAGCCGAAAAAAAAGACGGAGAAAGAAAAAACCGTTGAAGAAGAACTCGGAGATTTGTTGTTCGTCGTCATCTGTCTGGCCAATTCCTTGAACATCGATCTGACCGAAGCCTTCGATCGGGTGATGCACAAATTTAAAACGCGCGACAAAGATCGCTGGACCAGGATAGAGGGGTGAGGACATGGCTGATAAAATAAAAGTCATCGTGGCCGGACCGCGCGGTAAAATGGGGCGGGAGACGATCGCCACCGTTCTGGACGAGCCGCGCTTTGAACTCGTCGCCGCGCTTGACCGTCGACATGAAGGCAAGCGCATCGGCGAAATCGCCGGGCTGCCCGAGTCGGATGCCCCGGTTTATACCGATATCGACCGCTGTCTGAGCGACATCGAAGCCGACGTTTTCGTCGATTTTACAACGCCGGAGGCCGGGCGCATCCATACCGAAAAGGCGATACGGTACGGCGTTCGCCCCGTTGTCGGAACGAGCGGCCTCTCCATGGAGGACATTGAACGATTTAGAGCGATGGCCGAGGAGAAACGGCTGGGCGCGATCGTCGCTCCGAACTTCGCGATCGGCGCGGTGCTGATGATGAAATTCAGCCAAATGGCGGCCCGCTATTTTCAAGACGTGGAAATCATCGAGCTGCACCACGACCAAAAGCGCGACGCGCCGTCCGGAACGGCCATCAAAACGGCGGAGCTGATCCGCGCGGTGCGGGAACGGAAGCGTCAAGGCCATCCCGAAGAAAAAGAACTGATCGACGGCGCACGCGGAGCCGATGTGGACGGTTTTCGCATCCACAGCGTTCGCCTGCCGGGACTCATCGCCCATCAACAAGTGCTTTTCGGTTCGAGCGGCGAGCTCTTGACCATTCGCCACGATTCCTTTGACCGCAAATCGTTTATGTCCGGCGTCCGCTACGCCATCGAGACGGTGATGAAGTTGGAGACGCTCGTCTACGGTTTGGAAAATCTTTTGGAATAGAGGGATGACGATGAAAATCGCCCTCATTGCCCACGATCGGATGAAAGATGAAATCGTTCGCTTTGTCACCGCCTATCAACCGGTGTTTGAAAAACATGATTTATATGCGACCGGTACCACCGGCCGGCGCATCATGGAAGCGACCGGGCTGAAAGTCACGAGGTGCCAGTCCGGCCCGCTCGGCGGCGATCAGCAAATCGGTGCGATGATCGCCGATAACGACATGGACGTCGTCATCTTTTTCCGCGACCCGTTGACGCCCCAGCCGCATGAACCCGATATTAACGCTTTGATCCGGTTGTGCGATGTCTATAAAATTCCGCTCGCGACGAATATGGCCACGGCCGAACTCATCATCCACGCTTTAGAGCGCGATGAGTTGAAGTGGCGGGAGTTTGTTCGCGGTCATCGGGACGAAAGGGAGTGACGGTTATCTTAAAAATTGGCATCACATGTTATCCGACGGTCGGCGGTTCCGGCGTCGTCGCCACCGAACTTGGCAAAAAGCTCGCCGACCGCGGCCATGAAGTTCATTTTATCGCTTCCAGCGTTCCGTTCCGCCTCGATCGCTTTTCGAGAAACATCTTTTTTCATGAAGTCGAAGTCAATCAATATGCGGTGTTTCGTTACCCGCCTTACGATTTGACGCTGGCGAGCAAGATGGCCGAAGTGGCCCGACGCCATCGTCTGGATCTGTTGCACGTCCATTATGCGGTCCCGCACGCCGTTTGCGCGTTTTTGGCGAAACAGTTGGTCGGGCGCGATTTGAAGATCGTGACGACGCTGCACGGCACCGACATCACCGTGCTCGGATACGATCCGTCGCTCAGCCACATGATCCGGTTCGGCATTGAAAATTCCGATGCGGTGACCGCTGTCTCGCGCGATTTGATCCGGCAAACGCACGATTTGCTGGAAACGGACAAGCCGATCGTGCCGATTTACAACTTCGTCGATGAAACGGTTTATTATCCGCGTGACGCCGCTGCCTTAAAGCGCCTGTACGGCATCGCTCCGGAAGAGAAGGTCATCTCGCACATCTCCAATTTTCGCGCCGTCAAACGCGTCCCGGATGTGATCAAAGCGTTCCGCCGCCTGGCCGATCAGCTGCCCGTCCGGCTGTTGCTTGTCGGCGAAGGACCGGAACTGCCGGTCGTCACGCGGCTCGTCGACGAAGCGGGCTTGCGCGATAAAGTGCTCTTTCTCGGAAAACAGGAAAACGTCGCCGAGGTCGTGGCCATGAGCGATCTCGTCATGTTGCTTTCGTCCAAAGAAAGCTTCGGATTGATCCTCCTTGAGGCCGCCGCTTGCGGCGTGCCCGCGGTCGCGACGCGCGTCGGCGGCATTCCCGAAGTCGTCGCCGACGGGGAATCCGGTTATCTTGTCCCGGTCGGCGACATCGACGACATCGTCGAAAAGGCGCGGCGCATTCTTGAAAATCCGGATGTCCGCCACCGGATGGGCGAGCGTGCGCTGGAAATCGCGCGGACAAAATTCCATTCAACCGTCATCGTCAGCCAATACGAAAACCTTTATAAGGATGTATTGGGACGGGATGATTGACGAAAGAGGCCGGCCCGCCGTCCCTTTTTATGAGGATGGCGGCTTCCCGCAACCTTTCGCGGCAAAGAGGAGCGAAGGCCATGCAAGACGTCTTGGAACAGGCAAAAGAAGTATTGCAAATTCTCCACGATAACGGGCATGAAGCGTATATCGTCGGCGGGGCGGTGCGCGACAGCCTCCTCGGCATTCCGGTCCACGACGTCGACATCGCGACGTCGGCGAAGCCCGAGGAAGTAATGGCGCTGTTTCCGCGCACCTTTCCGATCGGGATTCGCCACGGCACGGTGCTCGTCCGCCATCGCCATATCGATTACGAAGTCACCACCTTTCGCTCCGAATACGGATACCGCGATCGCCGCCATCCGGACCGAGTGGTCTTTGAGGATTCCATCGAAAAAGATTTGGCGCGCCGCGATTTTACGATCAATGCCATCGCCATGGGCTTGAACGGCGAATACGTCGATCCGTTCGGCGGCCGGGAGGATATCCGGCGCCGCCGGTTGCGCACGGTCGGGCGGGCGCGCGAGCGTTTTCGCGAAGATCCGCTCCGAATGCTCAGAGCCGTGCGTTTCATCGGCCAGCTTGACTTGGAACCCGATCCCGAGTTGGTGGAAGCGTTGCAGGAAGAGCGCCGGCTCATCGGCTATGTGGCGGTTGAACGCATCCGCGATGAAATGACCAAATTTTTGAGCGCCAAATGGGTGGCGCGCGGGCTGAAAATGATTCGTGCCACCCGCCTGCATGAAGTATTGCCTTATATAAAGGAACGACCGGATCTCGCTTTCGAGAAGGCGGACAGCGCCGACTACACGGTGCTTGAAACCGATGTCGAACGTTGGAGCGCGTTTTGGCTCGCCCTCGATGTCCGCGATCAAGCTTTGGAAGCGGCGCTGCGCACTTACCGTTTTTCGAACAAAGCGCTCAAGGCGGTTCTTTCGCTGGCGCGCGCTTTTGTGGCTCGGCGCATACGGGAACCGGACCGAGAAACCGTCTATCGCTACGGCGTCGACGCGGTGCTGGCGGTCGAGCGCCTCAAAAAAGCGTTCGGCCTCATCGAAACGGTCGATGAAGCGGCCGTCCGCGCGATCGCCGACCGCTTGCCGATCGGAAACCGCAAGGACTTGGCCGTCGACGGCCATGATTTGCAGCGCTGGCTCGCCAAGGAAGGCGGCCCGTGGATGCGGGAGGCGATGGAAGCGATTGAACGCGCGGTCGTGCGCGGCGACGTCGAAAATGAGCCGAAGGCGATCCGAAAGTGGGTGAACACGTGGCTCGCACCAAAGATCAAATCTTGACGATGTTGTTGAAAAACATGAATGCGTTCGTTTCGGGACAGGCGATTTGCGACCGGCTCGGCTGCTCCCGGACGGCGGTTTGGAAACATATTCAAGAATTGCAAAAGGAAGGCTATATCATCGAATCCGTCCCGCGGCGCGGTTACCGTCTGGTGCAAAGGCCGGATCGCCTTTCCGAAGCGGAAATCAAGGCCGGGCTCAAATGCCAAGTGTTCGGCCGTACGATCATTTATAAAGAATCGGTTGTTTCAACGCAAAAAATCGCGCATTTTCTCGCCGAAGACGGCGCCGAGGAAGGCACCTTGGTCGTCAGCGATGAACAGACGGGCGGAAGGGGACGGCTGGGGCGAATTTGGCATTCGCCGAAAGGCTCAGGGATTTGGATGAGTTTGATTTTGCGCCCCGCGCTGCCGTTCCACCGGACCCCGCCGCTGACCTTGATGGCGGCGGTGGCCGTGGTCCGGGCGATTCATGCCGCAACCGGCCTCCGCTGCGCGATCAAATGGCCGAACGATGTGCTTTATGAAGGAAAAAAATTGGTCGGCATTTTGACCGAGATGCAAGCGGAAGAAAACCGGGTGCGCGCGGTCATCATCGGCATCGGCATGAACGTCAACACGCCGTCCGACGCGTTTCCGGAAGAATTAAAAGAAACCGCGACATCCCTGAAAATAATTACCGGGAAGGCATATGCCCGCGCCGAGCTCATCCAAGCGATCTTGTTCGAGCTGGAGTCTTTATATCATCTGTATCTCACCGAAGGTTTTCGCGCCATCAAGCTGATGTGGGAAAGCTATTCGACGAGCCTCGGCAAGCGCATCCGCGCCCGCACCGCCCATGGCGATGTCGTCACCGGCGTCGCAAAGGGCATCACGGACGATGGTGTTCTTTTGGTGGAGGGGGATGACGGCCGCGTCCATCCGATCTACTCCGCCGATATCGACCTCTGAAGGAGGGAATCATTGGTTCCGCACCGCAGGGGAATCACGGGAAAGTGCGGCAAAAAGCCGCGCTTTGCCGCCGTTGATGCGCCGTGTCGCGAAACGAAATCCCCGCTATTTTTGCCGGCGCCGGCGGGTTGCCCGCTTTGACAGGACGGCGCGGCAAGGGGTATACTTTCATCATGGACGATATCCGAAAGGAATCGTACCGCTATGCTTGTCGCCATGTTTTCGTTGTCTGCCTTGATCCGTGGGAAGGACCGGGACAGAGGATTGGACACCAAACGTTTTCACAATCCTTCTTTGCGGACAAGCGAAGAAGGATTTTTTGTTATGGGTGCGCTTTCATGACATCATCGCTTCAACCGAAATCGAAATTCGCCGGTCTGATGTTTTTGACGGTTTTAGGTGTCCGCTCCTCAACCGAATCATGAGGAGGAATGACAGTGTGAAAACGACGGTTGATTTTAAAAAGATGAAGGAAGCCGGAGAAAAAATCGCGATGATGACCGCCTATGATTTTCCGACGGCGCAATTGCTGGAACGGGCCGGCATCGACCTCATTCTCGTCGGCGATTCGCTCGGCATGGTCGTGCTCGGTTACGATTCAACCGTTCCCGTCACGCTCGACGACATGATTCATCACACGAAAGCGGTGCGGCGCGGCGCAAAAGAGACCTTCGTCGTCGCCGACATGCCGTTTATGACGTACCACGGGACGGTTTCCGAAACGCTGGACGGCGCCCGCCGTTTAATGCAGGAAGGCGGGGCGAACGCCGTCAAATTGGAAGGCGCGGGCACCGTGGTTTCCATGATTGAACGCTTGACGGAAGCCGGTGCACCGGTCGTCGCTCATCTCGGCCTCACGCCCCAATCGGTCGGCATCCTCGGCGGCTATAAAGTGCAAGGAAAAGGCTTGGAAGCCGCCCGCCGGCTGATCGAGGACGCCCGTGCGGTCGAAAAGGCCGGCGCCTTCATGTTGGTTTTGGAATGCGTGCCGCAGCAGCTCGCCGCCCGCATTTCCAAACTGCTCTCGATACCGGTCATCGGCATCGGCGCCGGCAAAGAGGCTGATGGACAGGTGCTCGTTTTTCACGACGCGGTCGGGTACGGCCTCGGGCATGTCCCAAAATTCGTCAAATCCTACGCCCGGCTGGCGGAAACGATCGAAGAAGGCGTTCAAGGTTATATTCACGACGTCAAAGCCGGGGTCTTTCCGGGCCCGGAACACAGTTTTAATATGAAAGAAGAAACGCTGAAACAATTGTACGGAGGCCAAGGAGAATGAAAGTTGTCACGACCGTTGAAGAGCTCAGGGGCGCATTAAAAGAAGAAAGAAGGCGCGGAAAATCGATCGGCTTTGTCCCGACGATGGGATATCTTCACGCCGGCCATCTTTCGCTCGTCAATAAGGCGAAGGAAACGGCGGATGTCGTCGTGATGAGCATTTTCGTCAATCCGACGCAATTCGGCCCCAACGAGGACTACGAATCGTATCCGCGCGATTTTGAGCGCGATCGTCGGCTTGCGGAAGAAGCCGGCGTCGATGTCCTCTTTCATCCGCCGGTTTCGGAAATTTATCCCGGAGACGAGATCCTTCGCATCGAAGTCACCCGGCGCGTCGACGTATTGTGCGGAAAGAGCCGCCCCGGCCACTTTGACGGCGTTGCGACGGTACTCATCAAACTCTTTAATATCGTGCAGCCGGACTACGCCTTTTTCGGATTGAAGGACGCCCAACAAGTGGCCGTCGTCGAAGGGCTCATCCGCACGCTTCATATCCCGGTTCAGCTCGTTCCGTGCGAGACCGTACGGGAGGAAGACGGCCTGGCGATGAGCTCGCGCAACGTTCGCTTGAATCCCGACGAGAGGAAAGAGGCGGTCCATCTGAATCAAGCGCTCGACGCCGGCGTCCGCCTCATCGAAAGCGGCGAACGGGCGAGCGCCGTCGTGCGCGAAGCGGTTCGCGGCCATCTTGAACGGCATCTTCGCCTCGGGGAAATCGATTACGTCGACGTGTTGACGTATCCCGGGTTGGAAGCGAAGGAAACCATCGACGGACGCACGATCATCGCCGTCGCCGTCCGGTTTAAAAACGCCCGCCTCATCGACAACAAAATCGTCGATGTGCATTGAACGGGAGGAGGACCGACTTCATGTATCGCATCGTTATGAGAAGCAAAATCCATCGCGCCCGCGTAACCGACGCCAATTTGAACTATGTCGGCAGCGTCACGATCGATCAAGATATCTTGGACGCGGTGGACATCGCGCCCAATGAAAAAGTGCAGATCGTCAACAACAACAACGGGGAGCGCTTCGAAACGTACGTGATCCCGGGCGAGCGCGGTTCCGGAGAAATCTGCTTAAACGGCGCGGCCGCCCGCCTCGTCCAAAAGGGCGATATCGTGATCATCATCGCCTACGGGTACGTCAGCGATGAGGAAATCGCCGACCACCGCCCCAAGATCGCGATCATGGACGAAAACAACCGAATCAAGGAACTGATCGGCAACGAACCGGCCGGAACGGTTCTTTAGATATCCGACATCCCCCAATCGCCCGCCTTCCCCAGGGCGGTTGGGGGATGTTTATCCATAGATCGTGATACGCGATATGACATGAAGTTGCAAAACAGCGGAAAAATGATACGATAAGGAGTGTGTGCGCACAAGGAAGCGAAAACGAAACCGCGGGCGGTTTCGTTTTGGCAAGGTGTCGGTTAGGCGTTATTTCCCTGAAAAACGGGATTAATAATAGTGTGACCGACGGCCTGCGATCTATGTCAGTTACATTTTCACAACCGCGGAGGGACGGTCATGGGCGATAAAATCGAAACATTGGCGTCGGTGACGGTCGAACGATCCGATGATCTTTACAAGATCGTCGACATCCTGAACCGGACATTGAAAAGCAGAGATCTGATGTTCGGTTTGGCGCTCGACCCTTCGGATCGCCAAAAGATGGTTTTTACCATTTACCGTACATAAGCGAGTGATCCCATTGAAAAAATGGCTGATTGTTGGATTGGGTGTCATCGCCATTTTGATATGGCAAACCGTTGATATTTATCGCGACGCGGTTTCTTATAAATATGCCGGCGCCGCAAAAGCGCGGCAGGCGGCGGAATCGCGTTATGAGATCAAGAAGATCAACGGGGTCGATTATTTTCACGGCGAACGCGCCTATCACGTCGTTGACGCCGTCCTTGACGACGGCAAACGGGTTTATATTTGGGTTCCCGACGGAAAAGGGAAGATGTTTTCGGCGCCGGTTTCAAGCGGCTACGACAAACGCGAGATCTTAAACGCGTTCAGCCAACATGTTCGCTTCAAGCATATCGTTTCGGCCAAGCTCGGTGCGGTCGACGATCGTCCAGCCTGGGAGATCGTTTATTACGATGAAAAAAACCGCTATGTCTTCAGCTACTATGACTTCTATACGGGCAAAAGCTTGATCGATCCGATTGCCTTGCAATAACCGGCGCGAATGACGCACCATGAGGAGTGACGAATGCATGCAGTTAGCCCATCGCGTTGACGCCATCGCTCCGTCGAGCACGCTTGCCATCACGGCCAAAGCCAACGCTTTACGCGCCCAAGGCCTCGATGTCATCGGTTTGGGTGCCGGCGAACCCGATTTCAATACCCCCGATCACATCATTGAAGCCGCCATGAAAGCCGTAAAAAACGGCGGCACGAAATATACGCCGTCCGGCGGGATAAAGGAATTAAAAGAAGCCATTGTCCTTAAATTTAAAAAAGATCAGCAGCTCGATTTTTCGCCGGAGAACATCATCGTGACGTCCGGGGCGAAACACGCGCTTTATCTGGCCTTCCAGAGCCTGATCAATCCCGGAGATGAAGTCATCATCCCGACGCCCTATTGGGTGAGTTATCCCGAACAGGTCAAACTGGCCGGAGGGATTCCGGTTTTCATTGAAGGCGCTGAGGAAAACGGTTTTAAAATCACCCCCGATCAATTGGAGCGGGCGGTGACCGCAAAGACGCGGGCGCTCATTCTCAATTCGCCGAGCAATCCGACGGGCATGATATATTCGGAAGAAGAGCTGCGCGCAATCGCCGAAGTCTGTTTGAAGCATCGGCTGATCGTCATCTCCGACGAAATTTATGAAAAACTCGTTTATAATGGGGAAAAAGCGGTGTCGATCGCCCAAGCCGCCCCGGAATTAAAAGTGCAGACGGTCATCATCAACGGCGTATCTAAATCCCACGCGATGACCGGGTGGCGCATCGGCTATGCCGCCGGCGATGCCGCGTTGATCCGGGCAATGACGAACGTCGCAAGCCACAGCACGTCGAATCCCGCGTCCGTTTCCCAATATGCGGCGCTGGAAGCTTATCGGGGGCCGCAAGACGCCGTCGAAAAGATGCGCCAAGCCTTTGAGACGCGTTTGAACGCCGCCTATGAACGCCTCATTGCCATACCGGGTGTGCGGTGCCAAAAGCCGCAAGGCGCTTTTTATTTGTTTCCGAACGTCAAACAAGCGGTACAATCGGCCGGATTTGTTTCGGTCACGGATTGGGCGGCCGCTTTATTGGAAGAGGAACGGGTGGCCCTCGTTCCCGGCGACGGCTTCGGCGCGCCGGACTATGTGCGGCTTTCCTACGCCACCTCAATGGAGAATATAAACGAAGCGCTCGACCGCATTCACGCGTTCGTCGAACGCCATATGAAATAAGCAGAACGATCGGAGGAATGGGCCATGAAGACGACAATATCCCAAGTTTATCGGCATGTCGGCGAAGAAGTGACCATCGGCGCGTGGTTGGCCAACAAGCGTTCCAGCGGAAAAATCCAATTTTTGCAGCTCCGCGACGGCAGCGGGTTCATTCAAGGCGTATTGGTCAAAAACGAAGTGCCGGAAAGCGTGTGGGAAGCCGCTGAATCGCTGACGCAAGAGAGCTCATTATACGTGACCGGCGTCGTCCGCGAAGACCGGCGGGCGCCTTCCGGTTACGAATTGACGGTCAAAGATATCGAAATCATCCAAATCGCCCGCGACTATCCGATCACACCTAAAGAACACGGCGTCGATTTTCTCATGGATCATCGCCATCTGTGGCTCCGTTCGCGGCGCCAGCATGCCATCTTGCGGGTGCGCAACGAAATCATCCGGGCGACCTTCAATTTCTTCCATGAAAAAGGCTTTATCAAAATCGATCCGCCGATTTTGACCGGAAGCTCTGCCGAAGGAACGACGGAGCTGTTCCACATCAAATATTTTGACCGCGACGCGTATCTCTCGCAAAGCGGCCAGCTTTACATGGAAGCCGCGGCGATGGCGTTTGGCAAAGTGTTTTCGTTCGGCCCGACGTTCCGCGCGGAAAAATCGAAGACGCGCCGCCATTTGATCGAGTTTTGGATGATCGAGCCGGAAATGGCGTTCGTTGAACATGAAGAAAACCTGGAAATCCAAGAACAATACGTCTCCCATCTCGTCGAATCGGTCTTGGCCCATTGCCGGACCGAGCTCGAGACCTTGGGGCGCGACGTGACGAAATTGGAAAACGTCAAGGCGCCGTTCCCGCGCATCACTTATGATGAAGCGATCAAGCTTTTGAAAGAAAAAGGTTTTGACGACATCGAATGGGGCGACGACTTCGGCGCGCCGCATGAGACGGCCATCGCTGAAAGTTTCGACAAGCCGGTGTTCATCACGCATTATCCGGCCAAGATTAAAGCCTTTTACATGAAGCCGGATCCCGAACGCGAAGAAGTCGTTTTGTGCGACGACCTCATCGCGCCGGAAGGGTATGGCGAAATCATCGGCGGCAGCCAGCGCATCGATGATTACGATTTGCTGAAACGCCGTTACGAAGAACATCGTCTCACCGGTCCCGAATATCAATGGTATTTGGAATTGAGACAGTACGGCAGCGTCCCCCATTCCGGGTTTGGCCTCGGCCTGGAGCGGACGGTGGCGTGGATTTGCGGCCTCGACCACGTCCGTGAAACGATTCCGTTCCCGCGCCTGTTAAACCGTCTATATCCGTAATGCACAGCCCCCGTCGTAGACGGGGGTTTCATTATGAGTACAAGCCATCGGGGTTGCGTGTTGGCGGCTCTCTTTTTTGGCCGGTGTCGCCTGTTTTCGAACGGCCGCCTCGGGCGTCGGCATTCGCTTGAATCGGAGGATAATTTCAAGCAGGTCGCCGCGACGTCTGGTATAATAGCGACAGAGGTGTCGAACGATGGAGAAGCAAAAATGGATGGATTTGGTGATCAACGGCACGGTGTCGATTCCGAGGCTTCTCTTGGAACATTACCGCGACATCGGGTTGAATGAAGAGGAATGCATGCTGCTCATTCACCTCCACGCTTTCCAAAAAGAAGGTCAGCCGTTCCCGACGCCGGATCAATTGTCGGAAAGGATGACGTGTACCCCCGCGCAATGCGCCGAACATCTGCGCCGGCTCGTGCAAAGGGGATATTTGGAAATCGTGCAGGAAACCGACCGCGATTTGTATTCCGAAAGCTATTCCTTGAACGGGTTATGGGAAAAATTGATCCGGCATTACGAGCTGTCGACCAAAACCGAAGATGCCCTCGAACAGGAAGAGGCGCTTTATACGATTTTTGAAAAAGAATTCGGGCGCCCGCTTTCGCCGATCGAGTGCGAAACGCTCGGCATGTGGCTCGAGGAAGACGGCCATTCGCCGGAAATCATCAAAGCGGCGCTGCGCGAGTCGGTTTTGTCGGGCAAATTGAACTTCCGATATATCGATCGGATCCTCTTCGACTGGAAGAAAAACGGCGTGCGCACTTTGGAACAAGCGAAAGCGCATGGCGAAAAAGTTCGCAACCGTTACGGCAAAGCCGTTCCCAAGCCGGAGAACAACGAGAAAAAACCGCTGAAATTTCCGATGTACAACTGGCTTGAGAACTGAGGACGGTTTTTTTATTATTCGATGAAGGAGATGGGCGATGAGCGTTACAAAAAAGACGATGCGTTACATCCTTGACGTTTTGGCGGAAATGTTTCCAAACGCCAAGTGCGAGCTCAACCACGAGAACCCGTTTGAATTGCTGATCGCTGTCGTTTTGAGCGCGCAATGCACCGACAAAAAGGTCAACGAGGTCACCGCCGATTTGTTCAAAAAGTACCGGACGCCGGAGGATTACGTGAACGTGCCGCTTGAAGAGCTGGAAAACGACATCAAACGCATCGGCCTGTATCGAAACAAGGCGAGAAATATTCAAAAGTTGTGCCGGGCGTTGATTGAGGAACACGGCGGAGAAGTGCCGAGCCGGCGGGAAGAGCTCGTCAAGCTTGCCGGCGTCGGCCGCAAGACAGCGAACGTCGTCATTTCAAACGCATTCGATGTTCCGGCGATCGCCGTGGACACCCACGTTGAACGCGTGACGAAGCGCCTCGGCATATGCCGTCAAAAGGATACGGTATTGGAAGTCGAGAAAACGCTGGAGCGCCTCGTTCCAAAGGACGAGTGGACGATCACGCACCACCGGCTGATCTTTTTCGGCCGCTATCATTGCACCGCGAAAAACCCGAACTGCGCCGCCTGCCCGTTGTTCGATATCTGTCGTGAAGGCAAAAAACGCTTGAAAGCCGGTTGATTTTTTCAAAGAAGCCCTTGAAGGGGCTTTTTTTATTTTCGGGTAGTCCCCGGCGCCTGAAATCGAATGCGCCGGGCGAATGGTTAGGTCCCCCTTTCGAGCCGTCGTTTGCGGAACGCGGACAACACACTTGGGCATAAGATACAGCGTGAACGCCCATATGCGATGTTCGTTTGTATAGACGGACTGGCAATGAACGCAAGGAAAAATCATTGAACAGCAGGTCAGATCGGATGGTGGATTTCATGCAAATTCATGTGGTGTCCCCGGGCGAGTCGGTCGACGAAATCGCGCGCAGGTATGGTGTCGCCCCCCGGCAGATCATCGAATTAAATCATTTGTCGCGTCCGAATCAACTCGTCGTCGGGGAGACGCTGCTCATCCCGACGGTAAACCGTTATACCGTTCAGACGGGAGATTCCATTTGGTCCGTCGCCCGCAAATTCGGCATTGAGCCGGAAGCCCTCATCCGCGCGAATCCGGGCGTTTCCCCCGAAACGCTGCGGCCGGGAACCGTTTTGCAGCTTCCCCGCAGGGAACGCTATCCCGCCATCGTCAATGGCTATTTGGAACCGCATGAAGGCGTGAACGAACGGTTTCAGGAAGCCGCCAGCGCCTTGACTTATCTCACGGTTTTCAGCTACCACGTCGATCGGCACGGCAATTTGACGGCGCCCGATGCGAGCGAAGCGGCCCTCCTTCAGGCGGTGAGGGGCACAAGGGTATCGCCGTTTATGGCGATCACGAACATTGACGGCGGCGCGTTTAGCCGTGACGTGGCCAATGCCATCTTAGGCAGCAATGACGTACAAAACCGCCTGATCGATAACGTGTTGCGGGTGATGAGAGAAAAGGGCTACCGCGGGTTGAATATCGATTTTGAATTTCTCGGCCGGACGGCGAGAAGGGCTTACAACCGGTTCGTAAGAAAAGTGAGCGAACGCTTGCATCAAGAAAATTTTCTCGTTTCTTCGGCGCTCGCTCCGAAAACGAGCGGCGCACAAGTCGGCGAGTGGTACGAAGCCCACGATTATCAATACCACGGGCAAGTGATGGATTTCGTCATCTTGATGACGTACGAATGGGGGTGGAGCGGCGGGCCGCCTATGCCCGTCAGCCCGATCACCCAAGTGCGCCGCGTCGTCGACTATGCGCGCTCTGTCATACCCGCCCGCAAAATTCTTATGAGCATTCCGCTTTACGGATACGACTGGATGCTGCCGTACGAACCGGGCGGGGAATTCGCCCGCGCTTTGACTTACAGGCAAGCGGTGGATCTGGCGTGGCGCTACCATGCCCGCATCGAATTCGACGATCGGGAAAAAGCGGCGTATTTCCGATATACCGATGAAAACGGAAAACAACACATCGTCTATTTCAACGATTTGCAGACGATGGAGGCGATGTTTGCGCTCGTCCGCAATTCCGGCCTGCGCGGGATGAGCTTCTGGAATTTGGCGTTCCGGTTTCCTCAAGTATGGCCGCTCATCACCGACCGCTTCGCCGTGCGCTGACGCTAACCCGCATCGAAAAGCGCTCTGAAAGGCTTTCCCCGCTCAAAGGAGAAAGCCTTTTGCACGGTTTCATTTTTTTATGGTGCCGGTCGAATGCCTGGATTATTATAAAGGAGATAGCGTCAAACGTTTCGATCGGGAGGGTGTGGCCTTGGGAGAGTTGATTTACGCCTGCATTGCGCCGCACGGCGGCGAAATCATTCCCGAACTCGCCGGAAAGAACGAGGCTCGGATGGCGAAAACGCGGAGGAGCATGGCGCTTCTGGGCGAACGCCTGCGCGCCAAAACGCCCGACGCGCTCATTGTCGTGACGCCCCACGGCACGAGGATCGACGGGCAAATCGCGATCGTGAATAGCGAAACCGTTGCGGGTTCCGTTGAAGAAAACGGGCGGACGTATACGATGGTCCGTGAAGTCGAACGCGCCCTCGCCCGCGCGATCGCCGAAGAAGCCGGACGCGCCGGCATTCCGTGCGGTTTACTGAATTTCGGAACCTCTGACGGGCCGCTGTCTCGGCTGCCTTTGGATTGGGGCGCGATCGTGCCGCTTGCCTTTATGCCCGACGTGCCCATCGTCATCATCACGCCTTCGCGGCTTGTCCAAGCGAACGCGCTCATGGCGTTCGGACGAGCGTTGCGGACGGCGGTGGACCACAGCGGTGTGCGCGCCGGCTTGATCGCGAGCTGCGACTGGTCGCACACGCACGCGGCTTCCGGTCCTTACGGTTATCATCCGGCCGCAAAAACCGTGGATGAAAAAGTGGTCGGCAGAATCAAAGAGGGGCGGCTCGAAGCGCTTAAAGAGATTTCGGAAGAAGAGATTGAAAACGCGAAGCCCGACGGTATTAGTCAGGCTCTCGTCCTCGCGGGCGCCGTTCCGCCTGCTGAACGGAAGGTCGAGTGGCTTTCTTATGAAGCGCCGACGTACTTTGGCTTGATTTGCGCCGAAATCAAAGCGTAAAAAGGCAAAAGGGCTCGTGTGAACAGGATGAAAAAAGGCTTTCCCGTTTGCGGGAAAGCCTTTTTTCGTTAATCCGAGTTTTTTTGCGGTTTTGAGGTTTGCACGCCCGGCGATTGGCCGTTGTCTTGCTCTCTGACATTGTTCCTGCCTTTGTTGCCGCCATTTCCGTTTTGTTGTCCGGAACCCGTCTGGCCGCTACCGTTTTGATCTCCAGGGTTATTGGTCGCACCGCCATTGCTGTTTTGCCCATTGGAGTTGTTATTTCCATTGCCGTTGTTTTCATTGCCGTTGCCGGCGCCGTTTCCGCTTTGACCGTTCCCGTTGTTATCGGTTCCGGTGCCGCCGCTGCCGTTGTTTTGATCGGTTCCATTGCCGTTATTCACGCTGCCGTTGTTGCCGTTTCCTTGGTTGGCGTTGCTCGAAGAATCGGCGCCCGGAATTTTGATGGTCACCTTCACCGGATCACTACGGTTGTCGGTGCCGTCTTCCACGGCCGTGACCGAAAAGACGTACGTTTCTCCCGGCGTGAGCTGTCGGACGACGACTTGATGGTCGTGGGTCGTCGTAATCGGCCGGAAGCTGCCGTTAAAGCTTTGCGCGACTTCAAAGCTGACGTTGCTGCCCGAATAATTCCAGGACAAGGTAACGGATTGATCGGCCGGATTGTATTTCGCCGACAGACCGCTCGGTGCATCGATTTTCGCTTGTTGTTTTTCTTGAGGCTCTTCCGCCGGCTGCGTTCCGCGCACATACAAAGCCGAGCCTTTGCGGACGACGGAATTCGGCTGTTGCCAGTCGGGCGTGCTTGGCGACGCCAATCTTCGGATGATTTGCCCGAACAGCTGGTGGGAAATGTGTTGTTCATAGGGGCTGACCATGATGTAGCCCTTGTTCTTGACGTTTAAATTGGCGTCATAGCCGGTCCACACCGCCGCCGTGATGTCCGGCGTATAGCCGACGAACCACGAATCGAGAATGCCGTGGGCCATTTCATAAGGCGTTAAATGGTATCGTTGTTGCGCGTATTCATCGGGGTTCGTCGATCCCGATTTGCCGGCGACGACGTAACCGCTGAGGCTCGGACCGGCGTAGGTCCCGTGATCGATGACCGCTTTCAGCATATCCGTAATCATATAAGCGGTGTAATCGTGCATGGCCGGATGTTCATCGTGGTCGAACGACACTTTGCGCCCGTCAGGGTACATGATGTATTCGATCGCGTACGGCTCGTTATAATTGCCGTCATTGCCGAACGCCGCGTATGCCCCGGCCATTTGCAACGGGTTCGAAACGAACGACCCGATCGCGTAAGTTTCGTTGAAGGCGGATCGCTTAATCGGTATGCCGAGCTTGTTGGCGAAGTCGACGACGCTGTCCACCCCCGCTTGTTTATCGACCGTTTGCAAGGTCTCAATGGCGGGAATGTTGCGCGACAGCGCGAGCGCCTCTTTCATCGTCATTTTCCCGTAGTAACGGTTGTCCCAGTTCGTGACGGTCCGGCCGTCGGAATAGGCATGCGGTTCGTCGACGAGCGTATGGTTGGTCGGCCATTTCAAATATTCGATCGCCGGGCCGTAGTCGATGATCGGCTTCGCGGTCGATCCCACTTGGTTGCCGTAACCGGTCCGGGCATCGCCGGTGATCGCGTAGTTCGTTCCGTATTTATAGTGGCGGCCGCCGCCGACGGCGAGAATCGCGCCGGTTTTCGTGTCGATGATGGAGATGCCCGCTTGGAAGTTGGCTTTGACCCCGTTGAAGTTGGCGTCATTGTTTAAAATTTCCTCAACGGTGTCCTGGGCTTTTTTGTTAATCGTCGTGTAAATTCTTAAGCCGCCTTGGGACCATTGGGTGCTGTCGATCTTTCCGGTATCGACGTAAAGCTTTTGCAGCATCGTGATGACGGCCGTCGAATTGTGCTCGTTTTCGTTTTCTTGCGTTTCCTTATGGTTTTTCAGCATCTCCTTGATCGAGACCTGTTTCGCTTTTTCCGCTTCTTCTTTCGTGATCTTATGGTTTTTCACCATCAAGTCAAGGACGAGATCGCGCCGCTTTTTGGCGTTGTCCGGATGCTTGAGCGGGTCATAGTAGGCCGGTGACTTCGGAATGGCCGCGAGCATCGCCGCCTGCGGAAGCGTGATTTGGTCCAAATGATCGACGTCCAGTCCGAAGTACGTTTTCGCCGCCGCCGCGACGCCGTACGCCTGTTCCTCGAAATAAATTTTGTTCAAGTACATTTCGAGGATCTGCTTTTTGCTGTATTCGCGATCCAGTTTGACGGCGAGATAGGCCTCTTGGATTTTCCGCGTCAACGTCTTCTTCGGCGTGAGATAGCTGAGCTTGATCAGCTGTTGATCCAGCGTGCTCGCGCCTTCCGCGCCGAAACCGTGCGTGATGTTCGCCACCACCGCGCCGCCGATGCGGACGGGATCGATGCCGAAATGTTGATAAAAACGCGTATCTTCCGTCGAGATGAAAGCGTCTTGGACGACTTTTGGAATTTTATCGATCGGCGCGTACACGCGGTTTTTCGACCCGATCGTTGCCAAGAGCACCGGTTTGCCGCTGTCATCTTTTCCATAAATGCGGGTCGCCGAAACGTTTTTCAATTTGGAAGGATCTAATGCCGGCGCATTGGAAATGATGACCGCAACGGCGATTGTTCCGGCAAGCATCATGAAAAGAAAGACCAAGAGTGCGGATAAAAAGATCTTTTTAAATAGCCCTTTCTTTTTCTTTCCGGAGTTTTGGAGCGACTTTTGTCGTCGTTCCATTCGCGATTTATATTCAGACATGGTTTCCTCCAACCTTTCGGATGGCAAATCTCGTCAAAACAGACAGTTCGAAGGGGACGAAGGATTTTTGTCCAGCTTAATTTTTTATATATTTACGATCAACGATGGCAAGATAATCAAGCCGCGGCGCCCAACCGAACGGAATTTTGTCGCCTTTTTCTTCAAAGACCGACTTCGGGAGCGACTTCCTTCCGCCCCGCGCTTGCTCTTTCCAATATTGGAAAAGGACGTCGGCGTCGAGCAAATACACATCATCATCGCGGGTGAACTTGACAATAATAAAAACGATACCGCCGTGCGCCTTCACTTGTTGCATGTGACGGATTTGATGTTCGTGAAAGTTTTGCAAAGGAAGTGCGGTGCGGTTCATCGTTTCTTTCGCTTCAAAATCGATGTATCGGCCTTTATAAATGCCGTTGTAATCGGTCGTCGACGGCTTTTTAAAATAGGCTTCGGTGATTTTGGCCGCGCTTCGCTTTGGATAATCGACGCGGACGATCTGCACGGGCGTCGGTTTCTTATAAATGACGGCGATGTCTTGCTCCCGATAATAGAGATTCGTCGCGTTCAAATCGTCTTCAAGCGACATGCCGCGGTTCGCGTAGTTGATCGTCTGTAATTCATCGCCGGACGGGCGCCCGACGTACGGTTTTCCGTTCGGATATCGGACGGTCATGATGGTTCCTCCTTCTGAACGGCCTTTCACTATTATAACATATATAGCCGATCGCCGTTTTTAATCATCGGTCGACATTTCCCTTTTCCGTTCAACGCTTCGCCGCGGTTCGGCGATACGGAAGGGAAAGACCGGCTGACGCTTCGCCGTTTGGCGGCCTGCTTGGAGTTATCTATCAAAATGGACGTGGCGATACGTTCGGAACTTAACCGGTTTTTCATAAGGTGGTGAAAGCGGCCATGGACGATGCGGTACGCCGCTGCCAAGAGAGGCGCGCGCGGCTCGTGTTGACGCCGGGGGAGCGCCGCCTCGTGCAAGCGATTCAAAGGTTGACCCGCCGTCACAATCGCGACAACGTGACACGGACGCGGGCGTATTTGGATTTTTATTTGCGCCATCCGGAAATCCGTTGGGCGTTGCTCGCCAGCATGGTCTCGCGCAACGCCGGTTGGAATATGGCGGATTTAACCTGTGAACCGTTTTGCCGTGTTTTGTCGCCGCGCTTTCGTTCCCATCTTTTTCATGCTTATGAGCGGCCGAACTGGCTCATTTTTGACGACAGCTTTCCGCAACTTCTCCTTTATGAGCGGGCGAAGCGCACAGGAAAACCGCTTTTTCATCTGCTTAAAGCGCTCGGCGTCTCCGTCTTTATGGAAATGGAGTGGGAACGCTTTTGGACTTCTCATGATAGGACCCGTCTCGTCTATGCCCAAATCGTCAATGAACAGCACGTCATCGAGGTCCCAGTTATCCGGCACCCGTTTTTTCACAATGCGGTCTTCAATCATTGGTTATATTGGCTGCAAGAGCGCCTCCGTTTTAACGCGGTCGTATTCCCGACCGAACGCGGGCGGCTGTACGGGTACAGCGCCGTGCATTTTAAACGGGTCGATGCGCGCATCCTTTTGGGCAAACGGCTTTATCACCTATTGTTCGATGTCTCGGAATCTCCCTCAATCCGATCGTTTGCCGAAAATGTCCCGCATACGGGCAGCCGCTCCGATTATGAACGTGCCTTCGGCCGTTCCTCGGTCCGGGATTTTTCGTTTCGCGAACGATACAAGCGGGTGAACCATAAACGCTTGACGAAACCGGATTGGTTTGGCGGGAGTTATCGAAGCGATTGGTATGATCGACCGACGCTGCCGCCGTATGATCTCACGCGTTGGTATCTAAAAAAGCGGCGGCGCCTCAACCGGATCGCCGCGTGGATGAAGTGGAAAGGGTGAACCTTTACGGCGGGGGAAGTTTGTCAAACGGACGCCGTCCGCTTCTTTCTTTGTTGAACCGGCACTTCTTTTGTCATACCGGCAGGGAGAAAACCGGCGTGCGCGAATTCTTTTGATTAACAAACACACGCGAGGTGATAAGGATGGCGAAGCGTCAAACGAAACGAGGCATTTCCCGCGAAGAATTCGAACACAGGATGGATTTTATGGAATTAAAACTCGATCAAATCGAGCGCAAACTCCAAGATAAGGCCGACGAAATCGTCGCCATAGAACTGCTGCAACATCGCCGCGAGATCGACGACCTCAGCGAAGCGATTGACCGCATCGATCAGCAGCTTCGTAAAATCGAAGAAGAACTGAACGGGGTGAACCGAACGAAAGAAGCGGGGGAACAGGAACGCCCGCGGTTTCGGGCGGCGGGAAAAACGGCGCCGATCATGTCCTGACCGCGTTTCCGCGGTGGAAATCAACGTTTCCCATCTGTTACGATAGAACCGGAGGTGGTCGCGGTGAACGCGGACAAGCACCGCCGGATCATGACTCTGACGCAAACCCTCTTGGATAAGAACGATGCGGCCCGGCGCCAATTCGTGGAGCGCACGCCCCGTGAGGATTATGCGCCGGACTTTTACGGGGAAGTCAAACCGTTCGCCGATGAAGTGTCGCGGCTCCTCGATGAATGGAAACCGCTGGTCATCGAATGGATTCGCAGTGAACATCCGCCTTATCTTCACATCAAACAGATTGAAGATACGTACGACAACTTGATGATCGTTTCGGTTACCGCTTTTCAAAAAGATACGCGCCGCCGCCGTTTCATGAATACGATCCAATCGATTGATTACGTGTTGCGCACGATTTTGCAGGCATTAAATTCGGATGAGTAAACGCCGCGCTTTCCGGGCATTTTAAAAGATGGAAGGAAAGGCGGTTGAAGATGACGATTTACCAACAGCTCAAACAAACCATCGCTGATTTGAAAAGCGCGGAAGCGAGTTTCGAGACGTTCTATTATCAGACGAAGGATGAACGGGCGAAAAAAATATTTGAAGACGCCTTTAAAACCGCGCAATCCGTAATCGGAAAGCTGGAGACGCGCCTTCTGCAAATCGAAAAGGCGGAGCCCCAATACAAGACATTGGGGCAAAAGAAACAGCCGTCTTCATAGAGCGGCGGCCTCCGAAGGGCGGATCGCGGCGCTTAAAAGGCTGACTTCCCAATCCGACGTCAACATATAGCTTAGAGGTTCAAAAAATGAAGGGGCGGGTGCTAAAAGGATGAAAAATAATCCTTTTGGCATCCGCCCCTTTTGTATTTGGGCCAGGTCTTGCGTCCGCTTGACCGCTGCCGGAACCGCTGCCCTCGGCGGCGCATACGGTTCTGTACAAGACCTACAGTTGAAAAATCTGATCGAGCGTGGCTTTTATGTTCGCGGTGAGCTTGAGGACGCCCGCGCGATCTTTCGCCTTGATGGCCGCTTTCAATTGTTCGATATCGACTGCGAGTTGTTCGTATTCCTGTTCATCGCCCATGAGTTGATATTTCCACTCGTTTTTGCGGTAATACCTTTGAAAATCCGCCGTTTGCCGCCAGGCCTTCTGCCAATTGTTGTGCTCAATGCTTTGTTCAATGCGGATCAATTTGATCTTGACGGGCTTCGGCGTTTGGGCCTCCGCGCGAGCCAACGGAGCCGCCGTGAGGCAAGCGGTGAGTGCGAGCGCGGCAAGCATCTTTTTCATGGTTTTTTCCTCCTTTCGCCGCATCTTTTTATTATGTTGTCCAAATAATAAAAGATGATGTTGCAATGATTTTGGAGGAAAAGACATGGCCGAATACCAATTGATTTTTATGCGCTCTTTGTTCGCTTTTATCATCCTGCTCATCATCTGCCGGATTTTAGGAAAACAGCAGATTTCCCAGCTCACCTTTTTCGATTACATCGTCGGCATCACAATCGGATCGATCGCCTCCAGTTTATCCGTTGATCAGAACATCAAAATCACCAACGGCCTGATGAGCCTCATCGTTTGGGGAGGGCTCCCCGTCATCATTGCGTTCCTTTCGATCAAATCGCGGGCGATGGCGATGTTGTTTGCCGGCACGCCGATGATTCTCATCGAAAACGGGAAAATCAACGAAAAAAATTTGCGCAAATCCAAGCTGACATTGGATCAGCTCATGCTGAATTTAAGACAAAAAAACGTGTTTAAGCTGTCGGAGGTTGAGCTCGCGGTATTTGAGACCAACGGTGAAGTCAGCGTCATGAAAAAAACCGATCAGCAGCCGATTACCCCGAAGGTTTTGGGCATGCAGCTAGAGGCGGACCGGCGGCCGTATCTCCTGATACAAGACGGCAAAGTCATCGAAAAGCAATTGCAACAATCCGGATATACAAAAGAATGGCTGTTCGGCGAGATCCAAAAACAAGGCGCGCAGGAATTTAAAGACGTCTTTGTGGCGCAGGTGGATTCAAAAGGAAATCTTTACGTCGATCTTTACGACGATCAGAAAACCCCGCAAGCAAGCAGCGCCCGGCCGCTCGTCGCGGCGCAATTGCATAAAATCCTCGCCGACCTCAACGCCTATGCCTTGAGCACGGAAAACGAGGAAGCGAAACGGATGTACCGGGAACAGTATGAAAAGATGAAAGCGTTGGAACGCCGGGTCGCGCCCTTTTTGAAATAGCATTAAAAACGAAGGCGCGCCTGTGGGGGGATATGAAATAATTTTGCCCTCTATGGCCGCGCCCGCCGTGCGTTCCATTCACACCGGCTTCAAAGCCTAAACCGCTCCGCTAATAGAGGACGGGCGGTTTTTTTATTTTTTCGGAAGGCAAACGTCCCCGGCCGTTTTTTGCCGATCGATCATATCGGCGGTTGGACGAGCATATGATCTATTAAAAAAAACGGGAGGGGACGGCGATGATAGATAAAGCGCAAACGGAAACGGCGGCGCACCGTTATCAATGGGAAGCGGCCGTGAAAAAATGGTGGGGAAGGGCGAAAGCGATCGATCCCGAACACATCGTCGAAAATATGACAGGGGTAATGTTTCGGATCATTTTGTTTTTCGGCGTTCCGTATTGCATTTACATCTTTTTTAAGTTTTTGAGCCTAAAGTCGTAACCCCATCCATGGATTTTTTGCGCCATCGTTGAAACGATGAAGCGATGGGTGCCGAAGGGCGTTCATTAAAAAAGGAACTTCGCCGCGGCCGGGAAGTTCCTTTTATAAGTAGGGTTGAAGCGCGCGGTAAAACGCTTCGGTCGTTAAACCGCCGAGCCTTGGAATGCCGATGCTTGCAAGGGCGACCGTCCGTCCGTTCACGATGGGATAAACGCCGGCCCAACCGCCGTTTAAACTGTAATAAGGGGTATTGGGCAGCTTTTTTAGAAAGCAAATGTAGCGGCCCTCGGCCAGCGGTCCGGTGTAGATATCATTGAGAGGGCTGGGCGGTACGGGCAGCGGTTCGACCCCCGTCAACAGCACGTTGACGGCACCGGCACGCCCCTTAAACAACCGTTCTAAGCGGACGCGTTGCACGGTGTTGACGAGTTTTCCGCGGCCGGCAGCGTGTGGCGTCGGAAACGACGTGACGATCGCTCCGACTTGGCAAACACCGATCACGTCGGAGCTCGATACCAAAGCGGGAATGTCGCTGAACCGCTGGGTTCGGATCACGTCGGAATGTGGATCAAACGCCTGTGCGGCCGTTCCCGAAAAAACGAAGGTGATAAGGAAGAAACCGAGGAGCGTTCGCAGAATATTAGCCATGTGTTTTAATGAAAATCGATGTCGATCCGACGTTGGGCGTTTCCTTGACGCTTCGGCATATGAATTTCAAGGACACCGTTCTTATAAACCGCCGTTGTTTTCGTTTCATCCACCGCCGCCGGAAGGGTCACGGAACGGTGGAAGCTGCCGACGAAGCGCTCGCGGTGATGGATCTGGTGTTCTTGAAACATTTCTTCGCGTCGAATCGTTCCTTTAATGGTTAATACGTTGTCGTCAACGTGAACGTCGACGTCTTCTTTGCTTGCCAACCCCGGCAAATCACAAGTCGCGACCACTTCCTTATCGGTTTCATGGATGTCGATGGTCGGGCCGATCCATCTTTCCCGGAACAACGGATGAAGATCTTCCGGGAACGTATGATTGAGGGCATGGCGCCAATGCGCGATGCCGCGAGAAGGTTCGTAAGGAAAGAATGCCATGGCATCAACCTCCTATTTTCTGATTACGGGCATCGGTATCTCACGGTATTTGCTTGGCCATGGATTGCGCGCGTTTGATAAAGGCGATTTCATCATCGATGACGCCGCAAACGGCGCATTGAACTTTCAGCTCCGGTCCTCTGTACGGCAAATGAAAAGGATCGGGACTTCGATCCGCAAAATTCTCGACGATGGAACCCGTATTGGGATCGAGGCGGACCGGTGTGGCGACTTGTTCGATCAAATTGAATCGGGTTTTGTTGGTTTTGCAGTTCGGGCAGAGATAAGGATCCGGCAACCCGCGCACCTCCCATCGATGTTTTAATAGACAGGCCGGCTTCGCTGGCGTTTCCGACCGTGTTCAAAAGCGGAGGATCGCCCCATGGTATAAGATGCCCGACGGCACCACAAATTATGAAGGCATGGAATTTGACGAGGCCCAAAACATAGCGGTATAATTGTCTCGAATTCAAGATATTGATCAGGCCGTAAAGGAATGGAAAGGTTTGAGCGAAGATAAGGCTTTGAAATTGTTCGTCGTTTTGTCCCGCGCTTATCGGACGGTCGCCGCACGGGCTGAAAAAGATATTCGCAACTACGGGCTGAATCCGACGGAGTTTGCCGTCTTGGAATTGCTCTATCATAAAGGCGAGCAACCGATCCAGAAGATCGGCGAGCGCATTCTGCTCGCGAGCGGCAGCATGACTTATGTCATCGACAAACTGGAACAAAAGGGCTATATCACGCGGATGCCGAACGCGCGCGATCGGCGGGTCATCAAAGCCTGCATCACGGAACAAGGCGCCCGCGTCATAGAGCGCATCTTTCCGTCGCATCGAAGGGCGTTGGCGGAAATCCTCGCCGGCGTCAGCGATGAAGAAAAGGACCGCTTGATCGAGCTTTTGAAAAAAGTCGGTTATCACGCCCGCGACCTTTAACGTTTTTTTAGGCGAATATCTTGAATTAAAGATATATGAATATAGGATAATAACGCCCGTGCTGAAACCGACCGGAATGGGAAACCTAACTTTATCTGCTCAACCCTTTATCGGCCTGAAAGCACTTTTTGGAAAAAGTGCTTCCAACCATTGAGGATGCGGCGGTCACCCACCGCCATTCCCTATCAACGACACCATAAAAATAGAAGGAGTGGAGAGGCGTGGAAAACGTCAAATTAGCCGTTATTTACTACAGCTCGACCGGTACGAACTATAAGATGGCGCAAATTGCGGCGGAAGCGGCGAAGGAAGCCGGCGCGGAAGTAAAGGTGGCGAAGGTTCAGGAACTCGCTCCCGAATCGGCCATCGCTTCCAATCCGGCCTGGAAAAAGCATGTCGAAGAAACGAAAGATGTGCCGCCCGCGACCCTTGAAGATCTCGAATGGGCCGATGCCATCATCTTCAGCGTTCCGACGCGGTTCGGCAATGTCCCGTCCCAATTGAAACAATTTATCGACACCACCGGAGGCTTGTGGGCTCAAGGCAAACTTGCCAATAAAGTCGTCAGCGCGATGTCGTCCGCGCAAAATCCGCACGGCGGCCAAGAAGAAACGATTTTGTCGCTCTATACGACGATGTATCACTGGGGAGCGATCGTCGTCGCGCCCGGGTTCACCGATCCGTCCATTTTCGCCGGCGGCGGCAATCCCTACGGCACGAGCGTAACGGTTGGTGCCGACGGGACGTGGCAAGTCGATGCGACGGAAGCGATCAAGCATCAGGCGAAACGCACCGTTCAAGTCGCCGCTTGGGTGAAAGCCGGTTTGAAAGGAGAATAAGCCGCTGAAGCGCGGCGCGCTGTTAAATAAAAAACCGACGGTGAAAAATCCGTCGGTTTTTTCGTTTATTGGGCCATTTGCTTTTTCATCTCATCAAAGCGGTCGAGGACATTTGCCTTCGGCTCGGGCGTCAGCAAGCTGGCGATGACGACCGCGGCGAGAGAAAGGAAGAACCCCGGAATCATTTCATAAACGTTGTCGGCTGCCCACAAGAGCGAATGGGGCATCGGGAACAGATGATTCAAGCTGTGGATGTTCAGCCAAAAAATCACGGTCAGTCCTCCGACCAGCATGCCGGCGAGCGCCCCTCCGCGCGTCATCCGTTTCCAATACAGGCTGAGCAACAGGACGGGACCGAAGGCCGATCCGAATCCGGCCCAGGCATGGCCGACGAGATTCAAAATCGTGTCGTTCGGCGTATACGCCATGACCATGGCGATGACGGCGATGGTGAGCACCGCGCCGCGTCCGATGAGGACGAGCTCCTTGTCCGTCGCGTTTCTCCTGAAGAACGTTTTATAAAAGTCTTCGGTCACGGCGCTCGACGTGACGAGCAGCTGCGAGGAGATCGTGCTCATGACTGCCGCCAACACCGCCGCGAGCAAAAAGCCGGTGATGAACGGGTTAAACAAAATGTCCGCCAGTTTAATATAGACGGTTTCAGGATTTTTCAAAGGCCCCCCGTGATGGGCGAAATAAGCAATACCGGCCAATCCGCTGATCATCGCGCCGAGCAGCGACAGGATCATCCATCCGATGCCGATGCGCCGTGCGGATTTCAGCTCGTGCGGGGTTTTGATGGCCATGAACCGAACGATGATATGCGGCTGGCCGAAGTAGCCGAGACCCCAGGCAAAAAGGGAAACGATGCCGATGAACGACGTGCCTTTGAAAAAGTCTAGCAGAGATGGATCGATGTGGCGAATGTCATGCAGCATATTGTGCGTGCCGCCGACGTCGGTAATGGTGATGATCGGCACGAGGATCAAAGCGATGAACATGATCGTCCCCTGGACGAAATCGGTCATGCTGACGGCGAGAAAGCCGCCGAACAACGTGTAAGCGACGACGACGCCCCCGGTCAACACCATGCCTAAGCGATAATCGAGGTTGAAAGTGCTTTCAAAAAGCGTGCCGCCTGAGACCATCCCGGATGAAACGTAAAGCGTAAAGAAGACCAGGATCACAAGGCCGGAAATGAGCCTCAATAATTTCGAATCATCTTTAAACCGATTTTCCAAAAAATCGGGAATGGTAATCGAATCATCTGCCAATTCCGTGTAAACGCGCAAGCGCGGGGCGAGGAGCAAATAATTCAAATAGGCGCCGATCGTCAGGCCAATGGCGATCCAAGCGCTGGAAACCCCTGAGGCGTACAATGCGCCCGGCAGCCCCATGAGCAGCCAACCGCTCATATCGGATGCGCCGGCGGATAAGGCCGTGACCGCGGGACCGAGCGCGCGCCCGCCCAACATATAATCAGATAGGTTATGGGTCCGTTTATAGGACCAATAGCCAATCGCTAACATGCCCACCATATAAATCGTTAAAGAAATGCCTACTCCCCATTCCACGGTGCTTCACCTCGCACAAATAGGATTGAAGGTTTCCCGTTGCCATTTGCATCCGTCCCCAGATGAAGGGGGATGGGAACATAATATCAAAAAATATTTAATATTAAAAGACTTAAATTAAAAAGCGCTTGCAAAAATGTTTCCAGAATGGACGCTAACCTTTACAAAACATTAACATGGCCTTCAAACGCTTTTTACCTTTTCCCTTTAATCTCATAGACGAAGGGAAAATAAATCAGGGAAAAGGGGATTAAGGAATGGCGTATAAAAAAGCAGTATTATCCTTACTGTTGTTGTTTGTTCTCGTTTTTGCAGCCGCCTGCGGCCATTCGGAAAAAACAAGCAGCGGAACGAAAGCGGAAAGCAAAAAATCGACGGACGCTTCCGGATCGATCACGATCGGCGGTTCCACGGCGTTGCAGCCTTTGGCCGCCGCAGCTGCGAAACAATATCAACAAGATCATCCTGACGCGGTCATCGAAGTCCAAGGCGGCGGCAGCGGCACGGGCTTGAGCGAAGTCGCGAAAGGAAACTTCGCCATCGGCATGTCCGATGTGTTTGCCGAAGAAAAAGAAGGGATTCCCGCCGATCAATTGAAAGACTACAAAGTCGCCGTTGTCGGCATGACCGCGGCCATCAATAAAGAGGCTGGCGTCACCAATCTTTCCAAAAAAGATTTGATCGCCATCTTCACCGGGAAAGTGAAAAACTGGTCCGAAGTGGGCGGTAAAAACTTGAAAATCACGCTGGTCAACCGTCCGGATGGTTCGGGAACGCTCGCAACCTTCCAAAAATATGCGCTCGACGGCGCCAAACCGGCGAAAGGCATTACGCAAGACGCCTCGAACACGGTGAAGAAAATCATCGCCGAAACGCCTGGAGCCATCGGTTATCTCGCCTTCTCCTACTTCGATGATTCGGTCGTCAAAGCGAGCATCGACGGCGTCGAAGCGACCAACGAAAACGTCGAAAACGGAAAATTCCCGATCTGGGCCTATGAACACATGTACACGAAAGGCGAACCGAAAGGCTTGACGAAGGCTTTTCTCGACTACATGATGAGCGACACGGTTCAAAACCAACTTCTCCCGTCCCAAGGCTACATCCCGATCACGGCGATGAAAGTCGAACGCGATGCCAACGGGAACGTGACGAAAAAGTAAGTCCGTGAATCGACGGAAAATCGGAAAGCGGGGGTGTTTGCCCCCGCTACCGGATTTTTTGATTTAAGGAGTGATGGGATTGGCGTCAGAACGCAACGAACTCACAATGCCATCGACCGGTCGTGCCGCCCGCGCGCAGCATCTTTTAAAAGGAAAGACGTGGAGCGACCGGGACTTAAAGGCAAAAATCTTTATTTTTTCGGCGGCCCTTCTCATAATGGCCGCTACCGTCGCCTTGACTGTTTTTCTCATCGTGAAAGGCTTGCATTCATTTCTCATTGATGGAATCAGTGTCATCGAAATGTTCGTCGCCGGCGAATGGAATCCGAACGCGAACCCGCCGTCGTTCGGCGCTCTCCCCTTGCTGTTCGGGTCCTTTGCCGTGACGTTGTTGTCCGTCGCGATCGCAACGCCCATTGCCTTGGGCACGGCGATCTTCATGACGGAAATCGCGAAAAAACGTGGACAAAAATTGATGCGGCCCGTCATGGAACTGCTCGTCGGCATCCCGTCGGTCGTCTACGGTTTCATCGGATTGACGGTGATCGTCCCGTTCATTCGCGATCACCTTGGCGGCATCGGCTTTGGGCTGCTCGCAGCGGGAATCGTCCTCGGCATCATGATCTTGCCGACGGTGACGACCGTCGCTGCCGACGCTTTTCAATCCGTACCCAATCATTTAAGGGAAGCCTCTCTGGCACTCGGAGCGACTCGATGGCAGACCATTTATAGGGTGGTCGTGCCGGCGGCGCTGCCGTCCGTACTCACCGCTGTCATTCTCGGGATGGCCAGAGCATTCGGTGAGGCCTTGGCCGTTCAAATGGTCATCGGCAATACGGCGCAAATTCCGCATTCTTTGACGGAACCGGCGGCGACGTTGACGACGATGATCACTTCGAGCCTCGGCGAGACGACTTACGGGAGCCTCCAAAATGACGCGCTTTGGTCGCTCGGTCTCATTCTGCTCGCCATGTCTTATCTTTTTATACTCGTCATCCGCTTTTTGTCCTATAGGAGGAGATCGTCTTGAATGCTAAAGTCACGGATCGCCTCGCCACGCTTTGTTTTATCCTTTGTGCCGCCATCACGGCGGGAACCCTCTTTTCCCTGTTGGGCTATATCGTCTTTCAAGGCGTCAGCCACATCGATTGGCATTTTCTCACAGCTGATGCCAGCACGTTTCAGGCGGGCGGGGGAATAAAAAACCAATTATGGAATTCATTTTATATGCTGCTGATGACGATGTTCTTTTCCGTTCCGCTCGGCATCGCGGGCGGCATCTATCTTGCGGAATATGCGCGCCCGAATAAAATCACGGCTTTCTTGCGTTCCTGCGTGGAAGTGCTCGCTTCTTTGCCGTCCATCATCGTCGGGATGTTCGGGATGCTTTTGTTCGTCAACACCTTTCATTGGGGATACTCCGTTCTGTCCGGGGCGTTGGCGTTGACGATTTTTAATCTGCCGGTCATCATCCGCGTCACCGAAGACGCGCTGGCGGCGGTGGCCCGGGATCAAAAAGAAGCGAGCTTCGCGCTTGGAGCGACGCATTGGCAAACGATTCGAACCGTGCTATTGCCCGCGGCATTCCCGGGATTGTTGACGGGGATCATCTTATCGGTCGGCCGCGTGTTCGGCGAATCGGCGGCGCTTCTCTTTACCGCGGGTTTATCGACGCCTAATTTAAATTTCGGCGATTGGAACCCGATGTCGCCGCAATCGCCCATCAACCCGTTTCGCTCGGCGGAAACGTTGTCCGTTCACATTTGGGCAGTGAACACGAACGGCATCATTCCGGACGCGAAAATCGTTGCGGCGGGATCTTCCGCCGTCCTCGTGATCGTCGTTTTGCTCTTCAACATCATCGCCCGCCTCGTCGGCGCTTTGATTGAAAAACGTTGGTCGGGAAAATAATGAAAGGTTGGGATGTACGTGTTGACTTTGGAAAAGGAGAAAAGAATTGTTCAGCCGAACCCCGAGGCGATGGAAACCGAACTGAAGGTGAACAACCTCAACGTCTTTTACGGCTCAAATCACGCCGTGAAAAACGTGTCCATGGAGATTAAAAAACACGCGATCACCGCGTTGATCGGCCCGTCCGGTTGCGGCAAATCGACGTTTTTGCGCTCGATCAACCGCATGAACGATCTGATACCGGGCGCGGTTTGCAAAGGGGAAATCCTATATGAAGGGATCAACCTTTTGGATGCCTCCGTGGATGTTGTAAGCTTGCGCAAAGAAATCGGTATGCTCTTCCAAAAGCCGAACCCCTTTCCGAAATCGATTTTTGATAACGTCACCCACGGCCTGAAATGCGCGGGCATCCGTAAAAAGGATGTGCTGGAAAACGCCGTGGAAGAAAGCCTGAAACTCGCGGGATTATGGGATGAGACGAAAGACCGGCTCAAGCATTCCGCTCTGTCTTTGTCGGGCGGCCAACAGCAACGGCTTTGTTTGGCGCGAGCGCTCGCCATGAAGCCGAAGGTTCTCTTGCTCGACGAACCGACGTCCGCGCTTGATCCCGTTTCCACGGCGAAAATTGAGGAACTTTTAATGTCCCTGAAGAAGCGGATCACGATCGTCATCGTCACGCACAACATGCAGCAAGCCGCGCGCATTGCCGATCAAACCGCCTTCTTTTACGAAGGCACCTTGGTGGAATTCGGAAATACCCGCGATTTGTTTGAAAATCCGACCCACACGCGCACAAAATCGTATATCAGCGGCCAGTTCGGCTGATTTTCGCCGGCGCTTCATCCGTCGCCGGCGATCGGGACGCCGCGTTGCAGCGAACGCTGGACCGACGGCAAACCGCTTTTCTTCAATCGTTCGATGCTTGCCGTCCGATATGGTACATTATAAATAAAAAGAATGTTGAGGGGCGTGCGAATCGGTTGAAAAGAAAAATCATGGTCGTCGATGACGAACCGTCCATCGTCACCTTGTTGCAATTTAATCTGACCCAGGCGGGGTACGACGTCGTGACGGCCGGCGATGGGCTGACTGCGCTCGAAGTCGCTGAAAAAGAACAACCCGATCTCATCATCCTTGACCTCATGCTGCCGGGCAAGGACGGGCTCGATGTTTGCCGGGATCTCAGGTTTAAGAAAATCATGACCCCGATCCTCATGTTGACGGCAAAAGATGAGGAATTCGACAAAGTGCTCGGCCTGGAACTCGGCGCCGACGACTATATGACGAAGCCGTTCAGCCCGAGGGAAGTCGTCGCGCGCGTGAAGGCGATTTTGCGGCGCACCGCTCAGCCGGAAACCGCTTCGGAATCCAACGACGAGAAAATAACGATCGGCGAGCTGGAAATTTATCCGGGCCGTTATGAAGCTTTCCTTCGCGGAACGGAGCTTGACCTGACGCCGAAAGAGTTTGAGCTGCTCGTATATTTGGCGAGAAATAAAGGGCGCGTCCTGTCCAGGGAACAGCTGTTGGAGCGAGTATGGGATTATGAATTCGCCGGAGACACGCGCATCGTCGATGTGCACGTCAGCCATTTAAGGGAGAAAATCGAAGAAAATACGCGCAAACCGCTCTATATTAAAACCATCCGCGGATTGGGATACAAATTGGAGGAGCCGAAGAAAAAGTGAAACGATTCGAGCGGCAATTGAGCTTCGCCTTGGGCATGTGCTTGTCTTCAGCCGCCTGCATCGCCTGTTTTATCCTGCTCGTTCTCACTGAAAGTTGGCTTCTGGCGTTGGGCATCGACAGCCTGATTTTCCTTATTTCGTTCCTCGTCGTTTATCGGATGATGATCGGCATGACCGAACCTTGGGGCAAAGTCGTGTTTGCGCTTCGGCGGTTGGCCGACGGCGACTATCGGTACCGGGTGGAACCGTCCACGGACCGGTTCGGCGTTTTGGTGCCCTACATTAACGAACTCGGGCAAAAGCTCGAGAAGACGAGGCAATCCGTCGAAGACCAGCGCGATCAATTGAACACGATTGTTGAAAACGCGGCCAGCCCGCTGATTTTAATCGATGATAAAAAACGGATCATCCACGCCAACACCCTTTTTAAAAAAATGTTCCAGCTGTCGGACGATGAGTTGGCTTATCAACCCTACGACGCTTTATTGCCTTATCCGCAGCTCGTCGACATCATTCGTGCCACGTTCGCCAATAACCAGCCAATGAACAAACAGGCGGTGCTCGCTTTTTCTATTGAAAGGCGCCATTTCGATATCCATACGGCGCCGATTCAATTGAGCTCCCAGCCAAAAAAAGGCGTGGTCGTCGTCCTCCATGATATTACGGAGTTGAAGAAACTCGAGAAAATGCGCCAAGATTTCGTCGCCAACGTTTCCCACGAATTGAAGACGCCGGTGACGTCCATCAAGGGATTTGCGGAAACGCTTCTAGAAAACGACGGGCAAAACCCCGAAGTCGTTCGCCAATTTTTGCAAATCATTTGGAAAGAAAGCGAACGCTTGCAACATTTGATCAAGGATTTATTGGAACTCTCCAAGATTGAGCAGGAGTCGTTCCGATTGAACTGGGAAACGGTCGATCTGCAAGACGTTTTGCACGATACCCTTATCCTGTTAAAAGATAAAGCCGAAAAGAAACAGATCGCTTTCACCGTCCGAACGGAGGGCGACACGCGAATCGCCGGCGACAGCGAGCGCCTGAAACAAATGTTCATGAACGTCATCAACAACGCGATCGCTTATTCGCCGCCGGAAAGCACCGTCACCGTCGAATTGAAAGAAAAGGGCGATGTCGTCGATTGGGTGACCGCCGATGAGGGCATCGGCATCGAGGAAGAGGAAATCCCCCGCATTTTCGAGCGGTTTTATCGGGTGGACAAAGCGCGAAGCCGCGATTCCGGAGGGACTGGTCTCGGATTGGCGATCGTCAAGCATTTGGCGGAAGCGCATCGCGCGAAGATTGCGGTCAAAAGCCAGCCAGGCCACGGGACGACCTTTACGATCTCCTTTCGTAAACACAGACCCGAACCGCCGGCTCGTGAAGGTGAAGCTCACGCCGCGGCGACGCACCTCTGATTTTTCAGAAACCATTTACAACTCTTTAAGTTTTTGATACAATCATCTTACTTTCGAACGGAAAGAAGGGATGCAGGATGAAGAACAACGGTTTGTTTCAATGGATAGAAAACCGTCGTCGTTCTTCGCACCGCCCCTTCATGCCCGTCGACCGAACAGAGCGATTCCTTTCGTCTTAACTCGATACGGTTCAATCCGTCTTGACGATGAAGAGGGCGGTGCTGCGCCAAGTTTTTGGGCGGTACGCCCTTTTTGATTTTGGCGCCGACCGCGCGGGCGAAAGGGCATCCGGCAATTCAACAACACGAATCGCCATGCCTAAGCGTGCGGCCGCGCTTCATCACAAATTCATCGTCAGGAGGAAACGCATTGATCGCTACGCTTGAACAACTCGGTTGGAAGCCTTGCTTCCAAGAAGCTTTGGACGCGCTGGGCCGTTCTGAACTGGAAGCGGCCCGGATCGCGACGGAACATAAAGGCCTTTATCGTTTATACAGCGCACACGGCGAGCTTTCGGCGCGGCTGTCCGGCAACATGTTTGCCCGCGTGGAAGCGGGGGATCGCGGCCCGTTGTCGGCGATTGGGTCGCCGTCCTCGTCAGGCGTGATGCCAGGGAGGCTATGGGACTCCGCGGACGGTTTAAAGGCGGAATTTTGGGATATCGAAGCGCTTGCGGCGCGCTGCCGCTTCCGCGATTGCGCCCATGACGGCGAGCCGGGCTGCGCCGTTCAAGCGGCTCTGAAAGACGGTACGTTGCCCGCCGGGCGCTTGATCAGCTATAAAAAACTGCAAAGAGAGCTTGTTTACCTTGAGCGAAAACAAAACCGGAAGACAAAGGTTAAGGGAAAGAAAAAGTAGGGGAGACTATCGGCGCCCAAACGGCCGCCTACCTATTTAAGGGCGGCTCCCCATGTTCATCGGTTGCGTCATCAAGCGTTTGCGACGT
The DNA here is from genome assembly GCF_002003465.1 of Caenibacillus caldisaponilyticus. Taxonomy (GTDB): domain Bacteria; phylum Bacillota; class Bacilli; order Bacillales; family Sporolactobacillaceae; genus Caenibacillus; species Caenibacillus caldisaponilyticus. The sequence goes on along the minus strand of NZ_BDDQ01000050.1, from coordinate 32,782 downwards.
TTGGGGCCGAGCGGAATCATAAGTGAACGGAAGACCGTCACACTGCCGGTTCATGCACTCGCCCGATCACGATTTTTGCCGACGGATCGAGCGGATTGGTATGATGAAAACGATCCGATCATTTCAATGGAGGTGAAGGAAAGCTCACGGCCGAGCTTTCTATGATGATGAAAATTGCCAACGGTATTGCTGTTTTGGAATTGGAAATGAACGCGGGCCGTCAGTTCGTCATCCATCCGACCCTTTTATGGGATGAGGAAAACGTCGTGCTCATCGATACCGGGATGCCCGGGCAATTCGCCGCCCTCCGTGAAGCCGTGGAAAAAGAAGGCGTCGTTTTTGATCGGTTAAATCGAATAATCTTGACGCACCAAGACATCGATCACATCGGCGGCTTGACGGCGATTTTACGCGCGTCAGATCATAAAATCGACGTCCTCGCTCACAAAGATGATCAACCGTACATAGAAGGCAAAAAACCTCTGATCAAAATGACGCCGGAGCGGATGGCGCAACTCTTGCAGGCGGTGCCGGAAAGCGATCGGAAGATTACCCATAAAGTCGACCAAACGCTGGTTGATGGGGACGTGCTGCCGTTTGCGGGCGGGATAACGGTCATCGCCACGCCCGGTCACACGCCCGGTCACATCAGCTTGTATCATCAACCGTCGAAGACGTTGATCGCGGGTGATGCCATGATCGTTGCCGACGGCCAACTGTCCGGCCCCAATCCGGCCGTGACGCCTGATATGGACACGGCGCTCGCGTCGCTCCGCAAATTGGCGGCCTACGATATTGAAACGGTTGTCTGTTGTCACGGCGGCATTTATCGCGGCGATGTCAACGCGCGCATTCAGGCATTGACGGAAGGCCGCTAATGGCTTAAATTAAAACGTGGGAAAATGAGACGGACGACCGCCTAGGCAGGCTTTACGCCTTGGCCGGTCGTCCTTTTTATTGGACGCGTCAAGCGGCTTTTTTAGGCAAAGGTGAAACCGGGCGTTCCGGCTGCCCGTATATTAAGAGGAACGGCAAACGGTGCGAATCCATTTGCATTTTTTCGCATGCGTCCGCACAAGCGGCCGAAAGCATTCAGGCTTTACATCATTGTTGAGACATTGGAGTCAGGAGGATTTGAATGGTCTATTTGTTGTCATTGCTGGCGCTGACATTGAACCCGGCGATCTGGAGAACGTACGGCCGGAGCAAGGGGTTTTTGATCATCCAAGCGCTCCGCTTGCTCATCGGGCTTGCCATCGTATTTTTCTTCAATTATTTTGTTTTGGTCGACCACACGATTCAAGCGCTGATCAGTTACGGCCTATTTATCTGGGCGATCTTTCTTTTCGCCGACGGGATTTTCATAAAAGCGAAGCGCTTTTATGCCACCCCCCTGGTCGGGCTTCTCTGTGCGCTGGCCGGCGCCTATATGGTCTTTGTCTACCCGTTGACCCTCGCGGATGACAAGTATGCGTTCGTCAACGCCAAAGCGAAAGTCATTTCAGGGAAGACGGATTCCGTCGACGAAAAACATATTCCCGTCGTTCCGGAAGAGTACGCCCGTTACCGCAGCGAAAAACTGTTGGGCGAGCTCCCGCATTCCTCATATTACGACTTGGGCGACTCGACGTTGCAAAAAATCGACGGCACGTTATATTGGGTAACGCCGATCGAATATACCGGATTTTTTAAATGGCTCAAAGCGGATGCGGTTCCCGGTTACATTAAAATGAACGCCGAAGATGAAAATGCCGAACCCGAATGGATCAAAACCGATATGGTCTACATCCCGTCCGCCTATTTCGGGCAAGATCTGAAAAGGCACGTCCGCGCCGGACACCCCTCGGAAATTTTGCTCGATCCGAGCTTTGAGCCGGACGACAACGGGCATCCATATTACGTCGTTCCTTATGGGAAGTACAATAAATTCCGCAATATCTTGGACATCAAAGGCATCTATCTCGTCGATCCCAAGACGGGAGCGGTGAAATCATATCCCATGGGCCGGGTGCCGGCGTTCGTGGACCAAGTGATTCCGACGAAAGTGGCCGAGGATTGGAACGATTGGTACGGGCGCTATGTCCACGGCTTTTGGAACGCCCATTTCTCTCAAGAGGACGTCAAACTGCCGACCCACTGGAAAGGGCAGGATGAAGTGAACGGCGTCTTCGACCACCGCTTGGCGTTGAATTGGTTCACCGATTTCACCCGACCGAAGTCGGGAAGCGGCTCGATGGTCGGCTTTTCCATGATCAACGCGCGTACCGGGGCCTTGTATTATTATAAAGACGCCAACGGGACGCTCAACGGCAAATCGGCGATGAACGTGGCGGAGAAAACGTTCCGCGCCCAAAAATATGTCGCGGGCACCCCGACGGTTTATATGATTTATGGCCAATTCACTTGGGTCGTTCCCCTGATGGACTCGAACCATGTGTTGCGTGAAATGATGCTGATCAACGCCAAGGATGAAAAGGTATACAGTGCCGGTGAAATCAAACGCAAGCTGTTCGACGATTATAAATACGCCTTGGCGACCAAAATGGGCAACGATCGCACGATCCCGACCGATGTCGCCGATCTGAAAACGTTGAGCGGCATCGTCACTCACGTTTACAAAGCGGAGAGCGACCACGGCACGATCACGAAATTCATGATTAAGGGCTCTGACAAAATCTTTGAAGTGTCTTCGAGCGATTTTCCGTATTCGATCTTTCTGGAAAAAGGCGTCAAGGTCGAAATCAAATACATCGACACCGATGAGGTCGTGGCGACCGTCGACGACTTTAAGATGTCGCCATAAAGCGCGGAGTAGAGGGATTCCGCCCACCGTGATCCGCCTTGCCTCGCCCCTTCATAAAATGGGGCGGGGTTTTTTCTTTTGAAAGGGGAGCTTGGCGAACGGCGGCGGCTCCACAAAGCACAACGGCTGCTTCCGCCCCGCAAATATCCAAATAGGACAGATAATTAGCGAACGACTGAAAATATTGACATTGATTATGTCATGCGTTACCATTTTTATAATCCGTGTATGTGAAGACCTCGATGGCCGATGGGCGCACGAACGCGGTGGACGGAGCTTTTTAAACGGATGGAAATGACAGCGCTTGCAAGAAAGTGTAAAAGCAGACGAAAGCGCTTCCTGTCGCCGTACATGTTTATGGGAATCCGGACGCGGAGGGAGCGACGGCGTTTCGCAACGGAGCGGTTCAGAAAACCGTTTCCGCCGGCGCCGATTGGTGGATCCGCCCATCCGGGGGGTTGGGCGGTTCGCTGTTTTTCATCAGCGGCGTTGCACAAGCCGTATCATATATGAGGGAGAAACGGGGGAATGCTGAATGAAACGTTTTTCGGGAAGAGTGGCGTTTGTCACGGGAGCCAGCCGCGGCATCGGCAAAACCATTGCCGAAAGGTTTGCGGATGAAGGCGCGAAGGTTTGTCTCCTCGATGTCAACGGTGAAAACTTGGAAACGACGATTTCGGAATTTAAGGCAAAGGGGTACGACGTCATCGGGCAAACGGCCGACGTTTCCGTTCGGGAACAGGTCGAGGCGGCGGTTCGCGCCGCCGTCCAGACCTTCGGAAAAATCGATATCCTCGTTAACAACGCCGGCATCATCCGCGACAACCTCTTATATAAAATGACCGATGACGATTGGGACGCGGTCATGAACGTTCATTTAAAGGGCGCGTTCCTCTCCGCCCGGGCCGTTCAAAAATATATGGTGGAAAACCGCTACGGGCGGATCATCAACATTTCGTCGACTTCGGCCCTCGGAAACCGCGGCCAAGCCAACTATGCGACCGCTAAAGCCGGGTTGCAAGGCTTTACGAAGACGCTCGCGATTGAGCTCGGTAAATTCGGCATCACGACCAACGCGGTGGCGCCGGGCTTTATCGAAACGGATATGACGAAAGCGACCGCCGAGCGGCTCGGCGTGTCCTTTGAAGATTTCATTGCCTACAACGCCGCGCAAATTCCGGTCGGCCGCATCGGCAAGCCTGAAGATATCGCGAACGCCGTCCTGTTTTTCGCGATGGAAGAGTCCTCGTTCGTCAACGGCCAAGTCCTCTATGTCGCCGGCGGTCCGACGAATTAATCGGGAGGGGAAAAAGGATGTTTGAAGCGGTCATCGGCAAACGTTCGAAAAAAATCTTGAACATCGTTGAACGCGGCGCGGTCAAAAAGTTCGCCGAAGCCGTCGGCGATCCGCATCCCCTTTACTTCAACATTGAATTCGGGAAAAAGTCCAGATACGCGGCCAACATCACCCCGCCGACTTTTCCGCAAGTTTTCGATTATGGAACGGTGGAGGGGCTCCGCCTGCCGGAAGCGGGCCTCATTCACGGCGAGCAGTCGTTTGTTTACAGACGTCCTCTCCGCGTCGGGGAAGCGGTGTATGGTTACACCGTCGTCGAAAGCTACGTGGAAAAACCCGCGCGCTCGGGAAAACTTGGCTTTTTGACGCTGAAACGCGTCGGTGAGGATGCTCAAGGCGAAGAAGTGTTTCACAGCCGTTCCGTGATCATTCTTACGGAGGCCGTCCGAAGGGGGATGGCCGACGCATGAAGCTAGGCGATCTCAAAGTCGGCGACGTGTTGCCGCCGCTCCGCTGGCCGCCGGTTTCGCGCCTGGATTTAATCAAATATGCCGGCGCCTCGGGCGATTACAATCCGATCCACACCATCGATGAAGCCGCCGAACAGGCCGGCTTGCCCGGCGTCATCGCCCACGGGATGCTGACGATGGGCCGGATGGGCAAGCTGTTTTCCCCTTATTTCGAGGAAGGTTTTATTTCGTCGTTTTCGACGCGGTTCACCGGGATGGTCTTTTTAAACGACGAGATCACCATGACGGCCAAGCTGGTGGCGAAAACGGATGATGTCCTCACGTTCCAGGTCGAAGCCGTCAAACAGACCGGAGACACCGCCGCCCGTGCGACGGTAGTTTTTAAACTGTATGATGCAATGGATTAAGGCGGCGGACCCGGGCGTCGCGGAGGTAAAAGGGGCGGCATCTCAAAAGGCTTAACGGAAGGAGGGGGTGGTGTGAACCATCATCCTTTGTTTGATTTAACCGGAAAAACGGCGATCGTCACGGGAGGCGGGCGCGGGCTCGGCGAATACATCGCCCGCGCCTATGCCGAAGCGGGCGCGAACGTCGTCGTGTGCTCGCGGAAGGTTGAAAATTGCCGCGAAGTGAGCGATTCATTGAAGGAAACGTACGGTGTCGGATCGCTCGCGTTCGAGTGCGACGTCACCAAACCGGACGACGTGCATCGCGTCGTGCGGTCGACGCTTGACGCCTTTGGAAGCATCGACATTTTGGTCAACAACAGCGGGACGACATGGGGCGCGCCCGCTCTGGAATTGCCCCTTGATAAGTGGGAAAAGGTCATGGCCGTCAACGCGACGGGCACCTTCATTTTTTCCCAGGCCGTCGCCAGAGAGATGGTCAAACAAAAGCGCGGAAAAATCATCAATATGGCGTCGATGGCCGGCCTGATCGGCACCCATCCGAGCATGATGGACGCCGTCGCCTACAGCGCGAGCAAAGGGGCCGTCCTGTCGTTCACGAGAGATCTCGCCGTCAAACTCGCCCCGCACAACATCCAGGTGAACGCGATTGCGCCGGGTTTCTTCCCGACGAAAATGACCAAGGCCGTCTTGGAACAGATCGAAGAAGTGCTATTGGCGTTTACGCCGGCCGGGCGGCTTGGCTCCGCCCGCGACATCCAGGGGGTGGCGTTGTTCCTCGCTTCACCCGCTTCCGATTACGTCATCGGGCAAACGATCGTCGTCGACGGCGGCCAAAGCTGCATGTGAGCGGATCGGGCGGGAGAAAACGCTCATGGCGGTAAGCATTGGTATGGTGCGTCCCGCCGGCGCGCTTTTGCCGTGCCCGAGGGGCAGACGGCCCGGTTCAAATGAAGCGTTAACGAAAAGGCACAAGGCGGGGCGAATCGCCGCGCCCGACCGGTTCATCAAAACGTGAAAAAGGCGGGCATACCCGCCTTGACCCATTTCATTATGGATTCATTCGAAACCGTCAGTTGGGGGTCCAACAAACCACCCTCAGACCGAGGAGCCTTTATTCGGCTTTAAGCAGTTCGACGACCTTCAGCGCGATGCTCCGGCTCGATTGGGGATTTTGTCCGGTCACGAGGTGGCCGTCGACTTCCACGTGGTCGCTCCATTTTTCCTTGGCGACGAACTTGGCGCCGAGTTCGCGGAGCTTGGATTCCAAGAGAAACGGCATATAGGCGTCCAATTTCGAAGCCCGTTCTTCTTCATCCGTAAAGGAAGTGACGGTCTTGCCGGCGACGAGCGGCGTGCCGTCGCTCCGCGTTGCGCCGACCAAGGCGGCAGGGCCGTGGCAAACGGCCGCGATCACTTTCTGTTGATCGTCGAAACGGCGGATGGCGTCTTGAACCGATCGGTCGTTCGGAAAATCAAACATCGTGCCGTGACCGCCGGGGAAGAAAAGGGCATCATAGGCATCCGTTTGGATATCCGCCAATTTCACCGTATCGTCCAACAGCGCTTTTTCGTCTTTCCATTCGTCGTTCAAGCTGCGCGGATCGACGGGAGCGGCGCCGCCCTTCGGACTCGCGACGGTCACTTCAAATCCGTTTTCCTTGAACACTTGATAAGGAACGGCAAATTCTTCGAGCCAAATGCCGGTGCGGTGTTCTTCGTCGATGACGGCATGGTTCGTGACGACCATTAAGATTTTTTTGGCGCTCATGCCAAAACCCCCTTCTAAAAAATCCTAAGGTTAATTTTTATTATAAATGGAGGAGGCGGTGCCGTTCACGCGAAGCGCTATTGTTCGGTTTTCGCCATTTTCCGCCGATAACGGTACTGATGCCATTGATAATGGATGAAGCAGCCGATGCAAAAACCGCAAATCGCGATGCCGGCGGCGAGGGCGACCGCAATCGTAAAAACGTAATAGGCGGCGGTCCAATGAAGCAGATAGCCCGCCAACCCGCCGGCCAAGCAAATCGTCGCGATCATCTGGTTAAATCTTTGTTGGGCGGCATCTTCGGGAATATATTCGTTGGCGGGTTTTCGCAAAAACAAGCGGGCGATCTTCATGACGGGATTGAAATTAAAAAGCAATCCGCCCAGGCCGGACAAAAGCGGGATCAGCAAGAGCCAGCCCCAGCCGGTCACCCACCCAAGCACCGTCGATAACACGATCACCCACTGGTTCGCACGAACGAGGGGCCGGGGGATGGAGGCCGGTGTCGCTGTATTTTCCATTCCAAACCCAACCTTTCCAATAGGATTTATGGTTAAATTCATTTTATGAATTTTGTTCGGGGTTTACAATTCATTTGCATTAAAAGAAGACCGAGCCGCAACGGACACGGGAAAAATGAAAGCGGAGATCAAAGGTTGTCCGGCCGAATTCGACAACGACCGCTGCCGCCTTGCGAACGCGGGCGAGAAACAGGACCGGAAGCGGCGAAACCGGCAACCCGGCGCCGTCGAATTTTTCCTCCAGGGCGATTCACAGCGCGCGAATCGGTTCATCAAATAGATTCCAACGGCTTTCAATGGCGGCGGCGTCCCCCATTCGGGAGAACAGACGCGGTGGACGGAACCACGCAAAGCGATGGGGGTCATCAAAAGATTTGTAGACATATAAAATGCCTTAGACTGAAAATCAACGGCAGGCCCTAAATCATAGCCTTGGGTTTCATCCTTGGCGCTTGAAAAGGGGCGGACACGAAGCGCCGGCCCATCGGGGATGACCCCGATTGTCTCCATCCGAATCAGAGCGGAAAATCAATGTTAAAAGGAGTTTTAGCTGCGAATCGCGAATGACCATCAAAGAAGCTTGTGGGAATCTTAGAAGCGGTGGAAAGTCTTTTGAAAACAGAAAAGAACAATAGTGAAGGTCTTTTAAATGAAGACGCGGGGGACCGCGACCACTCATCCGCGAAAACTTCGCGGCGGTCCTTTCAATAGATAATAGTACAGGAGGGATGAACGATGAAACTCGTTGTCGTCGGCGCGGGAGCCCTGGGCACTTATTTTGGCTTAAGGATGTGGGAAGCGGGCCATGATGTGACCTTTCTCGTCAGGGAAAGACGAGCCGAACAAATCAAAAAGAACGGTTTGAAGATCGAAAGCGTTCACGGGAATGTCGCATGGGAAAATCCCAAGGTGGTCACAACGCCCGATGAAGTGCAAGAGGCCGATCTCGTTCTTCTTGCGGTGAAAGGCTACCATCTGGACGGCGCGCTCGCTTCCGTCCGCGCGCTCGCGGACAAGGGGGCGGCCGTTTATCCGGTTTTAAACGGCGTGGAACATATTCCGCGCCTGCAAACGGCCGTCGGCCATGATGCGGTGTTCGGCGGCGTCGCCTATATCGTCGCGGCGCTCAATGACAAGGGCCACGTCGTTCATACCGGCGGACAGCATACCTTTATTTACGGGACGTTTTCCGGCGGCGACCATCCGGTCATCCCCATGCTCAAAGAGGCGTCTCGGCAAGTGAAGATGGAGCTCGTTCACAGCGATGACATTCAGCGTGCGATGTGGCAGAAGTATGTATTTATCACCGTGTTTTCCAGTTTAACAACGGCGAGTCGTTTGCCGATCGGAGCGATCCGTGAGGTCGAACCGCTGCTCGCGCTCGGCGTTAAAGTTTTGGAGGAGATGGTTTCATTGGCGGAAGCGTCTGGGATTCCTCTGCCGGATATGTCCGCAGCCGGTTTGGATACGCTCCGCGCCTTTCCGGATGAAGCCACTTCCTCGATGCATCAAGATTTGATCCATGGACGTCCGCTGGAAGTGGATCATTTGCTGGGCGGGGCCTTGCGGATCGCCGCGCAAAAAGGCATCGATGTGCCGCATGTGGAAACGTTGTATGCGTTGCTGAAACCCTATGAAAAAGGGCCTCATCCGTTAAGCAGGGATTTCCGAGCCTAACCAAGCGGCGTGGATGGGCTGGCGTTTTTTCCGCCGGTTGGGTGCGGATGCCGGGGAGGCCTTTGGACGGCGTGACGGGCGGGCAGGAACAAGCGATTCACGAAGAGGTGACCTTCCGAGCCGATGTGACAGAATAACCCCTCGGGCGCGCGGATCGGCGTGCGCCGAGGGGGTTAAAAGCTTTAAAGACCATCGGTAAAATGCGATTGCTTAAAGGCGGGGAATACCCCCGCCTTCTTCATTTATTCCGCCTCTTGGTTCCGCGCTTTGTAAATCGCCATGGCCCGGTTCAAAAAGGCGGCTTCTTCAGGGCCCCACGGCGGGCCGACCGGCGGTTTTTCACCATCGGGCAATTGGTTAAAATGCTCCCACCATCGTTTTAAACCAGCTTCGATTTCCGGATCCCCTTTGGTGAATTGGGCGAGGAGATCGATTTGAAGCTTCGCGGCGGCTTGGGCTTCGGGATCGCCGGGATCGGCGTCTTCCGCAACCAGCCGTTTCAACGTCTCGCCGAGCGCCGCGTATTGCGCGTCGACCCGCTTTTGGTCTTCTTCGGTCCATTCTCCCCATTGCGCCATTTTCCGTTTGGCCGCTTCGGAGTACGATTTGTTGCTCAGCTCTTTCAATTTTTTTTGCTGTTCGGGCGTGAAATATTTGTTCACCCAATCTTTTTTCTGTTCCATTTGCATCACCCGGATCACTTTAATGAGGGATTCCCAATCGCATCGGTTCGATTGCAGGAGTTTTTCGGTTTCTTCCATCGCCCTGAGGATGCGATCGATTTGCGCCCGCTTTTCCAACATCATCGCTTTTTGTTGGGCGATCATGTCCTGAAGCCGGGACGGCCCGGTTTGCAAACATGCTTTGATTTCCTCAAGCGTGAAGCCGAGATATTTCAAAGCGAGAATGTTTTGCAGCTTGACAAGGTCGCGGTCCGTATACAGCCGGTAACCCGACTCCGTCACCTTTGATGGGGGCAGAAGCCCTTCTTGGTCGTAATAATGCAGGGTGCGAACGGATACGGCGGCTTTTTGGGCAAATTGCCCGATCGTGTAAAACGTTTGATCCAAGGTGTTTCCTCCTTTCTGATGCGAGTATAAAGTATGACGTAACGTCAGACTCAAGAGGTTTTCAACACTTTTTTCGGGAAAGGTTTGGGTGCATTCATTTCCATAAAATCATGATGAAGTTTTTCGGTTTCTATCCAAATGAAGAAAACAAAAGGGATCCGGACTTTCGGGTTGACACCTGTTGGGATGAATCAATGTTCCGATGCGCGCCAGGGAGACGTGCAAAATCCGTTTTCTTGCGCTTTCCCGGAAAACGTGCATTCAAAGCGCGGGCAGGGGAAACTTGGTTCAAGGAGCCAGCGGAGAGTATATGGGAAACGGGGCTCTAAGAAAAAAAGTCAACTTGGAAACATACAGCAACGAACTCGTCAACATCATCAGTAAAGCCATAAAAAGCATTTAGATCAACTGCGGGCTGTTTCGACAGCCCGTATTTGTTTTTTTCGTCATCCATTCATACCTCAATACGTTCAGTCAGGCGTATGGAAGGCCACACCGTTTAGCGAATTTTGATCTCCATTTACTAATAGTTAAAAAATATATATAATTGAACAAAATAAAACAATATTTTTATCGATTCGCGGGGGGGCCTATCGTGAAAAAAGAACTTGAACAGCTAAAAAGCAATATCGGCCGTGTCCTCATCGGCAAAGAGCGCATCGTCGAGCTGCTCATGATCACTTTGGTCGGTAAAGGCCACGTCCTTCTGGAAGACGTTCCGGGAACCGGCAAGACGATGCTCGCCAAGGCGCTCGCCAAATCGATGGCGGGAACTTTTAAAAGAGTCCAGTTGACGCCCGACGTGTTGCCGAGCGATATCACCGGCATTCAATTTTTTAATCCGAAGGAACAGCGCTTTGAAATCAAGCCCGGCCCGATTCTGACGAACATCTTGCTCGCCGACGAAATCAACCGGGCGACGCCGCGGACCCAGGCGGCATTGCTGGAAGTCATGGAAGAACGGCAAGTCACCATCGAAGGCGAGACGATTCCGATCGAATCGCCTTTCATGGTCGTCGCCACGCAAAACCCCGTGGAACAGCAGGGCACGTTTCCGCTTCCGGAAGCGCAAATGGACCGCTTTTTCATGCAAATCCCCGTCGGCTATCCGGATTATGAGGAGGAAAAGCGCATGCTCCGCCTTTACCGGAACGGCGAACCGCTCGAGACGGTTCAGGCGATTTTCAGCCTTCAGGATATCCTGCGCATGCAGGAGGAGGCGAGAAGCGTCCGGATCACCGAGGATGTGGAAGATTATTTGTTGCGCATCGTGCGCGCCACGCGCGAAGACGAGTGGGTCGAAGCCGGCGTCAGTCCGCGCGGGACGCTGGCGTTCATGCGCGGCGTGCAAGCGCGCGCATACCTTTACGACCGCGATTTCGTCACCCCGGATGACGTCAAGGCGCTCGCGCCCTTTATCCTTTCGCACCGCCTTGTCCTGACGATGGAAGGGGAAATGCGGACGACGAAAGCGCAGCTCATCCACCGCATCATGGACCGCATTGAAGCGCCGGTGGAAGCGGGAGCCGTGGACAAATGACGTGGTCCGTCTTCCGCGGCGCCTCGCTCTGGACCGATCTTTTTTCCGCGATCGGCGCCGTGCTCGTTCTCTTCAGTTTGTTATCGGGCAGCGTCCTCTGGTTTTCTGCAGGCGCCGTCCTGCTCGTCTTCGGCATTTATCCCCGATGGTATTTGACTTATTTAAGCAGCCGTCTCTTTTTTCAGAACGAGACGGAAAAAATCTATCTGTCCCAAGGTGAACAAGGCCGCTTGCACCTCATTTTTGCCAATCGGGCAAAACTGCCGGTCGTCTTTGCGACAGTCGAGTTTTCCATGGACGATTATGTGGCGGTCGAAGAAGTCAGGCAGTGGTACGGCGGCGTTTATCAGTTTGAGATGGCGCTCGGGGCGGGGGCGACCGAGGCGTTCGCCGTTCCGGTCAAAGCCGTCTCCCGCGGGCTGGCAAAAATGAAAAACTTGCGCGTCAAATTGTACGACCCGCTGCGGCTGGCGAGCTTGACGCTTTCCTATGATTTCCTCCGGAAGGAAGTCGTCGTCTACCCGAAGCGAAAAGCGGTGGCCGGACTCGAGGAGCTGTTCTTGCAGATCGAAGGCGCGCATCCACGGCAACGCTCGATCTTTCAAGATCTGACAGCTCCGATCGGAACGCGGGAATACGCGCCTTCGGATCCGTTCAAGCACATCCATTGGAAGGCGAGCGCGCGCACCGGCCGCCTGCAGACGAAGCTTTTTGAAAAAACGTCCGGCATGACGTGGAGCATCATCATTCTATTGGACCGCGAGATCACGAAACAAGGGCGGATCGATCTGGAAGAAGAACTCGCTTGTGCGGCGACGCTTTGTTCCGAAGCGGCCAAGCGGGACATCGATGTCGAATGGTTTGCCAACACGAAACCGATGGGACGTTCCTCCGTTGTCCGGTTGGACGCGGGGAGCGGCCGTGCCCATTCCATCAAATCGCTTGAGTTTTTGGCGTTGATCCAATTTCATCATATAAAAACCCGGCCGGCATACGCGCTGGCGGAAATCGACCGCGGGTTTCACCGCCCGCGCGTGATCATGGTGATCAACCACACTTCAATGGCGGAAACCGAGCGGTTTTACCGGAAGTGGCGGCGAAACGGCCACGCCGTTTACCGCATTCATCCGGACGGCTTTCTTCAATCGGTGTGGACAGAGGGTGATAGACTTGCGAAATGAAGCCCGCGTTTGGATCGGTGTTTTGTCGGTCCTCATCGAAGGCCTCGTCATTTTTCTGTTTCTCGTTCCGTTTGCCGGAGGGGAGCAGCCGTGGCGGCTGGCGGAGCCTTTTGCCGCGATGGCGGCCGTCATCGCGGCCGGTTTCCTCTTTTCAAAACCGGGCCAAATGCCGCTGTACTACGGAGCCGCCGTCGCCGCTTTTATCATCGGCAAGCTGCTCGGCGTGGCGATCGGTTTGGATTTGGCGGCTGCCGTTCTGCTCTTTTGGCGGACGGCGGCGGCGCTTCGCGGCCATACCGAACGGAATCTTTGGCCGATCTATTTGATCACCGCCGGCGTGGCTTTCTTTTATGCATTTATTTTCGGTTTCTTTGACCTGTCCTTTCTGCACCCGGCGTTGTTTATGCTGTTGTTTGCCATGCAAACCGTGCTCGTCTTGGCGCTCCGCTTCGCCCAGGCGGCCCGCAGCGGGAAGGCGTGGCGCAAAGTCCCGGCCTCGTATGCGCTGGCTTTTGCCGTGCTCGCCTTGGCCGTTGTGCTCTTTGCTTTGGTCGGGCCCTTCTTGCGCACGGGATTTCTCTATGTGGCGGAAGGAGCGGCTTACGTCATTTACTATGTCTATGTGGGCGCGCTCGGTCTAATAAAAGCGATGCGCGGTGACTCACTGGATGCTGGAAAGTTGGAACGGTTGCGCAATCGAAATTTCCATCCCAAAGAGCGACATTGGTCGGACGTGAACCCGCATCATTCCTTCGGTTGGTTGACTTGGGTAGGAATGGGGTTGCTGCTGTTCATCATCGCGCTTCTCGTCATTTACGTGCGCAACCTGATGAACGAGCGAAAAAGCCTCATGGCGTTTCGCCGGCAACTCGCGGGGGAAGCGTATGCCGCTCCGCTCGGGCGCGGCATTGCCGCCGGACGCCGGCGCAAGCCGAGGCCGCCGAAGGATCCCGTCCGTTATGGTCTCTTTCGCATGGAAACGGAGCTGGGGAAAGGGGAGAAAGGACGAAGAGCGGGGGAAACCATCGGCGAATGGTTTGCGCGCCTTCCGGTTGCCGCAGAGGAGAAGGCGTTGATCCGGTCCGTCTACGAAACCGTCCGCTACGGCCATCAAAGCGTTGGCCGTGACGAGCGGGTCCGTTACAAGCAAGCGGTCGACGCCGTCATTGAAGCGATGAAAAAGCGGGAGAAAGACGAAAAGAGCCATTAAGCGATCAAGCGCGTGAACGCCATTCAGTCCATGCGGGCGGTTTCCCCGCTCGCCATCAATTTTATCTATTGGTTTAAAGAGTTGCTCGTTCCTCGGTTCCACGTTCGACAGAGCGGGAATTGTTCTGTATTTGATCCGGGGGCATCGGCCGTATTTTTGGCGGCCGGGATTCGGCGATATTCATCCTTTAAGGTGGACAGCCGGCTGCATTCTCAGGAAGTTTGTTCTCCTTCGCGAGCGCGTGCCGCTTCCTTCAACGGGTCGGGCAGGGCACTTTTTAAGTGGATCGTGCCGTTCAGGCTGACGATTTGCCAGCGGCAATCATGAAATTTCAATTGGGTCAGGCCGCAATTGTCAAAGACGAGCCGGTCGCAAACGGCCGTGAACGTCGTCCCGAGAAGGCTGGCGGTCACCGCTTTGAGCGGCCCGCCGTGCGTGACGACGGCGATGCGGGCATAGCGGTAGGCGGCGCTTTCCAGTTGCGCCATGAAATGTTTGAGGCGATTTTCCATGTCCGTTACGTGTTCCCCGCCGAAAGGGCGCAAGTCGAACGGATCGGGGTTGGCGGTATACAGGGCGCCGAAACGCCGGACGGCTTCTTCTTTGGTTAAACCTGATAACGCGCCGCAATGCGTTTCTCTTAACCAATCGGACGTTTGAATGGCGTGATCGGGAAAAATGATCCTCGCCGTTTCGTAAGCCCTTCGGAGATCGCTGGAATAGACGAGATCGAAAGGGACGAACCGCAGCGCTTCTCGGGTCAGCGCCGCTTGTCGCCTCCCTTTGTCGGTGAGCGGGAAGTCCCCCCAGCCTTGATGAACTTGATAGCGGTTTCCTTCCGACTCGCCGTGCCGGATCAACCATACTTCCATTTTTTAAACCTCCTTGCTGAAGAATCGGGCGGGTCAACGTCAACATTGTAGCCGACCGTCTTGGAGAAGATGGCGTGAGGGACTGACATCACGAATTTTGGGCGCTTCATGCGGACACGCAAAGTTTGAATTTTACTTTTTTAAGAGAAAGGGCCGTTTCGATGATTACCGTGAAACATCTGACTAAATCTTACGGAAACCATGTGGTGTTCAAGGACGTTCATTTCGAAATACCGAATGGAAAGATTGCTTTTGTTATGGGGGAAAACGGCGCCGGGAAAACCACGCTGCTAAAGTGTTTGCTCAATCTGGAAAGCTACCGCGGAGAAATACGGTATGACGGGAAGCCGTTACAGGATGTGCGCCGGGATGTCCATATTCTTTACGATGATGTGCCCTTATATCTGAATCTCAGCGGTTATAAAAATATTGAATTGTTGTTGGCCCGACCCGTGAAAACCGAACAAATCAAAGAAACGGCGCATGCGTTTCTGCCCGACGAGGTGTTAAAAGCCAAAGTCAAAACCTATTCCTATGGTCAAAAGAAAAAGTTGGGCCTGATTCTGGCCGTTCTTTCAAAACCGAAATATTTATTTTTGGATGAAGCCTCAAACGGTTTGGATTATGATACAATGGAAGATTTTCGGAAAACATTGTTAAATTGGGCTAAACAAATGACGATCATTGCCACAGGCCATCAATTTGAGTTTTATGCACCCATCATTGACGAACTTTTCATACTGAAAGAAAAATCCTTGATTCATTTGAAGCGTTTTAAAGAAGAAGGCGGTGATTTGATTGAAGCTTATAAAAAGTATATTAAATAACATCGGAAAGGAATTCAAATATCTCGTTTACTCTTATGCCTTGCTTTTGATCTTCACCGCCGTTTTGGCGCTTTCCGTATGGAATTTATATCTTCAGATGAAACAAGCGGAGAACAACTATCAGGAGTATCTCCATAGCCGAGCGGAATATGAAAAACAAGGCATGGATATTGAGAAAGCCTTGCATGCTCCGTCAGATGTGCAAAAACAGGAAAATGGAAACGGAAGTGAAATTGAATTTGTCGATAATGTCCTTAAATATGATTATGACAATGTCTCGAAGGCTTTAACGATTATGAGGGCGAACCGAATCCTCACGCAAACATTGGAATGGCTGTCCTTTTTCTTTTTCCCGTTGATATTTACGATTTACGGGCTGTATGTGGCCACCTATGACTTTAAATACAAAACATACCGGATAAAAGCCGTGCAAACCGCGTGGTATCATCTTTTGCTCGCCAAACAATTGACCGTCTATTTGTCCATCTTGGCTGTCGTCGTCGTCACCTTGGCACTTTCCTATCCCGTCGGCCTGTTCTTTTACCGTCGGATTTCCGGGAACATTCCCATTCACGACTTTCATCTTAATGTGCCGATGGAGCACCATGTGCTCTGGCAATTTTTGCTGAGCCTATTTATTTGTTTTTTATTCTCCACCCTTGGTTTTTGTGCCGGCGTGGTCTTTCAACGTTTTTCGGCGCCGGCCATCCTCTTTGTCGTTTATCATTTCCTCATTCCCTTTTTGGGGAAATATGATTTGCGGAATATGGTCGCCGTCTTGGGACACAAGGTGTTTTCCTTTTATGGCAATTTTCAATTGGTTAAACCGGTGGCGGTTCCGGTTCCTTTGGCGATTGTTCTTCCGATCGTCTTCGTGATCGTGTGCACCCTTGCCGCTTATGGGATCGCGATGAAGCAGAGCAAATACGTGAAAGGCCATTTCTAAAAGGGTTTTGAGAGATATAAAGAGGAAAGGTTCATAAAGGGGGAAGAGGATTGGCTGCCGTGTTTGTGGGTTTGGGTTTTTCAATGCTCTTCCTTGTCACCGCCATAAAATATTTTAGCGAGACGCTTCGCTGCCTTAATACGAGCGGCTTTTCAAAGACTTTGGGGTTGCATAAACTCCTCTAAAAAAGTTAGAGGAGTTTATGCAAATTTTGGAGGAAAACAATGATCCGGTTACACAACATAACGAAAAAATTTAATCAGAATAAGGATGAAATTATTGCTCTAAGAGACATCAACCTTTTCATTGAAAAAGGTGAATGGATCAATATTTTAGGTCCGAGCGGATCGGGGAAAACGACCTTGCTGAATCTGATCGGCGGCATGGACGCGCCGACTGCGGGTATGATCACGGTCGGAGAATTTGATTTGGCTCAACTGTCCGAAAAAGAGAAAAGACGGTATCGACGCAACTATATAGGGTATATTTTTCAAGATTTCCGCCTGCTCCCTCAATATACGGTTTTAGAAAATACGATGCTGCCGTTAATTCCGTATCAACCTCATGGACTAAAGGAAAAAGCGATGCAAATTCTTAAAAACTTGGGCTTGGAACATCGTTTAAACCAAACGCCCGAACAACTCTCGGGCGGGGAAAAGCAGAGGACTGCTATCGCCCGAGCGCTGATCAACGACCCGCCGATTTTGCTCTGCGATGAACCGACCGGAAACTTGGACGCCGGAAACAGAGACATCATTGTCGAAATTCTCAATGACCTTTCAAAAAGAGGCAAAACCATTCTCTTAGTGACCCATGATCCCGTACTGGCGAAAAACGGGCATAAGCGGTATGACTTGCGGGATGGGGTGCTGCGGGAGTCGGTTCCAAGATGATGAAACCGTTGATGACAAGCGGTTTGTTAAGACGGAAAAAACTGGCGGCCATGTTTATTGTAGCCCTTGGCGTCATTTTTACCATGATACCGTTTTTATACGGAACGCTGATCAAAACGCAAACGCTGATCGATTCAGATATACAAAAGAATTATCGGGGGACGTATGACATTTTGGTGCGCCCCGCGGGGAGCCGAAACGACATAGAAAAGAAATACGGTTTGGTTGAAGAAAACTATTTGGGGATCGGCCAAGGCGGCATATCCATCCGCGATTACGAAAAAATCAAAAGCCTTGACGGCGTAGACATCGCCGCGCCGATTGCCTCATTAGGATATTTTACCGGTATCTCGCGAGCCATCGTATTGCCCATGCCGGATCGTTCCGAGCGAATCCGTGTCCAGTTTTACACATCGGATGGCATCCACCGTTACCCTGTTGGCCCGAAGGGGACGGGTTATTTTATCAAAGATAGCAGTTCGGATTCCTTTGACAAACTTGCGGATTTTCATATTTTCAACGCCTTTATGAGCACGAGGAATCCCTCGGTTTTAATACCTCAAACCTATCATTTATTGGTTGCCATAGATCCGGATAGCGAAGAAAAATTGACGGGCATTTCATTTAAAAAACTGAAAACGAAAAATCGCCCTTTTTATTATGATAAGCTCACATTTGGAAATGTTCCGATTTTCCCGGTTATGAAATTGACGGATGCCGTCGTCCCTTTATCGGCAAACATTGAGGTGGAAGATCTTCGGACGGACCCATCGACCGTTTCTGCTTTAAAACAAAAGTATGGGATAAAAGAAGACCAACGTTTTGCGAAAGTATTGAAACAAGGGGAAGACACCTATAAAAAGTTGTTGAACGACTTTGATCATTATGTTTCAGGAAACAAGCGGACTTACACGGTTGATTTATCGAAATATTTAGATCCATTTTTATCCAATCCGTTAATGATTGACAAAAATGATCATATTAAAACGAATACCGAAGTTGCTATATTACAAGATGCAGGGAACACCTCCGTCTATTACAAAACCAGCGATATCAGCTATGAAATAGAAAACGCAATTCAGAGGCTGTTAGCCGTTCGTGAGCTCGGAAAGATCGGCCAAATTCCGGTTTATCGTGAAACGAAAAAAATGGGTGTCGCAAGAAGCGAATCCGATAAAGTTCCTTTCGTCCTTAATCCCGTGGGATCCTACTCCGAGAAAATGAAGATCAACAAACTGACCGCCAGTCCGCTGGGCATTTATGGTTTAACGCCCACGGTATCCAAAGAAACGGGCAAAACCGTCCATCCCACCATTTTGCCGGGCAGTTATGTTTCTTCGCCGGCAAGCGGAGTCACGACATTGGCAGCCGCTCAGCTCATAAAAGGCGAAAAGCCGATCGACGCGATCAGGATTCGGGTGGGCGGCATTCATGATTATAATGAAGCGGCAGAAAAGAAAATTCGGGATGTGGCGGGTAAAATCGCCAGTTTAGGGTTTGATGTGGATATCGTCGCGGGGGCTTCTTATCAAAAAATGGATGTCGATGTGGAAGGGACCGGTCATGTCTTGGAACCGTGGACGACACTTGGAGCGGCCGTCACCATCCACAATTCTTGGAATGGCCTTGCCGTAATGTTAATGATATCCTTTGCCATCATTGGGGGCCTTTACCTGTTTACGAGGTTGGCGTTTTGGAGAGTCGATAAACAAAAAGAGAATTTATTATTGACCCAACTGGGATGGGAAGAAAAGGATATACAAAAGAAGGCCAAGTTTGAATTGGTCGTTTTGACGTTCGCCGCTTTTGTTTTGAGTGTGCTGGTGACGATGATTATTCGAGAAATCCTTTTCGGTTCGATCATCCAAGCTCTGGCGGTACAATCAGCCATCCTTTTGGTCACGCTTTTTATTATCTTGTTTTCACCATTCAAACTTGGAAAAAGGAAGCCGTCCGCCAAAATCAAAAGCAGCCGTTTGCTTCGCAAAAACCTCCATTATTATAAAGCGTACATTCGGCTGCCTTTTGTGCAGATTCTAATGACGACTTTTGTTTCCGCTTTTTCCTTCCTGGTCATCGTCGCCACCGTCAAGAAAACGAACTTAACGAGTTTGGGGCAATACATCAACCTCCATGCCTCAACCTATCACATCATCTTTATACTCGGGGCGTATTTATTGGCCGTGCTCACGATGATGGAAGGCCAGATGACGTTGCTGAAGGTCCGGAGCACCGAGACGCGGAACTTCATTTCAATTGGGTGGGCGGTTAAGGATATTGTAAAGTTGTATCTCATGGAAATGGCCATTTGGGCCGGCGCCGCTATTCTCCTCGGGACAGCAATCGCTTTGGTGGTTTGCCATCTTGTTTTCGCCTTTTATTTATCGCTCACCGTCTACACCATTTTCATGAGCGCAACGTTTTATGTTTTAGTGCTTCTTGTCTCCTATTTGACGATAAGGTTCAGATTTTAGATGGGGATTCCAACTCGCTGAATGGGATTCAACCATGCAGCGGGGATGAATATCCGCGATCAGTCCGGCGCTCTATTTTTAGCCAAGGAGTGAAGTTCGACTGATACAAAGGACTGGACATGAATGCCGCAAAGATGCTTTTGGCGTTCTCCATGGAGGCGTGATGATCGGTTGCACGCCCCTTTTTTTCATCTTCGGAGAAGCCAACGTTTTGGCCCCGTTTTACCGTGATTGCATTTTACGATTGGATAGAATGAGACGAACGCCAAGCGACGCATGGATGAGTGGCTGAAAACAGTCCGAAACCGCAAACAACCCTCCTTCATTTGAAAACGCTTCTTGACCTTCAAGCGGCTTTAAGGTGTAGTTTTTCTTGTAGGGAGGTGCCGCCATGGAGAGGAGCTCATGACGATTCAAACGTTTTCCGAAAGAACCGGGATAGCCAAAAGCGCCTTGAGATATTACGAATCCGTGCAGTTGCTGCGGCCGATCCGAAAGGAAAACGGTTACCGGCTTTATTCGGAGGGTCAAATCACAACGGCGAAAATGATTTCCGGCCTGCGCCTGGCCGGTGTGTCCATAAGGGATATTCAACGATTCTTGGAAGAAGGCGAAACCGCCCGCCGGAAAATGATTGACCATTGGCTGAAAACATTGCGGGAAAAACGCCGCCTTTTAGAAATCGGCTTGCGTTTTCTGGAAGGTTACCAAAAAGACGACCGAGTGTACCTGTTGGAAAAGAAAGCGGAGAAGGTGGTTTGGTTTGTTGCCGAAGCGCAGCCCGGCCGATTCGGGCAGCACTTCGAACAAAGAAAAAAGGAGCTCGACCGTTTGGCTATTCGCATTCACAGCGGCTACTTCAGGTACTTATCCGGCAGGGAAACCATCAGGGCGCAAACCGGTTTTGGCGTCGCGGATGATGCGGACTTAGAAGGTTTATCCAAAGGCGCCGCCATTGAGACGCTGCCGGCCTGTCTCTGCATCGCTTTGCCGTACACCTCACCGATCACGGAAATACGAAAAGGCTACGTGCAATTGATGAATTACGCGATCGATCATCAGTTCATTCCGGCCGGACCCATCATGGAATGGTATCGCGGAGAACGCTTTAAAGATGTGGATTTGATCATGCCGGTCGCTCATATCGGAAACATGGAAAGGGAGGGATTTTTTTGGCACGCCGGGAGAGACTTGTAGTGGACGTGGTCGAGTTGAAAGGCAGCCGTTTTCAAATCGGTTTGGAGCAGGGACGCCGGTTAACATCAACAATAATTGCAGACGGGAATGGGTTAAATCGGCCTAGGAGACGAGACTTCCCGTATCACAGAGCAGCAAATCTTTTGGAAAAGTTCTCATCGCATTTATTCAACGAGTTAAAAGGCTTGGCCAAAGGGTTGGATCGGCCGCTCGAGGAAGTTTTGGCAAGCTATAGCGGTTATGACGTCTTGTTTCATGAGATGGGGTGTACGGCATTCGCCAATGACGCCTATTATGTCCGGAATTATGATTTTAGCCCTGAATTATACGACTCCAGGCTCGTATGGATCCGGCCCAAGAACAAGGAAGGGTATGCGAGCGTCGGTTTTAGCCAACATCTTGTCGGTCGGCTTGATGGTATGAACGAAAAGGGCTTGGTCATCGGCTTGCATTTTGTGAATGACGGGCACCGCCAAGAAGGGTTTTTGGCCACGATCATCGTCCGCATGTTGCTCGACCAGTGCGCCACCACGGAAGAAGCGGTTGCATTCATCGCTCAAGTGCCGCACGGCTATTGTTACAATTATTCCATGCTGGATGCGAACGGGAATCGCGCCGTGGTCGAGGCCTCGCCGGAGCAACAAGTCATCCAACGCAGTGCACCGCTGCGATGCACCAATCATTTTGAGGCCGAAGAGCTGAAGAGGAAAAATCGGACGAATATCCAAGGTTCCGTGGCCCGCAAGCAATATTTGCAAAGCTTATCGGAGGAAAGCTTGGATCCGTTGGCCCTTTTTCAGCGATTCAATAACGAAGCTTCCCCGTTGTTCTTCCATCGTTACAGAGAGTATTTCGGCACTTTGCACACGGTCGTCTATTCGCCGAAAGATTTGACCGTCATCATCGGCGTCGGCCAAAACAGCACGCCGCGAATCTTTTCTTTTAAAGAATGGCTGCGCGGTGGATTGCCTCTGCCGAAAACGATCGCCGGCACGATCTCATATGAGGATTCGATTTGATGTAGAAAAGCGCGGCCACACGGCTTATGCTGTCTCAACTCTAAAGGGGTGACCGATCGTCCAAGGTCCCCGTTGTGGCGGTGCCGTTTTGATCATGAAATCTTTGCGCGTTGAAACGTTTAATGATTTGGCAAGAAAACGAGTGTGATCAGCCATGTTGTACGGATTTTATGCCTTTTTATTTCTGTTAATTTATATTTTTTACAAAAATGATGTTTGAGGTGTTTCCGTTTGCCGCTGTGATGAATATCCTGCCATGGAAGAGACTTTATCCGCAGGAGGGTTTGGCATGGATTACGGCCAATATGCCAGCACCATGCCCGCTGACATGGGCATGTATGGTCAAGACGCGATGCTGCGCGCCATTCAAGAGAGCATCGCGGATGAACAGGAAGATGCGCGATTCTATGACGCTTTGGCGGCGCTCGCTCCCACTTCGCTCGAACGGCAAATCATTGCCAAAATTCGCGATGATGAACGGAAACACGCAATCATGTTCCGGCAAATGTATGTGAAATCGACCGGTTATCAGCCGCCTGCGTCGAACCAAGTTACGGAGAACCGGCCCCGGAGCTATCTTGAAGGTGTTGAAAAAGCCATATTGGGCGAGCTGATGGCATTTGAAAAATATCGCGACCTTTACCTTCGCATCTCTCCCATGTATAAAAATTTGCTGTTTGAAATCATGACCGATGAAATCAAGCACGCCGGATACTTTAATTGGATATTCACCAGGAACAAGAGGTAGGTCGCCATAGACCGTTAAAAGGGGCACGCGCTGGTTGCGGTGCCTTTTTTCACGGCCAAAAAGAAGGGGGGCACACGCTATTTACTGTGGACCCCGTTCTTTTGCCGTCGTTCGGGTTAAACCCCGATTTTGGGTCTTGAAGCGAGTTCGGTGCGCTTCTTCGATTCTTGTCAAAGCCTTCTGATTCTTCTTTGGTTAAACGCCGACAATCATCTTTAAGCCATCATTTTAGGGGAATATTGCCCCGTCCTTTGTTGATTCATTTTCAGAAGAGCGGATTCCCACCCAAGAGCGATTTTTTGCTAATATATTATTAATCAGTTATTTTTCGCTTATCAGTAAGGTCAAGCGTATCCTCGACGATTCGGAAAACAAGAAATGGGGCGGTGACGATCCATTGGGAAAGTATCATGCGGTCATTGTCGGGAAGGGCAGGCCCTTGATTTTTCTTCCAGCCGGCGGTTTCTCGGGGCTAGAAGGGTTAAATATTGCGGAAGCCTTGGCCGATCATTATGAATGCCATCTATTGGACTTGCCGGGAATGGGCAGAAGTGAAGGGATTAAAGGGAGAGTCACTTTAAGCAAGATCGCCGCATGGGTGAAGGCATACATTGAGAGGAATGAAATGGAGAAGGTCACGCTCGTTGGGCATTCGATGGGCGGCGGGCTGGCCTTGTGTTTTGCCTCTCTCTTTCCGAATCATGTTGAAAAGTTGGTGTTATTGGATCAAGGGCATAAGCGCATTCCGCGTTTTCCCACAAGCGAATTTGGACCTTTAGGGTATGCGGCGCCGCTGATCAATGGACTGGAATATATATGGGGCCATTCATTCGTGAAAAGGATTGAAAGGTTTTTGCTGTCATCCGACGGTGAAGCCCCTGAAGCAAACATTGAGAAGCAAGTAAAGGTTTTTTGTGAAAAATACGGTTTGAAAGCAACCGATTACATAAAAAGGGCTTTCGAGGAAAATGTGGAGATTACTAAAGAGGGTCTTCGGTTGATGTTCGGCTATTATCGTTTAAATTTGCCTAAGCTGCTCAACCGTTTGTCCGTCCCGTGTCTTTTGATTTATGCCTCGTATGAGCGTGTGGATCCGAAGGAAGCGCATAAAACGAAAAAGGCGATTCTTAGATTAAAAAAGAGAGACGGATTGTCGCTTTGCGCGATCAATAGCCATCATTATGTTCATTGGGCGGATGAGCGTTGTATAGAAAAGATTAAAGAATTTTTGCGGGGTACTATTTCCTCCTCAAATGAAAAGGCTCCATCCATCCATTAATATCATGGGTTCGCCATCTCCGCCGCCAGGCTTAATTATGAGACTGATCGCTGAACCAATGATCCGTATTCCCCGATCGGAGACGGCCTGGTTTCTAGCGCTCCTTTTCAGAGCGGTACAAAGGAGAGTGGCAAGGGCAAGAGTCGATGACAAAAAACATCGGCGGATGCAGCTGGATCAAGAGAAGTTCAATCCCTAATTAAACCTGAGTAAATTTTTTAGGGCCTCATAAATAAAAAGCGGAACGGCCTTGATAAATCGAGGCCGTCCCTCTTTTGGTGAGTCATGCTTCTTTACCCGCCGGCGAAAAGCCTGCTGCACTAAAGGAGTTTTTGCCCGCCAAGCCGTGAAAGCCGCTAAAATTTCTTTAATGGTCGTTCAATTTCCCGCCGCTGCCGGAACAGGGCGAGCGACGACTCTTTGCGATTCTTTCGGAGCTGTTCTGCGCGCGTTTTCATCCGTATAAATTGGACGTATCCAGCGGTTTTAATTTCGCTTCAATGCTTGCGCGTAGCGGCTCTAAAAAGGGCGGAAGCGCCAATGTTTCGCCGAGATGTTCCGGGTCTTCGTCCGTGGCAAAACCCGGGCCGTCGGTCGCCAGTTCAAATAAAATGCCGTTCGCCTCGCGGAAGTAAATCGATTTGAAATAATAGCGATCCACCAGGCCGGACGTACGGAATCCCGCGCTTTCCAAGCGATCGTGCCATGCAAGGTATTCTTCCTCGTTAGGGACCCGAAAAGCGACGTGGTGCACGCCGCCGCGGCCCAGGCGTTCCGGAGGGAGATCATGGCGTTCTTCGATATGCACTTCAGCTCCCGTACCGCCTTCACCCGTTGCAAAAACTAGAATATCCGGTTGCCCTTCAACATATGAGGCATAATGGCCTTCTTCGCGAAAACCGAGGATATCCGTCAGCACGCGGGCCGTTTTCTCCGCATGGCGGACGGTTAAGGTCACCGGCCCTAAGCCGCGAATCCCGTATTCAAAGGGGACGGGGCTTTTCGCCCATGGGCGCCCGCCAGCAACGCCTTGCACGCCTTCATCGGAAACAAGGACGAAGCGGGTGCCTTCAAAATCCCGAAATGGCAAGGTTTTTCTGCCTGCGCGTACTTGGATCGGATCATGCTCGACGCCCAAGTCTTCGAAACGCATTTGCCAATATTCGAGAGCGCGATCGGACGGGACGCGCAAAGAAAGATTTGAAATACTGCTTACGCCGGGGTATGTGCGTGCGGCAAACGGTATATCAAAAAACGTGAGTTCGGTTCCGGGGTTTCCCATTTCATCCCCATAAAAAAGGTGATAGGAAGACGTATCATCTTGGTTCACCGTTTTTTTGACCAACCGCAAACCGAGCGTCTTGGTGTAAAAATGGACGTTTTTTTCGGCGTTTGCGGTGATCGCCGAGACGTGATGGATGCCTTTTAATTCCATCCTGTTTTCCTCCTAAATCGTTTATTTTTGACGATCGAGCTTCCTGAGCAGTTTGAGCAATTGGTGTTTCTCGTCATCTGTGAGCGCATCAAATTGTTCAGACTGGAATTGTTCCTGTTTCGGGACGACTTCTAAGTATAATTCCCGTCCTTTAGGGGTGAGAAAAAGGTAATTGCACCGCCCTTCTTTCGTTTTAGCGATCAAGCCTTGTGCCGCCATTTTATCGAGGAGCTGCGTGATATTGCCTTGGGTGACGAAAAGGCGGTCAGCGAGTTGTTTTTGTGTGAGCCCTTCTTTGGAACCGATTTGCGCTAAAACGTCGAATTGGGAAACGCTCAAATGCCACTTTTTTAGATGATCCGCAGATTTTCGCAATTGGTGGTTGTAGACGCGGGCCAAACGAAACCAAATCAAAAGCCCGGTTTTCTGAACGCCTTTCATGTGTTGCGTCTTTTCGCCGTTTGGTTGCGCCAATCTCATGCCCCCTTCCAAGGTTTCCTATACTTTAGAACTAAAGTGTCGGTTTGTCAATCAAGAAGCATCTGTCGTAGGTTCATGAAAATATTGTATATTACAAATGTATGCTAGGGATTTGTCCGATCGTATTGGCAGGAGGGGGATAACAGAATATCGCGTTGAATATTTTGAATGTAACGCGTTCAAATGAGCTGAGGAAATACATCAGGCGGTTAAAAGGCTATGAATGAATGTTGATTTCACCTGACGTCGGCGGTCAATTTTACAAACCGGATTGCAGAATCGGCGATCGTCTCATCCAATTTTTATTACCATTTAGGGATGCGTTCGTATTTCATTTTTTCCTAATAAGGATTTGAGGGCTTTAACCAATTTTCGCGTCTAAATTCCTTGGCATGATAGCGGGAGAGGATTGTATTGATTGATATTCATAACGTCATGAGGGAACTATCAAGCAAACGGCCGATTTTTCATTCGGAGGCAGATTTCCAACATGCTCTGGCGTGGGAAATCCATCTTAAATATCCGAACTGTCAAATTAGACTCGAATATAATCCCCCATTTGTCAATGACAGAATGTACCTGGATTTATGGGTTTCAAATAACCATTACTATACAGCTATTGAACTCAAGTATATTACGAAAAAAATACATGTAGATGTTGATGGAGAAAAGTTTGAATTAAAGAGTCATGATGCATTGGATTTAGCTAGGTACGACTTTATAAAAGATATCACGCGTTTGGAAAAAGTGGTTGCAAATCAAGCAAATTTGAACGGCTATGCCCTTTTATTAGCAAATGAAAGCTCATTATGGCGTCCTGCCGTAAAACGGAACAAAATACCTAATGATATCCATTTTCGCATTCATGAAGGGCGAGTTCTTCAAGGGAAGTTGGATTGGGGGCCAAATACCGGGGAAGGGACAAAGAAAGGAAGAGAATCTGCTTTAAATATTTTAGGTACATATCGGTTGGAGTGGAATGATTTTTCCGATTTCGATGGGGAGCGTTATGGAAAGTTTAAATTTCTTTTAGTGAGAATAGAAAGTATGTAAATAATTACTGCTCCTATTTGTTTAAAGTTGGTACTTCCCTTAACAAATATACATAAATAACTTATTTCCCTTGTTCTTGATGAGACCAACCCGTTCGTTTAGTTTCCCGGAGGATGAATTTGTTTTCATCATTTGTAATGAAGCGTACTTCATAGCTGTCTAAAGGGCCGGAATACGATTAGCGATTTATGAAGTACTCAGGCAATCATCATCAATGCGAAAAATGTGGCTTAAGGGGGGAGTAAAATGCATTTTTCCATTTTAAACACTTTTACGGATCAAGCCTTTAAGGGCAATCCTGCCGCCGTCTGTTTGTTAAGCGAGGAAAAAGATCATCGTTGGATGCAGAGTGTTGCGAAAGAAATCAATGTGCCGGTGACGGCGTTTATAACGGGCTTTAAAAATGAATACCATTTGCGCTGGTTCACCCCTTTGTCCGAAATCCCGATTTGCGGACACGGAACGCTGGCCAGTTCGTTTTTTTTGTGGGAAAAAGGATATGTTGACAGGGAGAAGGCCATCGTCTACCATACCAAAAGCGGTGTTCTCAAATCCCGGTTGGTCGATGGATGGGTTCAATTGGAGTTTCCTTCCATTCACCAGGAGGCGACCGTTGCTCCTGATTTACTGATGGAAGCTTTAGGCGTTGAGCCTGCTTATGTTGGAAAAAGCCAACTCGATTATTTAGTTGAAGTAAAATCAGAAGACACGGTAAAAAACTTAAAACCCACGATCAACCTGATTGCAAAATTGCCGGTCCGGGGCGTGATCGTGACGAGCCGTTCGAATTCAACAAAATATGACTTTATTTCCCGTTTCTTTTCGCCGGCTCAAGGTCTCGATGAGGATTATGTCACCGGTTCAGCCCATTGCTGCTTAGGTCCATATTGGAAAAGGAAGTTGAAGAAAAGCGATTTGACTGCGTACCAGGCTTCGGAAAGAGGGGGAATATTGAAAGTCAAGGTTTTGGATGACATCGTTTTGTTGTCAGGAAAAGCGGTCATCCTCTTTGAAGGCAATCTATTAGTTTAATAACTTCCGCGGAAGAACGAATGGGCTTCCATCTTTCGCGGCGAGGCGCATTTTATGGTGGGTGAACGGGACAGAAAGAAACAGCCTTTTGTTCGTCTTACATCTAATTTAAAAATGAGATGACACCAATGGGGAAGGAGGCGTGGTAATGTTTGTTATTGAAACCGAGCGATTGATCTTAAGAGAGTATGAAGAGGCAGATCTTGACCCGCTGCATCGCATTTTTTCCGATCCGGAAACCATGAAGTATTATCCGGCCCCATTTAGCCTTCAGAAAACCCGTGACTGGATAAAACGGAATCAAGAGCGATATCGGAAAGACGGTTTTGGCTTATGGGCGGTTTGTTTGAAGGAAACGAATGAATGCATAGGGGATTGCGGTCTTGTAAAACAAATGGTCGATGATCGGATCGAAGTGGAGATCGGTTACCATATAAATAAACAATACTGGTCGAAAGGGTACGCAACGGAAGCGGCCAAGGCGTGCAAGGCATACGGGTTTAATCAATTGGGTTTAAATAAGCTGATCAGCATTATTGATCCGAAAAATGCGCCATCCATTCGCGTGGCCGAGAAGATCGGTTTCACGAAGGAAAAAGAAGTCTTTATTTTCGGCAAAAACCATGCGATCTACTCAGGCGTTAAAGAAGGTTAAGCGGTGAAATGGCGAGCGGGGAAAATCGGCGGGCCGATAAAGCGGCCTGCTTCCGCATTAACCGGTTTCGATGAAGAGAAAAGAAAAAGCGGCACGGGCTCGCGCCGCTTTCTCATCGCCGGCTTCCAAAAACTTGCGTCTATGACATATCCGCTTATCCGGCACGGCGCATGGCCGCACCATCCTTCACGGTTTCCAGAAATTTTTGCATGGCGGGCGTCGCGGCGGCGTTTTTGCGTTGAATGAAAAAAGTCGTGACTTTCGCAAATTGTTCAGGTATTTCATAACAGGCCAATGCATAGCGATCTTGAAAACGATCGACGACGCTTTTGGGCAACAGGGTAATACCCAATCCCGCATGGACGCATCCTAAAATGGCATCCAACGAACCGAACTCCATGATCTTGTGGGGCATGATTTTTTCGGAACGAAGCCATTCTTCCAATCTTTTTCGATACGTGCACCCTTGTTTAAACACCAATAAACTGCTTCGGCTCAGATCTGGCCGATCGTTTACGGCCGCTCCCTTCTTCTGGGCAACAAGCACCAATTCTTCCTCAAAAACGGCTTGTTGTGAGAGCTCTTTATGATGCACCGGTCCGGCGACAAAGGCGCCATCGATTTCATAGGCAAGGACCGATGCGACGAGTTCATCCGTCGGCCCCGTCTTTAATGATATATCGACGTCGGGATAATTCATGCTGAAGAAATATAAAGGCAAAGGCAGCCGGACAGCCGCGGTGGTTTCCATGGAACCGATGGCTAATGGCCCCTTGGGAGTGCCGGAGTAGATGATGGCCTTTTCGGCTTCCGCAAAGCAATGCAAGATGTTCTCGGCGTACGTGAGGAGCGTTTTTCCCGCAGCCGTCAATGAAACGCCATAGCGGTGCCGGTGAAACAACGGGGTTTGAAAATGGGCCTCCAACTTTTGGATCTTGGATGTGACGCTCGATTGAACAAAATTCAGCTCTTCAGCGGCTTTGGAAATATTCCCGTGTTTCGCTACCACCCGAAACACGTTTAAATCCTCGATATCCATTCGGCTTTCCCCTTTTTCAGATATCGTTTTTTTAAATATGAACCATAGTTTTTTATCATTATTAACAAATATCAGATCAACAGTATGATAAAGCTAAAAGAAATTTTAGGTGGGGGGCTTATGATCAACAAATCATCGCCGATCAACGTGGTTATGGGAGGCATGGCGGCTTTAATTGTCGTCATGGGGATCGGGCGGTTCGCCTACACGCCGATTTTGCCGGACTTTCAAAAAGCCGTGCGCCTGAGCGATGTGATGGCCGGCTTCCTCGCCTCGGTCAATTACCTCGGGTACTTGCTGGGCGCTTTGGGGGCAGGATTTTCCAAATGGAAGAACGGCAAAACCTTTTATTTAAGGAGTTTTCTCGTCCTCAACATCTTGGCCACGCTGGCCATGGGCTTGACCGAGCACGACTGGCTTTGGTGTTTCTATCGCTTTATTTCCGGTTTAACAAGCGGGATCGTCTTTGTGCTTGCTTCAAGCATGGTATTGGATGTTCTCGCCGCCGCCAAGCCATCGCTTTGGTCAGGCGTGTATTACAGCGGAGTTGGAATCGGGATATTCCTCACGGGGCTTATCGTTCCCGTTTTGGAGCACCATTTTAGTTGGCGCGGGGCTTGGATCGGATTAGGCCTCCTTTCGCTATTTATAGGGATATTCCCATTCTTGTGGTTAAAAGAGCATGCGTCACCCGGCAAACCATCGCCTTCATCACCCCGTCCCCGGAACGCTCGGAAACAAAGGATGTTGCCGTGGCTGATCGCTTCCTACGGCTGTGAAGGAATGGGGTATAGCGTGAGCGCCACGTTTTTGGTGGCTCTCGTCCAGAAAATCCCTTCTTTAGGACATCATCCAGCTTTAAGTTGGGTGTTTGTCGGCGTTGCGGCGATTCCATCTTGCATCGTGTGGGCCTTGGCCGCGAAAACATTTCGTCATCTTGTGGCTTTGCAGCTCGCTTTTTTCACCCAAATCGTCGGTGTGATCCTTCCTATCTTCTTTTTTAATTCTTATGGCGCTTTAATCGGAGCCTTATTATTCGGGGCCACATTCATGGGCATCACGACGTTGACCGTCTCAGAGGGGCGCAATCTGGCGCCGCATCAAAGCAGTCAAGCCATCGGCTATTTGACCGGCGTGTATGGCATCGGTCAAATGATCGGCCCTGCCGTTGCAGGGGTTTTGATTGCCAAGTCGGGAAACTATCATTCTTCCCTGATCTTCGCCACCGCCGTATTGGTTTGCGGCATGTTGCTTTTAGGCGCGGGCCAGATCATCACCGCCAACAGCAAAGACAGAATCGTGGATGCATGACATAAAGGAGGCATTTTGGCATGGCAGAATCCATCGTGCCCATGTCCACAGAACATTTGGAGCCATGCGTTGAACTTTATATGAAAGTATTTAATAGCGAGCCTTGGAATGAAAGCTGGACGCCTGAAACGGCCAAAGAAAGGCTTGCGGATCTGATGCATACGCCTCATTTCATGGGGTTTTTTTGGGAAAACCATGGCACGCCGATTGGTTTTATCGCCGGCCACCGTAAAGTCACTGATCAAGGCCCGGCGTTTTATTTAGCGGAGTTATGCATCAATAATGCCATTCAAGGGAAAGGTTATGGATCCCAACTTCTCCGGTTTTTAGAGGAACAATTAAGGAAGAACAACGTCAAGAGCCTTTATCTCTTGACTTCCCATGGCGGGCCCGCCGAAAGCTTTTATCGAAAAAACGGATATGCCGTGCATCACAATCGAATGGTGATGGGCAAGAAGTTGTAAAGTGTTTTTAATATATAAGTGAGTACAAAAATTCTTTCGCAATCAGTGAAGGTAAAAGTAACCGGCAGGTGTTTTTTATATCAAAATCAACCCAGTCTTCAAGCGATGGACAAACGATTTTTAAAGAGAATTTTCGCGGTAAAAAGGACTTGAAGAGTGATATTATCCCCTTATAGTAGACAGAAAAAAGAAAGGGATGTACCGTCTACTATGGAGGGGATATTTTTATGGGCAATATCAGAAAAACTTACAGTAAAGAATATAAATTAGACGTGGTGAAGAAATATTTGTATGAGGGATGGACTAAGCGTGAAATCATGGATCAATTTCGCATCTCTTCTTCCATGTTACATAGATGGGTAACTGTTTTTAAATGAATTTAAAATATCGGATTATTATGTGCTTGCAGAAGCCGTAATGAACCGTTCAAGAGAACTTAGAGAACAGCATACGTAAGTTGTTTATTTGTGAAGATGAAGGCAACCAGTTGGTTCAGAAAATTTAACCGGATTACTTTTGAATAAGAGAATATTGGTTCTATTTAAACTGAACGGATTCATGAATGGTTCCGTTGGACAACATAAATGGTCTGTTTGAATATTTCCTTATCAAAGGGGAAAATTGTTATTAAAGAATAGACGGTAAAATGGTAAAATTAATAAAACTGATTCCAGTGATGAAAAGATCTATTAAACCATGTACATAAACTCGCAACAAACGGATTTTTACCATCCCGCCCAACGATGGTCAAGTCCATTTTATTGTGTAAATTTCCCTTTGATAGAAACATGGACCTGATGACTTGATGGATGGCAGGTAAGTCCGGCAAGGCGACCGGCAGGGAGACTTGCCGGACAAACAATCATGTTGTCAATGAACAGGCGTGTCAAGGCGCTTTCGCGGCATATCCTCGCTTCGCTGCGGTATTCCACGTTCCCCTTGACACGACAAAGTCATTATCCCACTTTCTTGATCGTGGAAACTTCCTCGTTCATCGTTTGAACTTCTTGACTTTTCGTTTTCCGCCACTGCCAATAGTCGGACATATCCAGGTATTTGCGTCCCGATATCCATTTTTCGTCCATTTCGATCAACACGGCGCCTACGAGGC
>NZ_BDDQ01000049.1 GCF_002003465.1 Caenibacillus caldisaponilyticus | reverse complement strand
GTACTTCGCGTTAATTGAGACCCCCTCTCCCTTGAAGCGCCTGGAAGAATGGATAAGAAGAAGGTTGAGACTGTGCCGTTGGCACCAATGGAAAAGGGTGAGAACTCGAATTCGTGAACTGAGAGCCCTTGGGCTCAAAGAACACGAAGTGTTCGAGATCGCTAACACTCGGAAAGGGGCTTGGCGTACGACAAGGACGCCTCAATTGCATAAAGCCCTTGGCAAAGCCTACTGGCTTAAGCAAGGGCTGAAGAGTTTAACGCAGAGATATTTTGAACTCCGTCAAGATTGGCGAACCGCCTAGTGCGGACCCGCATGCTAGGTGGTGTGAGGGGACGGGGGTTCGTCACCCCCTCCTACTCGATTCTTTGAATCGCTCGAACCGCGATATCGGACTGCTTTTTCCGAGATTCGCTTTGTGAGCGGCAAGTTTAAGGCACTCCTCCTTTACGTCCGCTGGCCGGAGAACCGGCGCGGGCCTTCCCTTTATCGTAAAGGGAGACGTTTCCGTCCGCTTTTTTAACCGGTGAGGCGTGTGGTAAAATAAATTAAATTAAACGTGTTGTTTCATCCTGGAGGGATGCCTCATGGAAAAGAAAATACTCGTCGTTGACGATGAACAACCGATAGCGGATATTTTAGAATTTAACTTGAAGAAGGAAGGCTACGAAGTCGTCGTCGCCTATGACGGCGAAGAAGCTTTGAAGAAGGTTGAAGAGGAACAGCCCGATCTCGTTCTTTTGGACGTGATGTTGCCGCTCAAGGACGGCATGGAGGTTTGCCGGGAAATCAGAAAGAAATATAACATGCCCATCATCATGCTGACGGCCAAGGATTCGGAAATCGATAAAGTCCTTGGTCTTGAAATGGGGGCGGACGACTATGTGACGAAGCCCTTCAGCAACCGCGAGTTGATCGCGCGCGTGAAGGCCAACCTCCGCCGCCACCAACAAGAGTCGCCGAAAGAAGACGAAACGAATGAAATCGTCGTCGGCTCGCTCGTCATTCATCCCGAAGCCTATCAGGTGACTAAGCGCGGCGAACCGATTGAACTCACCCACCGCGAGTTTGAATTGCTCCTTTATTTGGCGAAACATTTGGGTCAAGTCATGACCCGCGAACATTTGTTGCAGACGGTATGGGGTTATGACTATTTCGGCGACGTGCGCACCGTCGATGTCACCGTTCGCCGCTTGCGCGAAAAAGTCGAAGATAATCCGAGCCGGCCCGCCTGGATCATCACCCGCAGGGGCGTCGGCTATTACATGCGCAATCCGGATCAGGAGTAAACATCATGCAGAAAGTCGGTTTTTTCAAATCGATCCAATTTAAATTCGTCCTCATTTACACCTTACTCGTCTTGTTGGCGATGCAGCTGATCGGCGTTTATTTTTCCGACCGATTGGAAAAAAGCAACTTGGACAGCTTTCAAAAGGCGCTCATCTTTCAAGCGGAAAATTTGGTCTACAACATCGGCGAGGCGATGAAAGCGGCCGATAAGGCCGATGAGCGGACGATGCGGGCCAAAGTGCAAGAGCAATTGAATGAAGTGAGCGGATTAAACGAGGTCCAAGTCATCGACAACAACGGCATCATTCTCGGGACGACCGACCAAAACCATCTCTCCGATATCGGAAAACAGACGGCCGATCCGAGGATCCGGCAAAAACTGCTCACCTTAACCAAACCGGAATCGGAAATCTACCGGAATCCAAAAACGCACAACCGCTTCATGGTCGTGACCTTGCCGATCAAGGTCTACAATGAGAAACGCGGCCTTTTGTACGTGGAAAAAAACTTGGACAGCGTGTACGAGAATCTGGAAGACGTCAATAAAATTTTGGCTTCCGCTACGGTGACCGCCCTGGTGGTCACCGCGTTGCTCGGCTTTTTTTTGGCCCGAACCATCACCAAGCCGCTCTTGAAAATGCGCGAGCAAGCGCTGGCCGTCTCGCAAGGGGATTTTTCGCGGCGTGTCGAACATTTTGAGGATGACGAAATCGGGCAATTGGCCAACTCCTTCAACAGCATGACGGAGCGTTTGGAAGAGGCCAATGCCACGACGGAAGCGGAACGGCGCAAGCTGCGCAGCGTCCTCAGCTATATGACCGACGGCGTCATCGCCACCGATCGGAACGGCCATGTCAATTTGATCAACGACCGTTCGGAGGAACTGCTCGGCGTCTACCGGCAAAACGTGCTCGGCGAGTCGATTTTAAAGCTATTAAAAATCGACAATGAATACACCTTGGATGATCTCTATGAATCGGAAGACTCTATCATTCTTGATTTCAGCACGGAGCATGAAAAACTATTGATCCGGGCCAATTTTTCGAGCATTAAAAAAGAAAACGGGATGACGGACGGTTTGATCGCCGTCTTGCATGACGTCACCGAACAAGAGCAAATCGACGAAGAACGGCGCGAATTCGTCGCCAACGTCTCCCACGAATTGCGGACGCCGCTGACGACGATGAAAAGTTATTTGGAGGCGCTCGCCGACGGCGCGATGGAAGACGAGGAGCTCGCCAAAAAATTTCTCAGCGTCACGCAAAACGAAACAGAGCGCATGATTCGTTTGGTCAACGATTTATTGCAGCTGTCGAAGCTTGACGCGAAAGATACCGCCTTTAACATCGAACGCGTGAATTACATCGCCTTCTTTGAGGACATCATCGAGCGATTCGAGTTGTCGAAAACGAACAAGCTCGAGTTTATAAGAAAACTGCCGAAACGCCCGATTTACGCCTATATCGATCCGGATAAGATGACCCAGGTCATCGACAACATCATTTCCAACGCGATCAAATATTCACCGGAAGGCGGGACGATCACTTTTAAAGTGATGGTCAAGGGCGGGCACATCGTGACGATGATCAAAGACCAAGGCGTCGGCATACCGAAAGAAAACTTGTCCAAGATTTTCGAACGCTTTTACCGGGTCGACCGCGCCCGCTCGCGCAAGCTGGGCGGTACAGGCTTGGGTCTGGCCATCGCCAAGGAAATCGTCGCGGCCCACGGCGGTGAAATCTGGGCGGACAGCGAGTGGAACAAAGGCACCACCATTTACTTCACGCTGCCGCTCAAGAGGGGGGACGACGAATGAACCGGGAATTGATCAAATCGATTGCCCTTACCGTTCTGGTCGTCCTGAGCCTTTGTCTCACTTGGAGCATTTGGACTTATCAAGGCAATTACAGCGCGGCCGACACGGAAAAGACGTTGGAAGTCGTCCCGATTGATCCGGAAAACGACTTTTCATTGGAAGACGTCGTCAAACCGAATCAACTCATCCATTTTTCCAAAAGCGATGAGGGAGATGTGTCCGGAACGATTTCCAAGGAGTATGTCGAACCGGTTTTCAGCCGGATCATCAAGGCGAAATGGACGGCGGACAGCATCGGCAATAACAATCCCCTGAAAGCCGTCTCCGATTCTTATGAACTGTTGTTTCCCGCCCCGGTGACGATCAACACGCTTCAAGCGCTTTTTAACTTGAAGACGAACGACGCGCCTCTGCCGCAAAACAAATTGATCGATCGCTTCGTTGTTTATCGCTACATGCCGAAGGCGACGGCGATCGTTTTTAAAGACAGCGATGAAGATACGGTGTTTTACGCTACGACGACTGAATTGGACATGGAAAATATTGAAGATGAGATCGGAAAGGGCCATTTCAAGCGGTACTTTGCCGTGAAATTGAGAAACAAGCGGGTCTATCTGCCTGAAGAACCGGTCCGATTCCAAAGGCTTGTTTATCCTTACAAATTGATTAACCTTGAAGCTTTTAAACCGATTCTCTTTGCGAACCCGGATAAAACCGACTATTACAGCGACAAGCTGACGTTTTCCGACGGCATCAGCCAACTCAAACAGGAAGGCAACGTGCTGAAATTTTTCAACCCGGCGACCAACGGGGAGGCGGCCATTCGCGATCCGATCATACGGAGCTTTCAAAAAGTGAGCAGCCATAAAGGATGGACGGATTCGTTCATCTATGATCAATTCACTTCCAAGCCCGCTGAAGGCGAAGAAAATGTTGAATTTCGCCTCGTGCGCAACGACCTGCCCGTCTACAGCCGGACGGATCCGTATGAGTCGGTGATCGCTTTCACGTGGGAAAACGGCAGTTTGTACAAATTGAATCGGACTCTCATTAATGTCGGCAGCAACCCTTACAGCAATGAAAAAAGCGATCCGCTGCCTTCGGGCCGCAGCGTCCTCGATATGCTTGAACAGGCGCATTTGCCTTTGCAAAATTTGGACGACCTTCAGTTGGGATATGTCATGGATGTCGACGAAGACCAAAGGCTCGTCACGTATACCCCCGATTGGTTTATCAAAAAGGGTGATGATTGGGAATCCTTGACGTCGTACTTGAACCGCCAGAAGGCGACGGTCAGTCCGAGTGAGGAGGGAACGAGATGAACTGGAGCAAAACGAAAACGATTTTTATCATCTGTTTCCTCCTTCTGGATATTTTTTTGGCTTATCAGATGTATGACCGTCAGCGTGAAAGCAAAAAACAGCTCGAGAATTTCGCCACGGATACGATTGACATTAAAAATCAAAAGGTGCGCGTGAAGGCGGAATTGCCCGATGTGGAAAATAAGGTGTATTTTTTGACGGGAGCCTTCGTCGATTTTGATGACGTTGAAGTAAAGAAAGGTTTAAAAGCCTTAGAGGGCGGAAGCAAATTAAATTTTACGACGAGCGACAACGGCCGGGTGTTGATCGCCACATTCAAGAAGCCGATCAAGATCCCCAAAACAACGGACGATCAGCAGGCGCTTCTTAAAAAGTACGTGTACAGGGGCGGCGATTACAGCTATTATCCGCTGCCGGAAGACAACCGCTCCGGCGTGTTGCATTTCATTCAAACGTTTAACGGCACCCCGATTTTTTCCGTCGCGGCGGCCACAGGCGAACTCTATACATTGGACGTCTATACGGACGGGAAAAACATTACGGGATATAAACAAGTGTTGTTGCAAACGACGCCGGGCGAACTGGTTTCCATTTCGAAAAAACCGGAAGAAGCGATCAACATTTTGTCGGAAACGAACAATTTGCCGATTACGGAAAACCCCGTGATCGACACCGTCGAGCTCGGTTACATCAACACCTCCTCGGACATCGACGGGGATCAGAAATATCCTTACATTCCGGCATGGTACATCGGCGT
Source organism: Caenibacillus caldisaponilyticus (assembly GCF_002003465.1). Lineage (GTDB taxonomy): Bacteria > Bacillota > Bacilli > Bacillales > Sporolactobacillaceae > Caenibacillus > Caenibacillus caldisaponilyticus. Next base: position 3,750 of record NZ_BDDQ01000049.1, on the reverse strand, counting down.
GAAGACGGATAAAGGCGAAAAGGCGTTTTTCGTGACGATGGACGGCCGGGTCATCCCTTTTAAAAACGGAAAGGAGGGTGCCGGTGTCTCTTAGATTCAGCGTCTTGGCAAGCGGCAGCACCGGAAATGCCATTTATGTCGAGACCGATCAACAAAAATTGCTCATCGATTGCGGCTTGAGCGGCAAGAAAATGGAAGGGTTGTTCCGGGCGATTGACCGCGACCCGAACGCGTTGGACGGCATTCTTATCACCCATGAGCACAGCGATCACATCAAGGGGTTGGGCGTTTTCGCCCGCCGATACCGGACGCCGATCTACGCCAATGAAAAAACGTGGCGAGCGATGGAAGGGCTGGTCGGCGATATTCCCGTTGAGCAAAAGTTCATCTTGGCGACCGGCTCGGTCAAGACATTTGGCGATATCGATGTCGAAACGTTCGGCGTTTCGCACGACGCGGCCGAGCCGATGTTTTTCGTTTTTCATCACGAAGGCAAGCGCCTGGCGCTCGTCACCGATCTCGGCTACGTGTCCGAGAAAATCAAGGGAACTATCCGGCAGGCTGACGCTTACATAATGGAAGCGAACCATGACATCCAAATGCTTCTGGCGGGCCGTTATCCGTGGAACGTGAAGCGGCGAATATTGGGCGATACCGGGCACATTTCGAATGAGGACGCGGGCGAGGCGTTGATCGATGTCATCGACGACTGCACGAAGCAAGTATATCTCGCCCATCTGAGCAGGGACAACAACATGAAAGAATTGGCGCGGATGGCCGTCGGACAAAAGCTTGAGCAGCACGGCATCCGGATCGGCGAGCGCGTGGCGCTCTACGACACGGATCCCGAAGTTCCGACGAAGCTGGCCGTGCTTTAAAGAGCCGTTATCATCTGGGTCATCAAAGCCTTTATAAAAAGCGCGTTCCTCAAAAACGGTTTATATTGGGCGTCAGCTAAGCGATCCTATGAAACATGCGGGCCAGCGGACGGCTGTTCAACCCTTTCGATTTTCGTTGCAGATTTCCGGTTTTCATCGCGTGATATCCCACCCACCGCGGGGTTTTTGATCGTTTTTGCTTTTGCAGCGAGGGCAGGTGCGGCGGATTTTCAAAAATGTCACATATTCTAATGGATAGATGGCCAAAGGGGTAAAATAAGGATGGAAAAAGATGATATATAGAAAATAGAAGGCATGGTGATGTACGGATGGGCTATTATGACGATCACTATACCAATCCCGAACCTTCGCGCCGTTCGGGAGGCCGCCACGGCGGCCCCGGATGGTTTTGGTCCGGTTTCCTCGGCGCTATCGTCGGCATCGTCGTCTGTTTCATCGTTTCTCCGTTTCTTGCCAGCAAAGGATGGCTGCCGACGTATAACAATGAGGCCGGAACCACGCAAACCGGTCCCGTGATAAACAAACGCATCAACACCGATGTCACGACGGCGGTGACGAAGGCTGTCGATAAGGTGTCGCCGGCCGTCGTCGCGGTCATTAATTTGCAGCAGGCGAACTTTTTCGATAATCAGTATACCGAATCGGGGATCGGCTCGGGGATCATTTATAAAAAGAGCGGCGATTATGCCTACGTCGTGACCAACAACCACGTCGTCGAAGGCGCCAGCAAAATCGAAGTGCGTTTCGATGATGAAAAGAAAGTGAACGCGGAACTGCTCGGCCGCGATTCGCTGTACGATTTGGCCGTGCTTAAAATTCCGGCCAAATACGTCAAAACCGTTGCCCAATTCGGCAACAGCGACAACCTGAAGCGCGGCGAACCGGTCATTGCGATCGGCAACCCGCTCGGCTTTTCCGGATCGGTCACAGAAGGGATCGTCAGCTCGAAAAACCGCATGATTGAACGCCAGGTGCAAACGAGCGGCGGACAAGTCGATTACAATGCGCAAGTGCTGCAAACGGACGCCGCGATCAACCCGGGCAACAGCGGCGGCGCGCTCGTCAATCTTGACGGGGACGTCGTCGGCATCAACTCGCTGAAGATCTCCGACAGCGACGTGGAAGGGATCGGCTTTGCGATACCGATCAACATCGCCATCCCGGTCATTCAAAAGCTGGAAGCGGACGGGAAAGTCGAACGGCCCTACATCGGCATCAGCTTTGTCGGGCTGGATGAACTGCCGTCCAATTATGCGCAACAGCTGAACATCCCGCGCAATTTGAAAACGGGTCTCGTCGTCACCCAAGTCGGCTCAGGCAGCCCCGCCCAACGCGCCGGGATTAAGGAAGGCGACATCATCGTCAGCGTCAACGGCCACCAAATTCAAGACTCCGTCGACTTCTCGACCTATTTGTACACGAATTTGAAGGTCGGACAGACGGTGAAAGTGACGCTTTATCGGGACGGCAATAAAAGGACGCTCGACCTGACTCTCGGCGGCAAAGTCTTCTCGTAAAGTCTTCGCCTTCATGGCGGCCGGCCCGATTGCGCCCGCCTCTGGCCGGCGCTGCTTTTCCGGGAAATGTGCCAAAAACCTTGGTCCATCCAAAAAGCAAATCGTAAGCCTCAACCGGCTCGGGAATGATGCGTTTCCGGGCCGGATTTTTTGTTATGAGCGCTCCGCTATCCTTCATGAGGCTCGTTCCGTTTTGTTTTGAGGGCCTGTACATCCTGGGTGAGCTTGTCGAAGTCTTAATGACGCGATGTCGCGCCGCGGTCAGCCATTTTATCGGCCGTCTCTTCGTTTCAGTTAAAACCCCCACGTTGCGGATCAACTTTGTTGACGGACGAAAAATAGGATTGCCCGTAGCGGTGTAGGAGTAAAATTATTGTGGGAGCAAGAATAGGAATAAAAGTTAATATATGTAAATTAACCTTGGCAGATGTGTTGGCTTTTAATCCAACATCATCTGCCAAGGCCACCAAATAGCGCGATAGGGGAATGCAGAAAAAACAAGAAATGAGGGCCTCTTTTTTGTACAATGAGTTTGTCACCATACACCGTACAAAGGAGGCCCTCACATGGGACATTATAACCCGAAATACCCGACTTTGGAAGAACTTGAACGCCATGTTTTTCAACGATTACAGAAGATGTTTGGCAAGGTTTTGACGAAGGTTTTGGAACAGATGGATGCCGAAATCGCCGAAGCGCGGGATAAACGTCGCTTTCGCTTGAAAGATCGGCGCGACGTTCACATCGATACGATGTTCGGTCCGTTGACCATCAAACGCAACGATTATCAAGACCGGGAAAATGGTCGTTATATCGCTTTATTGGATCAGTATCTGGCTTTTGACGGCCGCAAGGGATTCAGCCCGCTCCTTGAACAATGGGCGATGGCCTTGGCCGTGGCCGGTCCGTCTTACCGCCACGCCGTAAAGCAATTGGAGACGTTCTTGGGCTATGTTCCCATGAGCCACGAAGCGTTGCGGCAGCATCTCCTCGCGTCCGAGGTGTGTGAGCCGAAGTCCAAACAACCCGCGCCTGAGGTGCTTTTTGTCGAGGTGGACGGGTTATTTGTGAAACAGCAAAAAGAAAAGGGCGGCAAGAAGAAAAAGGCGAAAGAACTTAAGATCGCTTTAGTCCATACGGGTTGGGAACAAGACGGCTCCAAACGGCGGAAATTGAAGAATAAACGGCACTATTTCCACACGGGCTCCGAGCCGTTTTGGGAAGGCTTTGAAAGCTTTCTGGAGCAGCATTACGACTATGACGCGACGAAAACGAAGCTGGTCATCAACGGAGATGGGGCTGGTTGGATAACGGCTTGCCAAGAGGACTTCAAG
>NZ_BDDQ01000048.1 GCF_002003465.1 Caenibacillus caldisaponilyticus | reverse complement strand
ATGAGATCGCYYCCTCACCGGCCGCATAAAAAAAACGCCCGGACGGGACGGCGCCGGATCGACTGATCGGTTTTGAAAAGGCGGAAGCGGAAAACAAACGCGGATCCGCTTGTCCGATACGATTCATTCCGTTACAACTACAGCGTTGCGGTGCTCCCTTTCCAGCCGTAAAAGCGCGATCTTTTTATCCAAGCCGCCGCCATAGCCGACGAGCGCGCCGGACGCGCCGATCACGCGATGGCACGGCACGAGGATGGGAAGGGGATTGCAATGGTTGGCGCCGCCGACGGCGCGGACGGCGGTCGGTTTGCCGATCTGGCGGGCAATGTCTTTATAGCTGCGCGTTTCGCCGTAGGGGATCGTCAACAGCGCCCGCCACACCTTCATTTGAAAATCCGTGCCGAACCATTTGGTCGGCACATCAAAGACGCGGCGGCGGCCGGCGAAATAGTCCTCAAGCTGGGCGGCGGCTTCATTGAGGACGGGCGCTTCGGCCACCCGAACATCGGTCAACCCGTATCTTTCTCCCCAAGCGCGAATCTCCGCTTCGGCCTCCCCAACCGTACCGAAAGCGATGTGGCACAGCTTGTCGTCATGGGCGGCCAGGGTCAGCGGACCGATCGGGCTGTCCATCTCCGCCATGGCGAGGAATGTCGTCATTTCAAAAGCCCCCTTATATGCATGTTTGAAACGGATCAGCCTTCCGCAAGGCCAGCCGTTTCAATCTTTTTTAAAGCTTTTTGGATCTCGCGGCGCACGTTTTCGTCTTCTTCCACGGCCAGCGCTTCTTCCAGCGCCTTCCCGATTTTTTCGGACGATGAGGCGCCGCCGTTGCTGGCCGCGATCTTGCCGAGCGCCCACGCCGCCGCGCCTCGGATCACGGGGCGCGGATCATCGGTCAAGCAGGCGATAAGGGGGGCGGCGGCCGCGCTTTCTTTATAATTGCCCAGCGCGATAATCGCGTTTCTTTGGATCGGTTTTTTCCCGCGCCACGCCCCCGCCATGGAACCGAACTTTTCTTTAAACTCGCGGTTCGTCATGGCCAACAAATCGATGAGCTTCGGTTTCACGAGCTCCGGGTCGGGTTCCATTTCCGGATGAAGGTGGAAGTCGATCCCCCGATTATACGGACAAACCACCTGGCATGTGTCGCAGCCGTACACGCGGTTGCCGAGTTTGTCCCGGTACGGTTCCGGGACAGCATCCTTTTTCTGGGTGAGAAATGCCATGCATTTCTGCGCGTTCAATTGCCGGCCTTGAACGAGCGCGCCCGACGGGCATTTCTCGACGCAAAGATTGCACGAGCCACACAAATCCTCGACGGGCTGGTCCGGAGGAAACGGAATGTTGGTGATCATTTCCCCCAAATAAACGTAAGAGCCGAACTCCTTGGTAATCAAAAGGGTATTCTTTCCGATCCAACCGATCCCCGCGCGCTCGGCGACGGCTTTATCCGCGAGCTCACCCGTATCGACCATCGACTTCATTTTGACATCCGGCACTCTTTCCGCCAAAAACGCTTCAAGCTTCCGCAGGCGGTCCCTCAAAATCTCATGATAATCCTTTCCCCATGACGAGCGGGAAAAACTGCCGCGGCGCTCGCCCCGCTTGTTTTCCGGACGTTTTTTTTAATTTCGCCGGATAGGCGAGGGCGATCGCGATGATCGATTTTGCTCCGGGCAAAAGCCGCTCCGGTTCCGTCCGCTTTTCGATGTCCGGTTCCTCAAACCCGGACTGATAGACAAGGGTCCGCTGCCGATAAAGGCGCAGCTTCAACTCCGCAAACGGATCGGCGGTCGCGAAGCCGATTTTGTCAATCCCGATCTTTTTGCTGTATGCGATCAATTCCGCTTTCAATTTATCGTAATCCATGGTCATCACTCTTTTTCCCAAGCTCCGCCATTCATGTTATCATAGAATTGATGCGGACGGGTTAAAAATTTATGGAAAAATGAAACGAAGGCTGGCACAGGTTGATCAAAATGGTATTGAAGGAGGAGCCGCTTTGGAAGTCGTCATCTCCCGCGCCTTAAAAGAAACCGTACCGGACTTCAAAATCGGAGTGATTCAATACGATGATATTACAGTCGGGGCCACCCCGCAATTTTTGCTGGGCCGCATCGCTTTTTTTCATGAGGAATGGCTGGCAACCAACGGCGAAAAGCCGATCGGCGATTTGCCCGGCGTGAAAGAATGGCGCCGAGCATTCAAAGCGGTCGGCACCGATCCTTCCCGTTATCGTCCATCGCACGAGGCGCTCATCCGCCGTTTATTAAAAGAACGAACGATTCCGAGCGTGAATTCGGCCGTGGACGTGAATAATTACTTTTCCATTAAATATGAGATGCCGATGGGCATTTACGACCGTGAAGCTTTAACGCCCCCCGTCGTCATCAAAATCGGGGACGAAACCGACGCGTACGAAGGATTGAACGGACGGGAGATGAACATGGCAGCCAAACTCGTCTCCGCCGACCAAAGCCAAGCTTTCGGCAGCCCGATCGTCGATTCCAGGCGGTCCATGGTGACGGAAGCGACGCGCAGCGCGCTCCACATCCTGTATCTCCGGCCTTCTTTTTCGGAAAAAGAGGCAAACCGGGTGACCGAAGAAGTGGCCGCCGCCTTCACCCACGTCAACGGCGGCACGGCCGACTGGAAGGTCATTCGTTAAGCGCTCGCGGGCTTCGCTCCGCGGACAGGACGTTCATAAGATGAAAGGAAGTTTCAGAGATGAATCCCGAAATATTCAGCGTCGACTACTTTAAAGAAGCGCTCAAGGTCCAAATCGAAAAGAACAAGGCTCACATGTCGCCGATCCACGCGATGAACAGCTACTATCGGTCGGTTGTCTCTTCGACGATCTATGACAACCGCCGGAAAAAAATCGATCTCATCATGCGCCTGCGCAACCTGGATCAGGCCTACAACGAGATCAGAGAAGAGCTGCGCCGCCAGGACGATGGGGATCATTGAACCCTTTTTGAGCCGCCGATTCAAAAAAATAACGCGGGACTTGACGGACGCTTTTCACCGCGTTGACGCGCCATATCGGGCGGCTGGATCATGGCGGTCGCTTGCCGCTCGGTCGGTGCTTGAATCTCAATGCTCGTCAAACGCAAGGCGCCGGTTCCCGGAAAGGCACGGGACCGACGCCGATGTGCTTCGTTCAATTTTCCCAAAAGATCGTTCGTTATGCGATATGAACGGATAGCGTCCGGCTTGGCAGCCGCCGGCCGGAACTTTTCTTGCTTATCAATCATATGGCTTGCGGAAACCGGCTTTTACAGCCTCTTTTTCGGTCATAAAACAGCGCTCCGCTTTGGTGACTTTATAAGAGCGGTCGGACGGCACATGATAAATCCGTGCGCCATGCGAATTGATATTGCCCTTTATGTGCCCTTGACAATTCCCGTTTTTATCGGGAGCAAAACCGATGGAGCTGTCATCCGTCTTCAACGCGCCGGTCGAAGACGACGCGCCCGCCGAATTTGCCTTGTCTTTTATGACCTCCGGATGATAGCCGTCCGCTTGGACGTAGCCCGGCGTTTTCCAAATCCGCAATTTTTTATCCTTTGCCTCGGCCTCCGCTTTCCGGTAACTTGAAAGATATTTGGTATTAGGAGGATAGACATAGGCGACGCGGGCGTAGCCGTTTTTCAACAGCAATTCTTCGACCGATTTCCCTTTTATAAAAAGGTAGGCCAAGAGCCGTCCGTACTTGTCGTGTCCGTTGTCCACCGCCGGTTCGACTTCGACCGTTTTGCCTTCCAAAAGTTTTTTCGTGAACGCGGCGGCTTCCGGGCCGTACGGCTGAACGCCTTTCGTCGGGTGATGCGTTTCCGGCGTATCGACGAGCAGCATCCGGATCGTCACGACTCGCCCGCGCAGCCGCACCTTGACGGTATCCCCGTCGATGGCCTCGATCACCTTGGCCGTTTCCGTATGGCCTCGTTTTTCCTGCGCAGCCGGCGCAACAGACTGTGTACCGGTTTGTTTAGCCGTTGTTTCGACTTTCGAATGCGCCGTTGCCGGAGAGTCCGTACCGCTCGGCTTGGCCGCCTGGCAACCCGCAAGCACCATTGACAGCAACAGAACAACCGTGAGCAATCGTTTCATCATGCCAACCACCTGTTTCTTGTTTCCGGTCAATATCATAACACGGAGGTGCCAGTCATGACGAACGAAATATCAATGTCCATCAAAATATTTCCACGCGTTTATACATCCATTTATGGAGCCCCCAAAGCACCACACCGATCAGCAAGCTCATCCAGGCCGGAATCGGGATAACCGGTATCATCTTATTTAGAAAAATAAACAAGATGGTTGGCAAAATATATGTAAGCGCGATCGGGATAAGATAGCGCAACAATATGCGCGTGCGAAATCTCTTAAATGTGGACTCCCTCATAAGCATTAAAAGGAGATCGACACCGAGACACATGACAATGGGGATTAAGAAATAGTCCACGGAAAATCCTTTGGGTTGCGGCAGATCGATAAACCGGTTTAAGAGCGGATGAACCGCCAAGCGAAAAATCGCATCCATGAAGAAGACGATATACAATCCAATGTTGAAAATGAAGGCATAGCGCCGGAAACTGAATGGTGACCGTTTGCCGACCGACCGTACCACTTCTTTACAATACGCTTCCGGATCCGTCCCAAACACGTCTTCCGCCGATCGCCCCTCTTGTTGAGCGATCAGCAAATGATCCAGCATTTCCAAGAGCAGTTCTTCCGTCGTCTTTTCCGGAATCGGGCTTAAGCGCAAATAGAGAAGCATCTTTTCATAATACTCCCGGTTTTTTTCATTCAAGAGCTTCCGCCGTTCGTTGTTTAATTTAATCATTTCTTCTGCCGTCATCTTCCCCACTCCCTTGATTCAAAATGCGCTCAACGGCCGCTTTCATATCCATCCAGTTTTCTTTAAATTCCTCCAAAGCCTGATGCCCTTTTTCGGTCAACCGGTAGTATTTTCGCTTCGGGCCGTTCGGTGAATCCCTCAAGATTCCGGAAATCAACTGCTCCTTTTGCATCCGCAGGAGAACGGGATATATGCTGCCTTCGCTCACAAACGTCAACCCGTATTCCGCCAACTTCACGCTTAATTCATACCCGTAAACCTCTTCACGGGCGATGACCGCCAAGATGCATCCCTCCAAAACCCCTTTCAGCAATTGACTTTTTAATGCCAAGTCTTCTCACCACACAATTCCGCTTCTTTTTCAAAACGCCGATATGACGCGACACATAAAGGATGGCTCTGAGCACGCATGGTATATTGTTAAGCAAGGTACTAGGCGGAAAAATTACTACCTTGTTAAATAAGGTAGCAAGATGAGTATATACGATCAAATGCCAGAAATCAAGACCTCTTTTTGATTTTTAAAAAGCATCAATGGCGTAAATACGGTGCCGTCATCGCCAACGTTTCGTCGAAGTTCATTGGTTAATCCGGGCGATTGCCTCCGTATTTCGCTCACAGCACATCCTAGCCTTCGGTTCATGATGGGCATCCGCAGCTGCCCCGTTTGAGCCTTTCGCTTCCCTATGTCCATACACTAAAAAAGAACGGACGACAAAAGACGCCCGTTCTTTTTTGAGATTATGTTCCGCATCGCCGTCTTGCCAAGGAATCCAGTGCTGAGTCTTAGCCAAAAAGTGCACATGCAATTTATCAAAAAATCAATGGCCTATCAATCTTAAAGCAGACTTTCCCATTACCAAAAATGAATTAACATATGATACAAAACGAAATGAGACAAACATCTAGGTTTTCGGATCACGTTACGGGTCATGGCGAGAAGAATGACGAGTAAGCCAAATTTTTGCTTCAATACTCTAGGTGTTGGGCTTTCATCAAATCTTGAAAATTCCTATATACGAGTGAAAGGGAACAACGGCAGTCTCGGTCTTCACGGACGAACTGAAACCTAACCGTGCCCCCTTTATTCCCGAACACCCGAGCGTCATTCATCGGAAAGGTACTTTAGGTTCCTTTTGAATCTCATGTCATTCCATACCTGTGGCTATCCTATGCTTCGATACCGCTGATATACAACATAAACAGCACAGTTCAATGTCATTTACATCTTGTAATCGGACCCACTCAGCGGTGTTGACTGGATGGCGATATTATCTACAGGCAGTTTTTTACGGAGAGTTAGAATTAAAAGCCCCGCCACCATCAACGAGAAAGCTAGGTAAAGATAAGCCCAAGTGAAAGTACCGGTATGATCTTTAAGAATGCCGACCAAGTAAGGGCCTACCCAACCGCCCAAGTTTCCCACTGAATTAATCAGGCTCACTGCTCCAGCCGCCGCGGAGTCCGAAAGGAAGGACGTCGGATAAGTCCACCAAACGCCCATACCGACGTACACACCGACAGCGCTGACGCAAACGAGCACAAAACTCCAAAATGGATTGGAGATAAACGGACCCAGACCCATGCCAAAAGCGCCAATAAACATGGGAATCGCGACATGCCATCTCTTCTCGCCTGTACGGGAGGAGGAGTGGCCGTTAATGACGAAACCAATCAACGCAATGGTCATCGGGATAACAATGAGCCAGCCAATACTGGCATTGGACCACCCGGAAACCGCTTTCAAAACAGTCGGCATCCAGAAACCGAAGCCCCAAAAACCGGTGATCCACATGAAGTAGATCAGGCAGAGCTTAAGCACTTCCTTATCGCGCAATGCCTCCCATATCGTATAGCTCTTTACGGAATTTTTTTCGGCGATTTCACGTTCATATTGCTCGGCTAAGGCTTTCTTTTCGTCCTCACTCAACCACTTGACATCTTTCGGCCAGTCAGCCAACCAGAATGCCACGATAAAACCGAAGAGAACGGCAATCCCGCCTTCGACTAGAAACAGCATTTGCCAACCTTTCAGCCCCAGCCAAGACATATCCAATAATACTCCGGCCAAAGGTGAACCGATGATGTTTGAAATCAACAGCGAAGTCAACATGATGGACACAGCCGTCGGTCTTTCCTTTACATTGAACCAGCGGGGGATAATCACGGCGTAACATACCGGATAAAAACTTGCTTCCGCCGCACCGATCAAAAACCGGACGATGTAAAACTGCATCTCGCTGTGGATAAAAACCATAAGAACGCAAGCGATCCCCCAACTGATCATGATTCTGGCAATCCATTTTCGCGGGCTCCATCTCTGGGCAATCAATGTTCCCGGGATTTCAAACAAAACGTAGCCCAAAAATAATATGCCCGAACCCATCCCAAAAACTTCTGCAGTAAATCCGAGATCCTTGTTCATCGTCAAGGCGGCATAAGAAATATTCAGTCGATCAAGAAACGCCATGACGGAACCGATGAAAAGAGGGAGAATAATGTACATATATTTTCTGGTCAGCGTTTGATCATTCACGGAACCATCGCCCCTTTTAAGAATTTCTTCATGACCCCCATCCTTCGACAACTATCTTCCCGTTTGCCTTTGTTGGATCGTCCGCCACGATTTTCAGCGTTCATCGCTTTACGCCATGACAAGCCCCCCATCCACATGGATGCAAGATCCGGTGATATACGATGAACTCTCACGGGCAAGGAATTCGACGGCATTTGCGACATCCGCAGGAGTTCCCCACCGCTTCATCGGCACCTCGTCGATGTCGTAATGATGCCCTTGCGTCATGTCTGTGACAATCGGCCCCGGCAACACCGCATTGCACGTAATCCCCCATTTTCCAACTTCCTTGGCCATCCAACGCGTCATATTGATCACCCCCGCTTTGGAAGATACATAGGCGATTCCGGAACGGCCGCCGGAACCGTCGGAATGGACAGGGCCAATCCCGCCCACCTTTCCGGAAACGGACGCGATATTGATGATTCTTCCGTATCCTTTCTGCTTCATATAAGGAAAGACGGCGGCCTGACACATTAAAAACGTTCCGGTCATATTGGTATCCACGTCAATGCGCCAGTTCTCCAAGGTCATTTCCTCAAACGATTCTCGGTGACATGTTCCCGCCACGTTCACTACAATGTCTAGCGTGCCATAGCGATCAACAATTCGCGCAAGGGAACTTCTTACTTCATCTTGATTTCTGACATCCATCTGGAAGGCATCCACACGGCTCGGTTCGTTCAATTTTTTCGCGCTCTCATGCACCGTTGCCAGCACATCCAGCAAAATCACCCGATGTCCGACACTTAAAAGCTTCTCGGCTACCGCAAAGCCGATTCCCCTCGCCGCTCCCGTCACAACCGCCGTTCTCACAAAAGAACAACCTCCTTTACTGGGCAACTTCCGTCTTTCTTTTTGGAACATGCACTGGCACACCCAAAGAAACCAATGCGGTTTCATGAAGGACTTCGGACACCGTCGGGTGGGCGTGAATCGTACGTGCGAGTTCTTTCGTCGTCACTTCCAATTCCAGAGCCAGCGCCGCTTCTTGGATAATTTCTGTGACATGAGGACCGACCAAGTGAATGCCGAGTACGATCCCAGTGCCACGTTCCGAAATCATCCGGCACATGCCGTCAAACTCGCCAATCAGAGCCTTTCCGTTAGCTTGCATGCCGATCTCTGAAACCTCATAATTCACCCCCGCTTGAGCCACCTCTTCTTCGGTCATTCCAACGGACGCCAATTCCGGTAAAGTATAGATGCATTGCGGAATCATGAAGCGATTTTTACGTTTTGCGGGTTTCCCCAAAATATGCGCAACCGCAACTTCAGCATCCATCATAGCGGCATGCGCAAGCATCACGGGATTCGAACAATCGCCTATGGCGTAAACATGTGGCAGATTCGTCTGACAGTAGGAATTCACCCGTATTCTCCGGTTTTCGAGTTGGATACCGGCTTTCCCTAAATCCAGCGCATTCAAGTCCGCCGCGCGACCGATGGCCACCAATACTGCATCCGCTTCCAAGCCAAACGTTTCACCATTTTCATACTTGGCCGTCACATTCAAGCCGAAACCGCTCAAATGCCTTTCAATCCGCTGAACACTGGCTCTCGTATAAAAAGAAATCCCATGAGACGTCAATTGGCGTTTGAGCGCTTGAACCGTCGTTCTGTCCATCCGAGGCAAAATTTCATCCGCAAATTCCACGACATCGATCCGGGATCCCAGTTGCCGGAACATGGATGCAAATTCCAAGCCAATGACGCCGCCTCCGACAATGACTAATCTTTTTGGGACATCTTCAATCGAAAGTATGGTATCGCTCGTATACACACCTGGCTCATCGATGCCTACGATCGAAGGTAACAACGCTTGAGAACCTGTCGCAATAATCGCACGGTCAAACGTAACGGAGATTTCTTTGCCATTTCGTTCCGCCACAACAACCTTATGCGGCGATACAAACCTTGCCGTGCCCGATACAAGACGAACCCCCGCATTTTTGAGCAGCGCCTTCACGCCGGCCGTTAATTGTTCCACAACTCTTCTCTTTTTGATTTGCGCATGTTCCCATTGTTGTTTGGACATGGAGGATTCCGCTACCCAACCATTGCGGACCGCCGTGGCCCAATGAGCGGCCGTCTCAAGTAAACTCTTCGTTGGGATACATCCGATGTTTAGACAAGTTCCCCCAACACGAGCTCGTTCCACCAGAGTAACGGACAGACCGCCATGCGCAGCTTTCAGCGCCGCCGCATATCCGCCGGGTCCGCCGCCGATTACCAAAACATCCATATCTTTTCCCCCTTGCATCAAAAGAGAAGCTGCATCGGATCCTCAATACACCGGGCCAGCGAATCCAAGAACCGGGCACCGTACACCCCATCCATCGCGCGATGATCGAAAGACAGGCTGAGCGTCATGCTGATGTTTTGCGCGGTCCCGTCCGACGATGTCATACTTTGGACCGAGCGCCCAATCCCCAAAATCCCCGTTTGCGGTGGAACGATGATAGGCGTGAATCCGTCGACGCCGAACATGCCAAGATTTGAAATCGTAAACGTTCCGCCTTCAAGTTCATCGGGATTTAAGGAGCCAGTTCGGGCACGCTCCGAGACGTCCGCGATTTCTTCCGCCAATTCCGGGATGGATTTGGAGTTGGCATGGCGGATCACGGGGACAACCAATCCATTTGAGACGGCGACGGCGAGTCCCAAATGCACGTCGTCAAAAACTCGAGTGCCGTCCCTTTCATAATGCGCGTTCAGAAGCGGATGTTTAGGCAATAACCGAGAAACCAAACAGGCAATGACGGCAGTCATCGAAATCTTTTTCGTTGTTTTTTCGGATGCTTTCTTCCGCAACTCGAACAATCCCTCGGCATAAACGGAGCGATGGAGCGTGACATGAGGAATCGCCGTCCAACTTTCCGTCATGCGTTTAGCGATCGCCTGGCGCATGGAACTGTGAGGGATGACTCTGCTTCGGACATCATTTACCTGTTCCACATATCCCTCAACATCAGCGCGCCGGACGCGTTCACCGTCCAATGTCCTCAAGTTCTCGGCACCCAAGCCATGTTGCTCGACAACAACCGCAGCGGCCGGCGTGATCCTCGCGACATGGGAAGTCGATTCCAAACGCTTGAGAAATTCAACCACGTCATCCGCTTGGATTCGGCCATATGGTCCTGTGCCCGTGACCCGATCTAGCTCAACGCCCTTGTCTCGTGCGATTTTCTTCGCAAACGGCGTCGCCAAAGCCGGCTGGGCCGGCGAAGCCATGACAGGTTGCACGTCCGAGGCTTCGTCTTCTGATGGATGAGGCAAAGAGGCAGCGGGCCCCTCTTTTTCGTTCGGAACTTCCTCGCCGGGCCGACCGATCCATGCGATCGTTTCCGCGACCGGAGCGCTTTCGCCGGCGGGAAGCACGATCTTTAACAGGGTGCCTTCCACCGGAGCTTCCAACGAATACGTGATTTTTTCCGTCTCAATTTCCGCGATCGCTTCCCCGACCGCGACCGTATCTCCCTCCTGTTTCAACCATGTTGCAATCGTTCCTTCCGTCATCGTGAGCCCCAATTTTGGCATGACAACCGGTTTCATCGTTTTTATTTTCACCTCCTTACTAGATGCGGGCATTCAATAATCCGCGTATAGCAGATATGATTTCGTCCACCTGCGGAACAATCTCGCGTTCAAGCGGCGGACTGAACGGAATGGGATACGGTTTGGCGCCGATGCGAACGATGGGGGCATCGAGATATTCCACGGCTTTTTCGGCAACAACGGCCGATATTTCGGCACCTACACCGCCGCGTTTGACCGCTTCGTGAACGATGAGAAGGCGATGGGTTTTTCGCACGGAGGCGAGTATCGTTTCGACATCCATCGGAACGATAGTACGGAGGTCGATCAATTCCACCTTTCCTTCCACCTCGTCTCCCAACTGTTGACAGGCCGCCTCGACCTCCGTGAACATACGAGAGTAAGATACAACGGTGAGGCTGTCGCCTTCCCGTGTCACTCTCGCTTTACCGATCGGCGTGATATGCTCGCCGTCCGGCACCTGGCCTTTACGTCGAAACAAATCTTTATGTTCGAAATAAATGACCGGGTTGGGATCGCGAATCGCCGCCTTCAATAACCCCTTCGCGTCTTCCGCATTGGAAGGAGCCACGATTTTTGTTCCCGGAATGTGCATGAAAATGGCTTCCAACGACTGTGAGTGTTGGGCCGCTCCGGATCGTGTCACACCATCAGGCGCCCTCAATACCAACGGCAGATTTGCCTGACCGCCGAACATATAACGGATTTTGGACATTTGGTTCAACACTTCGTCCATGGCGACGCCGAGAAAATCGGCAAAGTGCATGTCGATGACCGGAATCAAACCGCCCAGCGCCGCACCGATTCCTGCACCGACGATGGCCGTTTCCGAAATGGGTGTATCGCGAACGCGTTCGAGGCCGAATTGATCCGCCAATCCTTTGAACTGTCCGAAGATGCCCCCTTGGCTAGCAATGTCCTCCCCCATGATAAAAACACGAGAATCGCGGGCCATTTCTTCTCTCATCGCTTCCAATGTCGCTTCCGCAAATGTCACTTCCCTCACTGCACACCATCCTCCACAAACAAATCCTCATATGCCTGCGACGAATCCGGGAAAGGGCTGCTTTGAGCAAATTCGACCGCATTCTTGACTTCCTCGACAACCTCTTGATCGACCTGTGTCAATTCCTCGGATGACAGAAGATTTTCATCGGTGACGCGTTGGACAAATCGTTTGATCGGGTCGTTGTTTTCCAACTGCTCCATGATTTCTTCACGTCTTCGATATTTTTCCGGATCTCCAATAAAATGGCCTTTGACCCGGTAGGTCTTCACTTCAAGCAGAGACGGGCCGCCGCCTTTCCTCGCCCTTTTTACTGCCTCATCAGCTTTCTCATAAACATCAAAAACATCGTTCCCGTCGGCGATGAGACCAGGAATGCCGTAGGCTGAAGCACGAACGGCAATATCCTCGACCGCTGTGCTGTTGCGGTAAAACGTCGTTGAAGACCATTGATTGTTTTCGCAAACGAATATCACGGGCAACTTCCATATCGCCGCCATGTTTATTCCCTCATGAAACGTACCGCGGTTACTCGCACCGTCTCCGAAGAAAGAAACGGCAATGCGACCGTTATCAAGCAACTTGCCGGCCAAAGCTGCCCCTACAGCGATATTGATCCCACCGCCAACCACGCCGTTAGCACCCAACATGCCAATGCGGAAATCGGCGATATGCATGGAACCGCCTTTCCCCTTACAGTATCCTGTTTCTCTGCCATACAACTCGGCCATCATCCTTTTCATATCTGCACCCTTGGCGATTGCATGGCCGTGCCCACGATGAGTGCTCGTGATGTAATCGCTTTCATTTAAAAGATCACAAATCGCCGTCGCAACGGCTTCTTGCCCAACATACAAATGGACAAACCCTGGAATTTCTCCCGCCAAGAATTTCTCATTCACCGTTTCTTCAAAGACCCGAATACGCATCATGGTTCGATACCAACGCAGCAACGTGCCCTTGTTCACGAAAATTAAGCCTCCCTCAAAATGTTGCCTTTGTAACCCAGGCTCAGTGACGCGGCAAGCGCCTCTCCCTTTAGATATGCAATGATTGTCTCATCATGTGGATGATAGCGATTGCTCGGCATTGATATGGACATCGCCCCCCAGATGGAACCGTCATATTTAAAAATGGGTACTCCGATACAACAAATTCCAATTTCGAACTCTTCTTCGTCGAGGCTATACCCACGCTTTCGGGTCAACAAAAGTTCCGCATCAATTTCATCCCATTGAACTTTAGAATTGGGGGTTCGCCTTTCCGGAGGATGTTTTGCTTTATACTGTGCAAGATCCTTCTGGGAAACATATGCCAAAATTGCTTTGCCGAGCGCTCGTACAAATGCATGATCACGATAGCCGACATAAAGTGATCGCACTTTTACCGCCTGGTCACTTTCGGCAATATGGCTCACCACGACTTCCCCATTCTCCCAAGTGGCGACATAGGAGGTTTCACGTGTTTTTTGCGCCAATGAATTGACCAAAGTCACGATTTTCTTGGGCAGTGATTTTCTCTCCTGAATGAGGTTGCTCAAATAGGAAACCTTGTAGGTCAACACGTATTGGTGCGTTTCTTTATCCTTTTCAACATATCCCGCCGCTTCCAAAGTGTTCAGCAAATGATAGCAAGTGCTTAAGTTGATGCCTGAGACTCGGCTTAGCCATTTTGCGTTGCATCCATCTGATTGTTCCGCAATAATCTCCAGCAGCTTTAGTCCTCGATATAGGCTTTGGATCGTCCAAAGCTGAGAGGATTTGGGCATCGGTTCCATGTTCTCACCCCTAATACGTTATCATTATTTGAAATTTAATTCATGATCTTTCAAATTTGAAAATAAGTTATATTTTATTATTAGTCAACGATATTAATTTCAGATAATGAAAAACAGATCAAGCGGCGGACAATAATAATTGAGAAGCCTAAAAACAAAAACCATGAGAAACTCTTCATATAATAATGACACATCTTAAAAACATCGGGATTTTATTGAGGCCGGAGGAATGGGGGAATATTCTGTGAGAGGATTTTGGCATGGATGATATGGAGACGAATGGCAATACAACTCGTGTTTGTCAGGTTATGGTTATGTTATGCGTACATTCCTGAGCGTTTGTCCGTACAAACGTCATATAAAGGAGACAAAATTCTGGAACGAGCGCCTCTTACATGTTAAAAATTCACAAATCCCCTATCGCCGCCATATGGTGATCCACTCTCTTGATGCTATATAAAGAAAAAAAGATAGTTTCTCCCTTTATGAACTTCCATAGTTTCGATAGCCACATGTTAAATATGCATGGAATCGATTCCCCGTTACTTCAGAAAACCTGCATTAAATAAATGCTATTCACCTATCCAGCTTGGGACTGTAGTTTGTACGTATACAGTCGGATACATAACAATCGAGTAGGAGGGGGTGACGAACCCCCGTCCCCTCACACCACCTAGCATGCGGGTCCGCACTAGGCGGTTCGCCAATCTTGACGGAGTTCAAAATATCTCTGCGTTAAACTCTTCAGCCCTTGCTTAAGCCAGTAGGCTTTGCCAAGGGCTTTATGCAATTGAGGCGTCCTTGTCGTACGCCAAGCCCCTTTCCGAGTGTTAGCGATCTCGAACACTTCGTGTTCTTTGAGCCCAAGGGCTCTCAGTTCACGAATTCGAGTTCTCACCCTTTTCCATTGGTGCCAACGGCACAGTCTCAACCTTCTTCTTATCCATTCTTCCAGGCGCTTCAAGGGAGAGGGGGTCTCAATTAACGCGAAGTACCCCATCCATCCCATGGTATATTGGTT
>NZ_BDDQ01000047.1 GCF_002003465.1 Caenibacillus caldisaponilyticus | reverse complement strand
TGGAAAACTCCCCATCCCTTGTCCGCGGCACGCGCAAGGTCAACCGTCCCACCCGAGTCGTCAATTGCCGGGGATAAGACCCGTTTCGATAGCCTTTTCGCTCCTCTGTGCGCTCATAACGGCCGGCGCCAAGTTGATCCGTTAACTGGGCTTCAAGGATTTGATTCAAGACCTGTTCCAACAGTTTGGCCAGTCCTTGATCTTGCGACAAGAACCCGTGCAGGATTTCATCGCTTATTGTAATATTGTATTGAGCCATAGTTGCTTTCCTCCTTTTTGTTTTTTGTTTTGGTCAATGTCCATTCTATCAAAGGGAAAGCAACGTGGCTCTTTTTACATTTCCTTTTTACACAATTTTACGGACTCAACTCGCATCATGAGCCTTTGAAAATGGAACTGTCTGATTTCCTTGCTTATGTGAAACATGATAAAAAACCAAAAGCAACAGGTGAGGACGGCCTGACCGCACTCACGGTGACAAATAAAATAAGTGAATATATCAAGCAAAACGATGCGTAGCCCCCGTTCAGGCGGAAGGCGGGGCGCAGGCTGATTTCTCAAAGGGGGTGAAACCGCTGTGATGCCAAAGCGTTCCCTTCCATCTTTTTGTATCGTTGGTGAAAATGTCGTCATCGAGGAAGGCGTCATGATCGGTGAAAATGTTCGGATTGGCCATCACTCCGTTTTACTCAAAGGCACCGTTGTTGAAGAGGATGTCGTCATTGGAAATCATGCTGTGTTAGGATGCCAGCCGTTTAAAAACGCGAGGATTCAGCATGAAAGTATCCCCAATCATCCGCTTTTTATAGGGCGAGGAAGCCGGATCGGGAACGGCGTGGTGATTTATTCCGGGGCGATTTTGCGAAGCGGGGTCATGGTCGGAGATCTGGCCAGCATTAGAGAAAATACGGTGATTGGGCATGAAACGGTAATCGGAAGGAGCGCCATGGTCGAGTGCCGGACGGTCATTGGTGACCGCTGTTTCATTCAAACCGGTGCCTATATTACTGCTGACATGCTGATTGAAGACAATGTCTTTATCGGCCCGGAAGTATCCACCTCAAATGATAAATATATGGTTCGGACGCGCACTTTGTTAAAAGGCCCATATATTAAAGAAGGAGCCAGCATTGGAACCAACGCCACTCTCCTTCCCGGCATCATCATTGGCAGAAATGCGGTAGTTGGCGCCGGCGCCGTCGTCACAACGAATGTGGCGGATGGTTCGACGGTTGTCGGCGTACCGGCGAGGCAAATCGGCGAATGAAAGCAGACGAAGAGATGATGCTTTACAGCGGGCTCCCTTTGCTTGTCGAGATAAGTATTTTTTCGGCAAGTTTTTTATTTGACAGATTGTAATATGAAGTGCGACACCACAAATAAAAACAAAAATATCCATGATTGCTTCGGAATTCGCATGACATAAAGAAATCGAGGCAAGTTTAGATGTTTCTATTTATTTTGCCGACCCCTACTGCTCTTGGCAACGTGGAACCAATGAAAACGCTAATGGTCTCTTAAAAGGTTTCTTTCCTAAGGCGTCAGATCTCTCTAAAGTCACTCAAGAAGAACTCACGGAAGCCTTAATGTTCATGAATAACCGTCCTAGGAAATGCCTGGGATGGAAAACTGCCTTTGAAGCGTTCATGGAAGAACTGTCGCACTTGAATTGACAAATCGTCATTTAAAGAATGTGGAAATCGGCTGTCGAGGCTGGCCGGACTTAAGCGAAGGACTCATTGAATTTTTCTTGATACCAATAAATGGTTTTTTCCAATCCTTGATCAAATGATGTGAAGGTGAAGTCCGGAATGAGCGCTTTCAGCTTTTTATTGCAGCCGTGATGGTTCAGAACGTCGGCTTTTCTTGGCTCTTTTTTGATGATCTCTCCGGAATAATGAAGCAGATGAGAAATTTTTTGTATGAGGTCTCCGATGGCGATGGGGTGATCTGCCGAGATGTTCACAACTTCTCCGGATTGCAATTTTGGGTACACCTTTATCACGGCGTCAACTGTATCCGCCACATAAATAAAATCCCTTTTTTGTCGGCCTGTTCCCTGCATTTCCGGGGCTTTGCCTTTGAGTATCCTTTCAATGGTTTTAGGGATGACAGCCGCAAGTTCCTCATGGAAACTCTGTCTTGGGCCATAATTATTGAAGGCCCTCACAATAAATGCATCCAAGTCAAACATTTGGACATAACTCTGGAGCAGCATATCTGCGGCTGCTTTTCCGGCAGCATAGGCGGTTGTCGGGTGCAAGGGATGTTGTTCATCCATCGGCTCGTAGACGGATGTGCCGTATGCCTCCGAAGATGAAAAATGGCAAAGCGTCTGAAAGGCTTTTTTTCTTTGTTGTTCCAATAAGTTTTTTAGAACAACCACATTGGTCATAAAAGCGTTCGCCGGGTTTAAAAAGGAGTAATTAAGGGCTTTCGTTGCGCAGTTAAAAACGATATCAACGGAATGCCGATGAAATACATAATCTAAGCTCCCTTCGATTTCCGCGTCATCAATATAAAGGATGGCGCCTTTATTTAAGGCATCGGACAAATGGGCTTTGTCCCCGGTAAAAAGGTTATCGACGACGATCACTTGTTTGGCTTGTTCATGGAGCAACCGATCTACGAGATGGCTGCCGATAAATCCAGCCCCACCGGTCACCAAGATCGTGCTGTTTTTTAGCGGAACCCTCACTGACGAATCCCCCATTCTGTTCCATTAAAAGTTCATGTGCGACTGGCCGCCGTCGACATTGATCGTAGCCCCTACAATCCATGAGGATTTTTCGGAAGCAAGAAAAACGGCGACGTTTCCAATTTCCTCCGGCGTGCCAAAACGGCCTGCCGGAATTCGGTTTTTAACGTAATTTTCCAGGTATTCCGGATCCTCCTCTAAGCGCAGCTTCCATACTTCGTTAAGGTGAAAGATCGCTCCCGGCGCGATGCCGTTGACCCGGATATTGTGTTTTATGGCTTCTCGAGAAAAGGCTTTCGTGAAGCTGATCAGCGCGGCTTTGGCGGCGTTATAGGTTGGCTGTCCGCCGGCTTCTCTGCCGTAAATGGAAGAAATGTTGAGAATGGCACCGGACTTTTGGCCTTTCATTTTTTCGGCGGCCATCTGGCTGAGGTGAACGGCTGCAAGGTAGTTTAACTGCATGGATGCCTCAAAGAGATTGAGCTTTGTGTCCATAACGGTTGATCCGTAACTCGCCCCCGCATTATTAACGAGAACGTCAATTCCCTTAAAATCATCAATAAAATGGCGAAAAAGCCGAATTCGCTCCTGATGATTGGCGATATCTCCCTTATAAATGGAAATCCCCAATTCCTGCCGGGTTTTTTCCAATTCCGCTTGAGATCTGGCGATGATCCCCACTCGTGCGCCTTCTTCAATAAATTTAGCGGCGATGGCTTTGCCGATCCCCCTTGATCCGCCTGTGACGAGCACCTTTTTGCCTTTTAGCAGCAAGTCCATGTTTGCCTCTCCTGCCCAATGTTGAAAATGCGCCTACTGTTTTTTTATGTCATGAATCGATGTCCCATGACGGCAACGGCAAGAGTTTTGGACAGCGACTAAATTCCATACACACATCATGGAAAGGGGGCATATAAATTAGGATGACATCTTAATTAAAAAACGTGATGCAGAGAAAGCGGGGAAAAGATGAAGGTTTTGCTCGGTCCAGTCAATAATGCGGGACAACCCATGGCATTGGCCAAAGAACTGCGAAAGCAAGGGATTGAGGCCCATTGTCTGATCTATCAAAACAATCGGTTTGGATATGAGGCGGATAGAGTCGTAAGTTTTGTCTCCAATAATCGTATGGATGTTCAATACCAAACCCTGAAGGATTGCTTAAAAGATGACTATGACATTTACCATTTTTGGTACCGCACTTTATTTTATGGCGGTACTTATGAATATTTTACAGGGTTTGACTTACCGTTTATAAAAAATCGGGGCAAAAAAATCGTATACAGTTTTACCGGCTTTGATTTAAGGTTTCAATCGGAGTGTATGCAAAAAAATCCTTATAATGTCTTTAAATATGGATGGAAAAACGTTTTCAGCGAAGAATCCGCCCGGAAATATTTAAACTTTTTGCGGTATTTTGTTGATGCGTTCGTTGTTTTGGATGAGGAAATGCAAAGTTACTTGCCGGAGGCGACGATCATTCCAAGGGTGATCAATTTGGATGAATGGAAATTCGTCGGAATAAGAGAGACCGATTGCCCTCTCATTGTGCACGCTCCCTCCTTTCCAACGATAAAAGGCACCCCGTTCGTCCAAAAGGCCATACGGCAATTACAGAAAGAAGGATTAAAATTTAATTATCGAGAAGTCACCAATTTAAAACATAAAGAAGCGATGGAACTATATAAAAAAGCGGACATCATCATTGATCAATTGCTCATCGGGTGGTACGGGGTTTTGACCGTGGAAGCGATGGCCTTGGGGAAACCGGTCTTGGTCTATCTCCAAGATGACTTATATAAACCGGCAAAACCCATTCCCGTCGAAAACGTCAATCCAAGCAATCTTGTGGACAAATTGCGCTATATCCTCAAGGATTTCAATCGGAGGAAGGATTTATCGATCCGCGGAAGAAAGTTTGTCGAAGAGATGCACGATGTGAAAAAGGTGGCGCGGCAATTAATGACTCTCTATAAAAACGTGCTCAACCAAAAAAACAATCAAACATTCCGTCCGGATTCCTTTGATGACATTTTATATTTTAAGGAACAATTCATCGATTCGGTTGGGTCTGTCCCTTACCATTTGCAGCTAAAGAAATTAAAAGAACAAGTAAACCAACACCATTCGTCGCTTAGAGAACTCTCCAAGTTAAAATCGATGGCGCATCAAAATGCTCAGTTGCAAAGAGAAGTCAATCAATTAAGAAGTAAATTGAGAAAATACGAAGGCAGTTGAGCGGCGAACTCCCATTTTACGTAAAACCGCGGAACAACAAAACTTGGCTTCCTAAAGTTTGGAAGTCAAGTTTTTCTGTTTCGGGAGGAATTGTGAATGAAACATGCGCCCTTAAACCATTTTTGAGTATTCAATCTCCAATCGCGGGTGCAAACGGACATAATACTCAAAGTGGCCGATATATGGATTTCCGCGCCAACGGGTGCTCGTAAAATAAACGGCACCATCTTTTGGCGGCGCAATATCCAAATAAAGGCCGTAATTCATTTGTTTGCCGGAAATCCAGTTTTTAACGAGAGAGGTGAGGTCGAGGGTGTACCAATTCCCATTCCAAGGATAAGTGGTTTGAAAGGGTTTATTAATGGCTATTGTGCCGACAGGGTTTTTGGAGATGGCGGGGCCTCTCCCACATCTTAAACTTTGGACACTCCAGGGCAACTCGATGGCATAGACGTTCAACACAGGCTCTCCTGATGGAGGGATGCTCGCAAATAGCTTTAATTGCGCGAAAGTGACTTCGTAAAGAGCTTCTTCCGCCACCTTAAACAACAGATAAATTCCGGCGTCATCGGCCGCATGAGACCGGCTCCCCGAAGATGACCTTTTGGCCGATAAATCGACGTCGTTTATATAAGATTTCTTTTTTTTGGATAATGAAAAATTAACCTCAGGAAAGACTTCTTTCTGGATTTTTTGAGGCGGGGAGAAAATGATTTTATTTTCTTTTTTGGCTTCTACATAGGGTTGGATTTTTTCAACCATTTCTCTAATCCGTGCTGCATAAGTATGATGATCGTGTGTCTCTTTTTGGCCGTTGGCAGCGATGTGCAAACGCCGTTCGGGGTTATGCAAATAGCGATCGACTTGCTGTAAAGTCTCTGTTCGGTTCGTGCTGACGGCGACATGTCGGTCAATCGCAAAATGCTTTCGAATGGCGGGTGTATTGATCGTCAGGACAAATCCGCCGCTCCCCATGCATTCGAACGTTCTTCGAGTGATGAGGACGGGTTCGTTTTGAATCGCAAGGTTTATCTTGGCAGAACTATATATTTTAGGTATATCCTCATAAGATACAGGCCCTCGAAGGTACTTTTCGGGAATGGGAAATGGCAGTTGATGAAAATGTTCTTTCCAACCGCTGCCCCAAATCGCAATGTCATAGTCTCTTGCGACAAGAGGCTGCAGCAAGGTTTTCAGGCTGGCCATCCGCAAGGAAGTCGAGTGCATCATTTCCGGTTCAAAACGGCCGACTAAGGCTATATCGGATGTAAATTTCGGATCGGGTTCGCGACGATAATGAAGATGGGGATTGATCGCAAAGGGCAAATAGCTGGCGGGGATGCCAAGGGATTCGTATATTGTGTCGCAACCGAGCGCGTGGGTGAAAATATAGTCTGGTTTTGCGGCCTGTGCGATATATTTTCCCCATATATCGGTGTGTGTCGGATCTTCAAATGACCAGAAAACAAGAAAAGCTTGATGCTGCTGGCAATATTCCCGAATGACATCAAAATATGGCTTTCTTTGAAATGGCGTCCACCCGGTGATTAAAATGACATCGGGTCGGAAGGCGGCTAAATGTTCCTTCAGTTTCATGGCCGTCGTCGTGTTGACGGGCGTGGGGGAGTAAGTCGGGATGGCATGAGCGATGTCCAAGGTTTTCAATGCGTCGGGAATGGTTTTAAGAAAGAATTCATGGCTCTCCATGTAAAACCATTTATTCATAACGTCACCCCTATGATTCCTCTTGCATGGAAACGGGCTTTCCATCCTCTTTTGTTTACCCGATTGGGCATTACAAAATATATATTCATGGGCTGTTTCCTCGATGATTTTCGGGCGGTTTTCAACGGAATGAAATCGAGTTTTCATGGGATGGATGCTTGAAAGCAAGGACTCTAAGGTTTATCCTCCATCGCAAAAATGAATCGGATTTTTTGTTTATTACGCCATCGACACTGGAATGCATGTTGCCGCGCCTAAGCCGTTTTTCCTCAGCTTTATTCCACTCTGCTTTTAATGGCCCCATTCTACCCTCGGGCGATCATGAGGTGCGTTTTCCTCCCGCTAAGTTTTTCGCATGATGTTTCAAGGCTTGCATATTTTTATTTTGAAAACGCTAACAGACAGCTCGGACACGCTATGCGGATGGGAAGATCGAGAAGCTAAAAGCCACATAAAGGAGGTCCGTCATGAAGCGCTCAATCCTATTGTTGCTCAGTTTGGTGATGGCGACGTTTTTCGGGCTCGCGGCGTGCGGTTCAAAAGAGGAGGGCGGCGACAACGGCGGTGGGAAGACGAAGGGCGTCACGCTGACGATCGGCAGTTGGCGTACGGAAGACAAAGCCGGTTATGAAAAAATCATCAAAGCGTTTAATGAAAAATATCCCGACATCCACGTCGAATTTAAACCGACGAAAAACACGGAGTACGACACGATTTTAAACACCAATCTGAAAGCCGGCAGCGGCCCCGACATCATCCAATTGCGCCCCTACGCGCCCGGCATGGCGCTGGCGAAATCGGGCTATTTGGAACCGCTCGATGACGTGGACGGTTTGGCCCAATTTCCCAAGATGATCTTGGAAGCGGCCACCGGCGAGGACGGCAAGGTTTACGGCGTTCCGCTGTCGATCAACACCGCGCAAATCTTTTATAACAAAGACATCTTCAAAAAATATCATCTCAGCGAACCGAAGACATGGGACGATCTGATCGCCATCGCGAAAACGCTCAAAAAGAACGGCGTCGTGCCGTTTGCGTTCGGCACGAAGGACGGCTGGCTGCTTTCCCTCAGCCATTCGATCATCGGCCCTGCTTTTTACGGCAAAGATTTTCCGGATCAAATCGCCAAAGGAGATGTCGATTTCACGGATCCGAAATTCGTGGACTCTCTGAAAGCGATGAAGGCCATCACGCCCTATTTCCCCGATAAATATACAGGACTCGGCGAAGTCGACGATCGCACGCTGTTTGCCTCCGGACAAGCGGCGATGTATGTGGAGGGCAGCTTTGACATCGAGCCCGTGCGCCAGTTGAATCCGAACTTGGATCTCGGTTTCTTCCCGATGCCGTCGGCGTCGGGCGGCGAGCCGACGATCACGACATGGGTGGACAGTTCTTACGGCATCAACGCCCATTCCAAACATAAGAAAGAGGCGAAGAAATTCATCGAGTTTTTGACGACAAAAGCGTTCGGCAAACTGTTCACCGACACGTTTAAACGGCCGAGCGCCATCCCGGGCATCGCAAGCGAAGATCCGCTCGTCGCCGCCCTTTCGAAAACGGCTGATCAAGACGCCGTCCCGTACTTTATTTTGACGACGTTTAACTCGGGCAATCCGACGACCAAAGCGACCTTGGAAAGCAACTTGCAGGCGATGTACCTCGGAAAAATGCAGCCGGAAGACGTCGCCAAATCGCTGCAGGAAAGCGCGAAAACGTGGTTTGCGCCGTTTAAAAAATAATCTCGGCGAGCGAGGAAAAGCGGTCGTGCGTCGGTTACCGAAATCTAAAATCGTTGGTCATGGTCCCGCGCCAGGCGGGGATGACGGGGCTGCGCATGGCGCATCGAGCGATCGGTATGCCCGGCACCGGAAAATGTAGGAATCCTGTGGGGAGGCGAGACGATGAAAGCGGCGATCAAACCCTCGCGTCAAAACATGGCCCGTCCTTATAAAAAGCGGAATTGGAAAAAATATGCGCTCCATCTCCTGCCGCTTCCCGCCTTTCTCATTTACTTTTTGTTTGTTCTCTATCCGATTTTTTCGGCGTTTGTTTACAGTTTTTTTGATTGGGACGGCCTGGTGAGAGGGGCGTTTGTCGGTCTGAAAAATTTCGTCGACCTGTTTGCGCGTAAGCCATTCAACGTCATGTTTTGGAACGGGTTCCGGCACAACGTCCTTTATTTTGTCATCGAAATGATCGTGCAGAACGGTTTTGCCTTTTTATTGGCGTATCTCCTTTTCACCAAGCTTAAAGGCGCCGGTTTTTTTAAAGCGGTCTTTTTCTTTCCGCGCCTTTTGTCGGTGATCGTCGTCGGCTTTCTTTGGAAGCTGATATTGAATCCGAATTTCGGCGCTTTAAACCGTCTGCTCGGCATCGTTGGCCTTGAAGAATGGGCGAAACCGTGGCTTGGCGATCCGAAGACGGCGTTGATCGCGATCATTTTAATCAATTGCTGGTTCGGCCTTGGCTTTTCGATGTTGATTTTTCTCGCCGGGTTACAGGCGATTCCCCGGGAAATCCTCGAAGCCGCCCGCCTGGATGGCGTCAAAGGCCTCAGGATGATTCGTTCCATCCTGCTGCCGATGATGTTTCCGTCGATCATGATCATCACCGTGTTTACGTTCACCCAAGCGTTCGAAGCGTTTGAACTCGTTTACGCGATGCAGGGGTCCGATGGCGGACCGGCGTTTTCGACCGACACGCTCGCCGTTTACTTTTACCGGCTCGCCTTTGCCTCGGCGAACGCTTCGGAGATCGGTCTCGGTTCGGCGCTGGCGGTCGTCCTGTTCCTCTTTATTAGCGCCTTATCGGCCCTATTCTTGTACTTGACGCGGAAAAAAACGGTGGAGGGATGACGGACGCGGCGGGTGAAACGGAATCGATCGGTGTATGGAAAGGGAGGGCGTGGGCGGACTGACAGGGATCTCCGAAGAGACAGCCAGGGATCCCCGACGAACAAAGATGGCATGGCCGGGCCGACATGGGCCTTTAGAAAATAAAGATTGCTTGACCGGTGGCGGTGCGTGCGGCTGGCGGGGTGAAGACCGGGGGAGATCCTATGGCCGATCAAACGGCCGGCCGCATCGCACGGTACGCGGCTCCGGAATCCTTGAGAGGAGAATCTATTGGGTAATGATCGCTGAAAAGCGCGGTGGCTTCAACGGCTCCGTTTTTGGAAGCTGCCGTTTTTGTAAAGGGAGGCGAACGGGGTGGGCGCTGTGCAGAAGGCGCTTAAGTATTTGATCGCCCTGCTTTTTACCGCCGTGTGCGGTTATCCGATTCTTTTAATGGTCTTATCGTCTTTCAAATCGAACATTGAAATTTTTCAACGGCCGTTTGCCCTGCCGGATTCGCTGAACTTGGCGCCTTACCGCCAGCTGCTCGGCGAATTGCCGTTTTTTCATTATATCGTGAACAGCTTGATCGTCAGCGCGGGTTCGGTCTTGCTCGTTCTCGTCTTCGGTTCGCTCGCCGCTTTTTACATCGCCCGCTTTCGTTTCCGTTGGAACGGGGCGCTCTTTTTTCTATTTTTGCTTGGGATGATGATTCCGATCAAACTCGGCATCATCCCCTTGTTTATGCTCATGCGCCATTTGCACTTATTGAATTCATTGTGGTCGCTTATTTTCATGTACACGGCGATCGGGCTGCCGGTGGCGATGTTGATTCTAACCGGGTTTTTTAGAACGCTGCCCGGTGAACTTGAGGAAGCCGCACGCATGGACGGCTGCGGCCCCTTGGGCATTTTATGGCATGTGTTGTTGCCGCTCATGCGTCCGGCGCTCGGGACGGTCGCGATCGTGGATTTTATTCAGGCGTGGAATGATTTCTTTTTTCCGCTCATTTTCATTCAGGATGAAACGAAAAAAACGATACCCGCGGGCATGCTTTCCTTATTCGGGGAATACTCGGCGGACTGGAGCACGCTGTTTGCCGGCCTGACGTTGTCGTCGCTTCCGATGATCGTTCTGTTCCTCTTCGCCTCAAAGGCTTTCATGGACGGCATGACCGCCGGGGCTTTTAAATAATCGGGGCCGGGCATCGTGTGTTAACAACGGGGATGCGGAGACTTTTACGTCAGACTGATTTTGGGGAGCGCAGGACGACTTGAGTTGAAGCCATCAAGGAGCGGAAATGTCGGAAAGAAAAGCATGGGTTTAGTCATTTTATTTGGCTGGCATTCGAAACGGTGGGGGGGAATGACGACGGGGAAATGCCTTTATGTTGTTTAAATGCCATCGTGCGGGAAATGTGCACTGCTTCGTGTACATGTTGTTGAGAAAAACAAACGCTTGTTCCGTTTATAATTTATTATCCTAATTATGAATTTTCCCAAACATATACGAGATGAATTATAGTATCATGGTACTAGACATAGTTGTCTTGGAACGGGGGCCTGTTCATGAGGACCTATGCAACAGAGAGGGTTGAAGAGCTTCTCGACGAATGGCAAGAGCTGTTGAGATTTCGCAAGATCGAACGCGCAAACGCGCTTAAGCAAAAAATGAACGACATCGCTTTTACCAACCCGCACTTGATCATCGAGTATAAATTGATCGCCTGCCAACACGCCGCATTAACCGAAGACTATGACCAAGTCGATAAACTGCTCGACGAACTCGCCGCCGACGAAGATTTTTTCACCAACAAACAACGGTTCTACTACTATTTTTTCAAAGGGCGCTCCGCCTATCACGCCAAAAACGATCATCTCGCCAAGGAATATTACGATAAGGCTCAACAGTATCTTAATGAAATCGACAGCGAACTCGATCAAGCGGAGTTTTACTATAAGCAAGGCCAATTGAACTATGGATTTCGCCGTTCGTTTCAAGCAAATCATTGCGCCAGTCAAGCGTTGAAAATTTTTAAAAAATATCATCTTGATAGACGGGTTGCGGATTGCTATAACCTTCTGGGGCTGAGTTGCCTCGACTTGCAATTATATGAAGATGCGGAGACCTATCTTCATATGGCTCTGGACTACGCCAAAAAATTAAATATTCAATCTATCCGTGCGTACGCTGCACATAATGTTGGCCTTTTATACTCTGATCAAAATTTGTCGACTCAGGCGATCACCTGGTTGAATGAAGCCGTTAAAATGGGAGATATAAACTATGTGACCGCCTATCTTTTAGCACTTGAGTATTTCAAAACAAATGATGTTTCCAAGGCCGAGAAATGGCTTCACGAAGGGTTAAAACTTTGCAAATCCGCTAATAACGAGGTTTATCCTATGCGGTTTGAATTGTTACGGGCACTTTTTTTAGATAAGGAGAATTTTGAAAAGGTGTACCGCAAGGGGATTGACTTTTTTAGAAACAGAAAAGATTGGGACTTTGTCAGGGATTACTCAAGGGAATTGGCGGACTTTTATTATTCCAAACAGGAATATGAAAAAGCCGCTGATTATTATCGTTTGTCTTTTTCGGCAAGCGATAAAATAAAAGAAATGGGGGCATTGCACTGATGAAAAGGTTGAAAGGCGTCGTTCTTACGGTTCTCGCCGCAACATTCCTTTCGACGAGCCTTTATGCGGTGACGGCCTTTACCGCTTCGAAGGTTTCGTCGGAACGGGAAGGCCTGACTTCCGACTCGATTCGTTTGAACACATTCTAAGACTTGCAATCTGAACTGAAACTTGCCAAATGATTAGGGCAAAATGAAGCCCGCTCCTGCGAAAAAAAGGGGCGGGATAATTTTTTGAGCCAAAGACATTCGGTGATGGCATATGTTGTCGTGAAAAGAAAGAGAAGTGTTTTTCGTTCATCGGCATAAACAAAGATGGTAAACAGGGCTGCCGGTGCGGAAGCCTGGCAACCCGGTATCTGTGTGATTTCGTGACGCGGCCACTCGTCAACAGCGGAGAAAAATTCAAGTTATTACGGATCGAACTGGCGCTTCAGACGATCGAGAAGTTTTTCGTCGCCGTCCGAGCCAAGCGCTCCAACCATGGATCCGTAGACGGGCGGTACCTCGGGAACGATGAATGTTTGCTTGAAACGTTCGGTGGCGAGCGATCGGAGGCGTTCCGAGCGCCAGAGCCCGCCGGCCAATACGACGAGCGGGGGCTTGTCGCCGAAACGGCGGCAGCCCGCTTCGATGAGTTCCGCCAAGTCGTCTGCGGCGCTGTGCAAAATGCGGAGCGCCGTTGGGTCGCCGGCGTCCGCGGCCCTTAAAACGACGGGGACGAGGACGGCGAACACGCTTTTGCCCGCTCCATAGACGAGGGGAATGACGTCCGGCATGGCCTCTATTTTGAAATGCGCTTTGATGTTTTCATATAGAAGCGATGGCGAATCGCGGCCGTCGTGTACTCTCAGCGCGTGGCGGAGCGCTTCTTTTCCTATGGCGTAGCCGCTGCCTTCATCGCCGATCAAATGCCCCCAGCCGCCGATGCGAAAGCTTTCCCCGTCGGCTTTCCGTCCATAGGTGATTGTGCCCGTTCCGGCGATGACGACGAGCCCCGGTTTTCCGTCCGTTCCGCTCCAAAGGGCATTCACTGCGTCATTCTCTATGACGATGTCGCCGCACGGAGCGGGAAGCGTTTCGGTGAGAAGCGCTTTGAGCCGGTCGTTTAGCACCGGGTGGTCGGCGCCGGCCATGCCCGCAAAGCATCGGGTGATGGCTTCTGGTTTTTCGTCGGCGAACAGCTCGGCAAAAAGCGACCGGAGCGTTTCTCTGATTTCTTCTTCCGTTAAGGCATTGATGTTCGTACTGCCTCCGATGGCCCGGCGGATGAGGCGGCCGCCGTCATCGAACAGCGCGGCGTCCGTCTTCGTCCCGCCGCCATCGATCGCAACATAGTAACGCATCATTTCCCTCCTGGTTACCCTCCTGGTTTCCTCCCTGGGGACAGTCCCCCCGAAAATAATACTAAAGTAATATTTTTTGTAGGACGTGTGAAGTAGTGCTAATAGTTTAAACTCCAAGTCTGACAAGGGTTTTCTTGCTTTTACGCTTTAAAGCGTTGGGGGACTGACCCCCAAAGGAAGTCGGCGATGTGGACGGCGTGGACTTGGCCTTTCAGGCCGGCGCGTTTGATGCCGAGCTTCATTTGCAGCAGGCATCCCGGATTGGCGGTGACGATGACCTGCGGTGCGATGGCTTTTACAAATGCCATCTTGCGGTCGATGAGGCTCGTTGCCATTTCGGTTTGCAAAAGATTGTAAATGCCCGCCGAGCCGCAGCACACATGGGCTTCTTGCAGTTCCCGAAACTCGACGCCGTCGATGGCCTGAATGAGTCGGCGCGGGGCGTCCGACGTTTTCATGACGTTGCGCAAGTGGCACGAATCTTGATAAGTCACGACCTGGTGCGGGAGCGACAGATCGAAACGCTCGTGAAACCCGCATTCGATCAAAACCTCGGACAAGTCCTTGATCTTTTCGGCGAACACTTGGGCGCGCGCGGCCCATTCCGGGTCCTCTTTCAAAAGGTGATCGTATTCCATGAGAAAAGCGCCGCATCCGCCCGCGTTGGTGATGATCGCTTCAACGCCTAGGTCTTCGAAGGCTTGGATATTGCGCTTGGCGAGTTCTTTTGCGCCGGACAGTTCGCCGGAATGACCGTGAAGCGCCCCGCAGCAGGCTTGATCCGACGGGATGAGGACTTCGCATCCGGCGAGTTGCAGAAGCTTCAGCGTCGCATTGTTCGTTTCGAGAAACATCGTGTCCATCAAACATCCGGCAAAAAACGCGACGCGTTTGGGCGCTGAGAAATGTTCCTGCATTCTTGAGCCCGGATCCGTGACCGCAATCCATGATGGCTGATTGGCTGTCTCCGTCACAGATGGCGCGTCTGATAGCCTTTCATGATCATCGGAATCCGGAAGTTTCGTCTCGCCGGGATTTGCCCCCTCTGCGGGATCAGCTTTGGAAAGGCCCTCCGCCGCGGCGGAATCCGGAAAACCTGCGGTCACGTCGCGATCCGACAGCCCCGCTTTGACCGCACCAACCGTCTGCCCCGCCGCTGCGTCCGTCTCCGGTGCGCTCTTCACCGCATGATCTGTGTTCGCCACGGCCCGCCTTTCCGCTAAATCGTCCGTTGTGTCTGCCGCCGGCGTGGCCGCCGCGGCCGCGACTTCAGGACGGGCCGCTTCCCGATTCGTCCCTTGCAAATGGACATCGCCATTCGTCGCCATAGGCGCCAAATAGGTCGGCCGTTCTTCCATTTCCCGTTTCGCCGGGACATCGGGAAGAATGCTTTCCATTTCTCTTAACGACTCGGGGAGGATTTTCAACGCCCCGGTCGCTTCCGCCAATTTCTTCAAACCGCTTTTTTGATAGAGGCGCAACAGCCCGGTGGCTTGGCGCATTCGTTTGGGATTCGGAAAAAGCTCCTTAAAAGCCAATTTGCGGAGCGCTTTTTCTCGAAGCGATTGCTTTTTGTTTTCGACGATCGCCGCCCGGGCGCCTTCCAGAAGCCGCCCGTATTGAACGCCCGACGGGCAAACCGGTTCGCACGCCCGGCAGCCGAGGCAAAGATCGAGCTGATGCCGGATGTCTTCATCCGGTTCCGCCTTGCCGTCATACACCGCTTTCATCAACGCGATTCTTCCCCGCGGCGAAGCGGCTTCATTTTGCGTTTGAATATAAGTCGGGCAGGCGGGCAGGCAAAACCCGCAGCGCATGCAGTTCATGAGTTCGTTTTCGTCCAGCTTTTCGCGAAACGCTTGCTGAATGGCGGTGAATTCGCCTTTGTCCGCGCTCACTTTGCCACCTCCCCGGTTACCGCTTCCGGCTCATAAAAAAGTTTTCCGGGATTCAAAATGTGGTTCGGATCCAAGGCTTGTTTGATCGCCCGCATGGCGTGGACGCCGGCCTTGCCGATTTTCCACTCCAAATAGGGCGCCTTCATCGCGCCGACGCCGTGTTCGCCCGTGATCGTGCCGCCGAGCTCGATCGCCTTGCGGAAGATTTCCTCAAACGCTTGCTCGACCCGCGCCATTTCATCTTTGTCGCGGGCATCGGTCAAAACGGTCGGATGCAAGTTTCCGTCGCCGGCGTGGCCGAACGTGCAAATGGAGAGCCCATATTTTTTGGCGACGTCATTGATGGCGCCAACCATTTCCGCGACTTTCGAACGCGGGACGGTGGCGTCTTCCAAAATCGTCGTCGGGCGTTTCCTCGCGCAGGCGGAAAGCGCGGTCCGCCTCGCGGTCCGGAGCGCATCGGCTTCGCTTTCCGAGGCGGCGCGTTCCACGGACGTCGCGCCCATATCCCGGCAAATCCTTTCGATCTTTTGAATGTCGCGGTCGACGACTTCGGGCGCCCCGTCCTGCTCGATGAGGAGCACGGCGGCGGCCTCCGTCGGCAAGCCGACTTTGGCGAAGTCTTCGACGACTTCGATGGTCGCTTGATCGAGAAATTCGAGCGTCGCCGGAATGATGCGTTGAGCGATGATCTCCGAAACCGTTTCCGCCGCCTTTTCCATGCGGTCATAGACGGCGAGCAATGTCTGTTTCGTTTCGGGCGGCGGCACGAGTTTTAAAATCGCTTCCGTGACGATGCCGAGCGTGCCTTCAGAGCCGACGATCAGCCGCGTCAAGTCGTAGCCGGCGACATCTTTAGCCAGTTTGCCGCCCGTGCGAATGATGTCCCCGTTGCCGAGGACGACCGTTAAGCCGAGCACGTAGTCGCGCGTCACGCCGTATTTTAATCCGCGCAAGCCCCCGGAGTTTTCCGCGATGTTGCCGCCGATTGTGGAAATGCGCATCGAGCTCGGATCCGGGGGATAAAAGAAGCCGCGCTGTTCGACGTAATCGCACAGCGTTTGGGTGATGACGCCGGGCTGGACGGTCACCGTCAAATTTTCTTCATCCAATTCCAGAATCCGGTTCATGCGCTGAAAAGAGAGAACGATGCCGCCGTGAAGCGGGCACGTCCCCGCGGACAGATTCGTCCCGGATCCGCGGGCGACGATCGGCGTTTTCGTTTCATTGCAAAGCCGTACGATCTTCTGAACGTCTTCGGTCGAACCGGGCATGACGACGGCGTCCGGCAGCGATTGAAACCCGGGCGTTGCATCATACGAGTAGGCGAGCTGGATTTCGTTGGAATCCAGGACGTGCTCCGGGCCGACGATCTCGATGAGGCGTCTCTTCAAGTCGGGATCGAGCATGGGCAACCCTTCCTTATGTTTGAAAAGTGCTTTTATTTAAAGTGTAAAAAAACCGCTGTCTTGTGGCTATGTTAAAAACTACAAAATGACAGCGGTTTAATCGCATATATTTTGTTTATTTATACAAAATCAGTTTTCCGCCGGTTAGCAAGCTC
Organism: Caenibacillus caldisaponilyticus; assembly: GCF_002003465.1. Lineage (GTDB taxonomy): Bacteria > Bacillota > Bacilli > Bacillales > Sporolactobacillaceae > Caenibacillus > Caenibacillus caldisaponilyticus. The sequence continues at coordinate 2,973 of NZ_BDDQ01000047.1, read as the reverse complement.
CGTCGGCGTTTTTTTCGCGCGGCGATCGGTACAAGAGGCATTTCAGAGAAAACAATAAGTTCGGATGGTCAAGGTCATGCGTGTATAATCGGTCCGCGATGCGTTTAAGCGTAAACTCCCGGGTATCCCTGCGAAGAAAGCCCCGAACATATCGTTGACATCGGCGGCCTTATCGCGCGTCGTTCAGCAGGCGCACAGCGAGCGCGGCAGTAACGATGCCTTCCGTCGAACGGAGATCCAGTCCGGTCAACGCTTCGATTCGCTTCAAGCGGTAATGAAGGGTATTCACGTGGATGTGCAAAGCTTGGGCGGCGGCGGTGATCGACAGGTCGTGCGCCAAGTACGCTTCAAGCGTCGCGAGCCATTCCGCCTCGCCTTTTAGCGGACCTAAAACGGTTTGCAGAAATTCTTCCCGCGAGCGGCGTGAGACGTCTTGCAAGAGCAGGTCAAGGCTGAGCTGCTCGTAAAAGATGATCGGGTTTTCGGGCGATGCCGCATGCAGCGCCTTCTTCGCTTCTTCGAAGGCGTGCCGGATGATGCCTGTCCGCGGCTTTTTGGCGATGCCGAAAGCAAACGCCGCCCCGGTTTCCTTCAGGCATCGTTCCCGAATTTGCCGAACGGCCCGTTCCAGCCACTCCCTTTGCTGGTCGGCTCCGTTTATTAAAAGCAAGAAACGGTCGCCGGACCAGCGGATGATCCGATGGGCCGGGGCCGGGAAAAGGCGATGAAAGATTTGGGTGATCCGGGCATAATTCGGCGCCGGTTTTTGGACGGTCGGGAGCGGTTCGCACAAGATGACGAGAACCGGGTCGGAGACGGGAAGACCGAGAATGTCGCCGCGTTCCAAAAAGTCATCATCCAGTGTGTCGCGGTGCACCCATTCGTAAACGAAGGTTTCGGCCGCCCGGTTTTGGGCGTTCCAACGTTCCGATTGCACGGCCTCACGGATGAACAGTTCGGTCAACCGGCGGATGAGTTCCGCGTACGGCCTGACGTCTTTCGGATTTCCGGTGATGCCGATGACCCCGATGATTTCTCCTTCGTGGGTGATGGGCATATTGATGCCGGCTTTCACGCCGATTAAACGATCGACGTCCTCCGGCCCGATGTCGATGGCATGGCCCTTGGCCATCGCGATTTTCGCGCCTTCATGGAAACGGCCGACGCGGTCGGGCTCGCTCGAGGCGATGATATAGCCGTTGGTGTCGACGATAATAAAATGTTCATCCAGCGCCGAACGCGCTTCTTGCACGATTTTTTGTGCGAGTTCCTGATTCAGCTTCATGGCCGCCATCCCATTGATTAAAAGAGATCTGCATCATCACGTATGATAAAAACGTTTTCCTATGGCCGGAAAAAAATTCGAGAAAGGGCTGACTTAGAACGTTTAAAGAACGGGAACTTCCCAAAAAGCTTTTGATTAAAATATAATATTGCAATAAATATTATAGCACGGACAATAAGAACTATTATGTATTGAAAAGGTGTTTTATTGATGAAGCGATCGCAAGCAAGAACGCTTTTTAATAGGAATTTTAACTTTCTGTTTTTGAGCGGGATTTGTAGTTCATTAGGGGAAGCGGTTTATTACCTCACTATATCGTGGTATATAACTAAAATATATGGTTCAGGTGTAACAATGGGAACTGTCCTCCTTATAATGGGGACGACACGCTTCACGATCGGTATCATCAGTGGTGTGATAGTCGATCAAATAGGACCTAAGAAAATTATGATTTATTCTGATCTTCTACGCGCGGTTATGATGGTGATTTTTTACCTTGCCTTGTTTTTTGGCAAGATCCCCATTTTTCTTTTATACACCTTGGCTTTTATATTTGGTTTAATTGATTCATTTTATTGGCCGGCGAGCCAGGCGATCCGACCAAGGGTGATCGGTGATAAAGATAAATTGTCAAAGGCCAACAGCATTATTTTTACTTCCATTCGAACAATCAATCTGGTCGGTCCGGTCATCGCGAGCTTTTCAATTTTTTATATAAATTATCCATACACCTTTTTAATGGTTTCATTGGCTTTTATTCTTTCGGCACTCTTAATCCTGTTCATGAATATAAATGATAACCATCGTGCCATTGATTTAAGTAAGCATAAAAGCCATTGGATGGCTTATGTCGACGGTTTCAAAACTGGATGGGAATACATATTGAAGCAAAAAATCATATTCAAGCTTATATTGATTATGTTTTTTGCAAATATAGGAGCCAATGGAATTATGGCGGTTATGCCATTTTTGGTCAACGAATTGCATTTAGGCATAAAATCTTTAGGGATATTTGACATGGCGATGGCATTAGGGGCGATTGTATGCGGATTTTTTCTTAGCTTTATGACTCTGAAAAGATCGTCGTTGCATGGTGTAACGATCGGTTTTTTCTTCCAAGGATTATGTTGCGGGCTGGTCAAGTCCATTTTATTGTGTAAATTTTCCTTTGATAGAAACATGGACCTGATGACCTGACGTATGGTAGGTAAGTCCGGCAAGTCTCTCTGCCGATCGCCCTCCCGGACAAACGATCATGTTGTCAAGGAGCAGGCGAGTCAAGGAGCTTTCGCGGCAACTCCTCGCTTCGCTCCGGTATTCCACGTTCACCTTGACACGACAAAGTCATTATCCCACTTTCTTGATCGCCGAAACTTCCTGGTTCATCGTTTGAACGCCTAACTCTTTCGTTTTTCGCCACTGCCAATAGTCGGACATATCCAGGTATTTGCGTGCCGATATCCATTTTTCGTCCATTTCGATCAACACGGCGCCTACGAGACGATACACCGATTCCCGGTTCGGAAAAATGCGGATCACCCGTTCTCTGCGGCGGATTTCCTCGTTCAGCCGTTCCACCCCGTTGGTCGTGCGCAGGCGCCGCCGGTAACGGTCCGGATAGTCCAATACGGCGGTGGCGTCTTCGAATCCCTCTTCGAGGATTTGCATGGCTTTTGGGGCTTTCTCCT
>NZ_BDDQ01000046.1 GCF_002003465.1 Caenibacillus caldisaponilyticus | reverse complement strand
AACGGATCGTCGGACCTGGAGAAACCATCTCCTACCGAGGAAAAACGTACATCCTCGACGTCCCAAATTCCAGTCCAACCATTCCGGCCAAAACGCCGGTGGAAGTCCGAAAAACGCTGGATGGCAGACTGTTTGTCTGGTACAAAGGTAAGCCCTACCCCTTGATGGAAGCAACCCGGAACAAAGCGGCAAAAACTCCTGAAAAGAAAAAGGAGAGCTCAGAAAAGAAATCGTACAAGCCAGGACCTGATCATCCTTGGCGCAAATATAGGCCCACGAATTCAAAGGAACTGAAACCGGCTTGAATGAACTGAGGTCAAAGTAAATATATCAGTGACATATTCACTGACGCGTTAGTATGACATTTTCACTGACGCTTGACAGCCGGTGCCCTTTGATCAACCGGGAAAAGCCATGACGGACGCCGACGCTTCTTCACCCGCTGCCCGTCCTCGGTTTTCTTTTATACATTAAACCGGAAATGCACAATATCCCCGTCTTGAACGAGATAGTCTTTGCCTTCGAGGCGCAGTTTCCCCATTTCCTTTGCCTTCGCCATCGAACCGGCCGCGACGAGATCGTCATAAGACACCACTTCGGCGCGGATAAACCCGCGCTCGAAATCGCTGTGAATGATGCCCGCCGCTTGCGGGGCTTTCATGCCGCGCTTAAAGGTCCATGCCCGCACTTCTTTTTCTCCGGCGGTGAAAAAGGTGGCGAGCCCGAGCAACTTATAACTTTTCTCGATCAATTGATCCAGCCCCGACCGTTCGATGCCGAGCTCTTTAAGAAAGCTTTCCTTTTCATCGCCCTCAAGCTCGGCAAGTTCCGCTTCGATTTTCGCGGAAATGACGACGACTTCCGCCCCTTCTTTTTCGGCATATGCTTTGACCTGCTCGACAAAACCGTTGTCTTCGCCGCTGGCGATGTCGTCTTCCGAAACGTTGGCGACGTACAGCATCGGTTTGATCGTCAGCAGGTTGAGCGGTTTAATGCTCGCTTTTTCTTCATCGGTCAGGTCGACGCCGCGCGCCGGTTGCCCGTTTTCAAAGGCGGCTTTCAGTTTTTCCAAGGCAGCCAATTCCGTCATCGCTTCTTTGTTTTTTTGCTTCGCGATTTTTTCGACCCGGCCGATCCGCTTGTTGACCGTTTCCAAATCGGCAAGAATCAATTCCAAGTTGATCGTTTCAATGTCGTCGATTGGATCGACTTTCCCCGCGACATGGGTGATATTTTTATCTTCAAAACAGCGGACGACGTGGCAAATCGCATCGACTTGGCGGATGTGGGAAAGAAACTGGTTGCCCAAGCCTTCGCCTTTGCTCGCTCCCTTGACGAGGCCGGCGATGTCAGTGAATTCGAACGTCGTCGCAATCGTCTGTTTCGGTTGAAACATGTCGGTTAACACTTGCAGCCGCTCATCCGGTACGTTGACGATGCCGACATTGGGATCGATCGTGCAAAACGGATAGTTGGCGGATTCAGCTCCAGCCTGCGTGATCGCGTTAAACAACGTCGATTTCCCAACGTTCGGCAAACCTACGATTCCTGCCGTCAAACCCATCGTGTCTACCTCCCATCGTTATCCCGAACCACTCTGTCGGGCGCGGCGGCCGCCCCGGACGCGTCCAATCTTCTGCGATCCGGCGGGACCGCCCGCCGTTTTTATTCTTCTTGCTGCGCGATGACTTTCTTCAATTTGCGCTTGAATTCGCTTCGCGGCATCATGACGCTGTGCCCGCATCCTTGGCATTTGATGCGGATGTCGGCGCCCATCCGGATGATTTGCCAGCGGTTTTCCCCGCAAGGATGCGGTTTTTTCATCTCCACAATGTCATACAATTGAAACGTTTTATCGACAGTCATCCCTCGTCCCTCCGCTGAACTGCTTTTTTATAACCATGTCCACGATCCAAACAGACCATCGTTTTTCGCTGTTCACCTTTGCAAGCAGAGCGGAATTCATTTTCTTGGCAACTCAACCGAATGTTTTGCCCCAACATCTGACTCGTCGATTAATAGGCCAGTTTTTCTTCAAGGAACGCCGCGACTTCCGATATCGGAAGGCGGACTTGTTCCATGGTATCGCGATCCCGCACCGTCACCTTGCCGTCTTCCTTCGAATCAAAGTCATAGGTGATGCAATAGGGCGTGCCGATTTCGTCTTGGCGGCGATAACGCTTGCCGATCGATCCCGTTTCATCATAATCGACCATGAACCGTTTGGACAACTCGCGATAGATTTCGACCGCTTCTTCGCCGAGCTTCTTCGAAAGCGGCAAAACCGCGGCCTTGTAAGGCGAAAGGGCAGGATGCAGGCGCAGGACCGTCCGCGTTTCATTGTCGTTCAATTTTTCTTCGTCATAGGCATCAATCAAAAATGCGAGTGTCACGCGATCGCAGCCGAGCGACGGTTCGACGACATAAGGAATGTAGCGTTCATTCGTCGTTTGGTCGATGTATTGTAAATCTTCGCCGGACAGTTCCATATGCCGCTTCAGATCGTAATCCGTTCGCGAGGAAATGCTGGACAGCTCGCCCCAACCGAACGGGAATTGGTATTCAATGTCCGTCGTGGCATTGCTGTAATGCGGCAATTCTTCCGGTTCGTGATCGCGCAGCCGGACGTTTTCCGGCTTCATGTTGAGCGACAGCAGCCAGTCTTTGCTGAACTGGCGCCAGTAGTTGAACCATTCCAATTCCTCGCCGGGCTTGCAGAAAAACTCGAGTTCCATCTGCTCGAATTCCCGCGTGCGGAACGTGAAATTCCCCGGCGTGATCTCATTCCGAAACGATTTTCCGATCTGGGCGATGCCGAAGGGAAGCTTTTTCCGCATGACGCGTTGAACATTTTTGAAATTGACAAAAATGCCTTGCGCCGTTTCCGGACGCAAATAGATTTCATCCGCGCTTGACTCCGTGACGCCTTGATAGGTTTTGAACATCAGATTGAATTGCCGCACAGGCGTGAAATCCTGGGCGCCGCAGTGCGGGCATTTGATGCCGCGTTCCTTGATCAATTGATCCATCTCATCAAAGGTCAACGCTTCGATCGGGCGCCCCAATTCGGCCGGATCGACGGCGGCCTCCAACAGCTTGTCGGCGCGATGCCGGGATTTGCACTGTTTGCAATCGATCATGGGGTCATTGAAGTTTTTCAAATGGCCGCTCGCTTCCCACGTTTTCGGATTCATCAAAATCGCCGAATCGAGGCCGACGTTCAATTCCGATTCCTGAACGAATTTTTTCCACCAGGCGCGTTTGACGTTATTTTTCAATTCGGCACCGAGCGGCCCGTAGTCCCAGGTATTGGCGAGCCCGCCGTAAATTTCCGAACCCGGAAAGACAAAGCCTCTTTGCTTGGCCAGATTGACGATTTGTTCCATACTTTTCGCCATGACGTCTTCACCTCTGTATTGTTTTCAAACTTTTTCCGAATGAATGAAAACTCCCGTCCGTAGGCCGCACATAGCCTAGGGACGGGAGCATGCCCGCGGTTCCACCCTAATTGACGCGCCTTAACACGCGTCCGCTTATTTTAATAAAGGCTCAGGACTGCCGTTCCCCTTCGCTTCCGCCCGGACTCGCACCGCCTCCGGGTCGCTGTGTCGGAGCCTGAAGGGTACTCCTTTCCTTCATCACCCTGGATGATTCAATTGTAATGCCATGATAAACCCTGTTCTCATAAAAAGCCAATCTGAACGCGCAGAGAGATCTTATTTGTATTATACGGCTTTCCCGCCGAGCGATCAACGTGCGAAAACAAAGAAAAGCCCAACGTTTCACGCGCCAAAACCGTTCCTCGTTCGCCAAAGCCCAAGGCATGCCCGCGCTTTTTTGTGATCGCCGTTCTGCTCATCTCTTTGTTTTACGTACCGGTTTGCTTTGAGGCAGGTCGACAAGATCGTATTTGACCGCGTTGATCACCGCCTGGGCCCGGTTTTTCACGTTCAACTTTTTAAAAATGCGGCTGACGTGGATTTTCACGGTTTTGTCGCTAATGAACAATTTCCGGGCGATTTCTTTATTGCTCAATCCTTGAACCAAACAGAGCAGGACCTCTTTTTCTCTTTGCGTCAGCCCCATATCTTTATTTTCGCCTTGGCGGTGGTATTGGAACAATTTTTTCGTCAAACTCGGATGAAGGATCGACTCACCCTTCGCGACGGTGCGAATCGCTTCGATGAGCTCCGCGGCCGGCGACTCTTTTAAAAGATAGCCGTCAGCCCCTTTTGCCAGCGCCCGCATTAAACTGTCGTCATGGTTTGATACGGTCAAGATCAACACTTTGATGCCTTTATATTTTCGCTTCACATAACCCGTCGCTTCCAAGCCGTCCATGCCCGGCAAACTGATGTCCATAATGATGACATCGGGTTTTTCTTGTAAACTCTCCAGCTTTTCCACCATTTCTTCTCCCGAGGCCGCCTCTGCCATCAAGCGGATGTCCGTCTCCCGATCCAAAATATATCGCAAACCGTCCCTGAGAATGGCGTGATCATCGACAAGCATCACGTTGATCATTTTCTGTTCTCTCCCATTTATGGAAAATTGCGTCTATTTCGGCCATAGGAAATGAAAACCATGCCCTTTTCACGCCGACAAGACATGCTGAAATATACCGTATTTCAGACGCGAGAAAATAAGCGTCAGAGGACAACCGAAGCGAATGATGAGCTCCCGATGCGCTCGAGCGGCAGACTATGACAAAATATTATTAATGATATTTTAATTAACATTTTAATGGATGAAACGCATTCTGTCATCCAAATGGAGCAAATTTCTATGCCGGATGGACTACAATATTAACCTTCAGATTCTCTTTTCAGCTGACTTCATCCGAAATGGTTGTAATCGACGTACAACCTAAGACCTATCATGACGGTCATGTCACGGTTGATTTACTATACTTGTATTTTTAATCATTTTATGGAAATTGCTTGTTGCCGATCGCTTGCCGCTTTAAAGCCATTAAATATGGAAGAAGCATCAAATGGGAAATAAAGGACGGAAACTATTTTTTACGTTAGGTGATGTTTTTCAAGAGGAGATATTTGGATTTGTCCCACGTATAGAAATGTTTTATTGTCCGTATACTGTTAATGTTATCCGAAAGGGGGGAAAATCTATGAATTTCAAGGAAACGTTTCAGATGTTCATCAAAGGCTCCGAATTCAAAATCCACTATAATGACCCCATTTCCCGGTTAAAGCTGACCAGAGCGCTTGAGCGGAAAATTGCCGCTGTTAATGAACATCGGCCCATCGCGGTCGTTTGCATCGGCACCGACCGTTCAACTGGGGATTCCCTCGGCCCCCTCGTCGGTTCCCGAATGACCGGGTACCATGACCGCACCTACCGATTGTACGGCACATTGGACGATCCGGTGCACGCCGTTAATCTGCAAGACGCGTTGGAAGGCATATACCGAGAGCTTCAGGAACCGTATGTCATTGCCGTTGACGCTTGTCTCGGCCGCGCCAACAACATCGGCTTCATCACCGTTGCCGACGGCCCGGTCTTACCCGGTGCGGGCGTCAAAAAAAACTTGCCGCCGGTCGGCGACATGCACGTGACCGGCGTCGTCAACGCAAGCGGCTATATGGAATATTTCGTTCTTCAAAACACGAGATTGTCGCTCGTCATGAAAATGGCCGAAATCATCGGCGATTGCCTGCACGGTGCCCTGCAACGACGCCGGGTGCCTTACGCCAAAATCAACATTCAATGAGACGCCGCCTCCGGATATAATGAAGCGGCGTCACTTTAAAACATAAAGGAGCGCGGCCGCGATCGGTACAATGACTAAGCTCGGCAATAAATTGGCCGTTCTGATCTTCACGATGTTTAAAAGGTTTAGCCCGATCGCCGCGATAAGAATGCCGCCGTCCGCAGTAAGCTCTTTGATGAGGCTTTGCAGCAACGGATCAGGCACTTTTTGAATAATAGCCGTCGCCGCCAATGCGATTGACCCTTCGTAAAGGAAGACGGGAATGGCCGAAAAGATCACGCCGATCCCAAGCGTCGTGGAAAAAATAACGGCAAAAAAACCGTCGAGCATCGACTTCGTATAGAGCACCCGATGATCCCCGTTCATTCCGCTGTGGATCGCGCCAATGATGGCCATGGCTCCGATGACAAACACGAGCGTCGCGGTCACAAACGCCTTGGCGACGCCCGCTTCTTGCTGTTCGGCGACACCGATCTTTTTTTCCAACCAGCGCCCCAGCCGGTTAAGAACATGATCGAGATCGATCCATTCACCGATTACTCCGCCTATTGCCAGGCTTGCGATGACAATCAAAAATTGTTTGCTTTGAAAAGCCATCTCCAGCCCCAATACGACGACCGCAAGCGCCATTCCCTGGGTCACCGTCGTCTTCATGCGCTCCGGAATGTTGTGCAATAATGTTCCAATCAGACCGCCCATGACGATGGCAGCGGCGTTCACAATCGTTCCTAATAAAACCATCGATGGCATCGCTCCGCTTTTCAAGATGAAAGAGATAGGTGCCCAAGTTTAACCAGCCTCGCGCCGAAGGCAGCTGCGCTTTTCAATTTTGCACCTTATGTGGCATACAACCCAACAGATAGTATGTCAGCCACTGTTGCGCCAAGGTATTCATAAATAAAAAAGAGAATTCTTTCTTTCATGCCGGAAAAGAAGAAAAGAACCGCTCGGCTCCGTGGTTCTTCGGTCATCCTTCCAGCAATTCCAGAACGCGGTTTAAATCATCGGAGGAATAATATTCAATCTCAATTTTTCCTCTACCTTTTTTCGAAGTCGGCTTGATCGTCACGGCGGTTCCGAACCGTTGTTGAAGCAACTTTTCTTTTTCTTTTAAAATCGGATCCAGCTTCGCTTTTTTCTTTTTCTTCGATGTTTCACGTGGAACATCTTGATTCAGCTTTTGCACGAGCTTTTCCAAGTCGCGGACATTCATTTCTTCCTTGATGACCCGATCGACGACGAGCGGCAATTTCTTTTTATCCTTCAACGACAGCAACGTCCTGCCGTGGCCCATCGACAATTTGCCTTCGGCGATGAGCGACTGAACGGAGCGATCCAGCTGAAGCAAGCGCAAGTGGTTGGCGATGTGCGGCCGGCTCTTTCCAACTTTCTTCGCCAATTCCTCTTGCGTCAGCCCGAGTTCATCCATAAGCTTCCGGTAGGCTTGCGCCTCTTCGATCGGATTGAGATCCTCCCGTTGCAAGTTCTCGATCAACGCGACCTCCATCATTTGTTGATCGGTTAACGACTTGATAACAACGGGAACGGTTTTCAATTTGGCTTCAATGGCCGCCCGATAGCGGCGCTCACCGGCGACAATCTCATAGCCCTTTATGCTTTTCCTGACAATCAACGGTTGAATGATACCGTGCTGTTCAATCGAATGCTTCAGTTCTTGAATGGCGGCTTCGTCGAAGCTTTTCCTCGGCTGGTAAGGGTTGGGCCGCAAATCCTTCAACTTTACTTCATGGACCGATGACAAATCATCGAGAGCGGATTCGGGAAACAGCGCGTCGATCCCCTTGCCTAAACGCCTCGTCACCCGTTCATCACTTCCTTCGCCAACTCTAGATAAACTTCCGCACCGCGCGATTTCGGATCATAGATGATGATCGGTTTCCCGTAGCTCGGCGCTTCGCTTAACCGTACATTTCGCGGAATAATCGTTTGATAAACCTTATCGCGAAAATATTTTTTGACTTCATCGATGACTTGCAGGCCGAGATTGGTTCGTGCATCCAACATCGTCAAGAGCACGCCCTCGATCATTAAGTCGTGATTTAAATGTTTTTGCACGAGACGCACAGTATTCAACAGTTGGCTCAGCCCTTCGAGCGCGTAATATTCGCATTGAACGGGTATGATGACGGAATCGGAGGCGGTCAACGCGTTGATCGTCAACAACCCGAGAGACGGTGGGCAGTCGATAATGATGTAATCGTATTCGTCTTTAATCTTTTCCAATGCGCGCGCCAACCGAACTTCACGCGAAATCGTCGGCACGAGTTCGATCTCGGCACCGGCCAACTGAATGGTGGACGGAATGACGTCGAGCCCTTCCACATCGGTCGGCTTGATCACGTCTTTCGGATGAACGTCTTCAACCAAAACATTATATATGCATTCATCGACTTCCCCTTTGTCGATACCCACTCCGCTTGTCGCATTGCCTTGGGGATCGATATCGATTAAGAGTACCTTTTTGCCCATATACGCCATACAGGCGCTTAAATTAACGGAAGTCGTCGTTTTTCCGACTCCCCCCTTTTGGTTGGCTACCGATAATACCATTCCCACACCATTCACCTACCCAAGCACTTCCTCATATAATATCATTTTAGCATGAACAGACACGAGTTTTATAGTTGAAAGCAAAAAGTTTAAAAATCCGATTTTCCGCAAATACATAAACAATAGTTTTATAGAGGATAAAAACAGACGTCTTCATAAAATAAAAAAAAGAGTTCAGAGAAAATCAGACTGAACCCGTGCAAACGGCCGTTTTTTCTTTGACCTTATTTGAATGGCTCGCTCTTGACATCCATTCACACATGTCCGGAAGAAAAAAGGAAACCCGTATCGGTTTCCCTTTGCTGATCCTCTGCCTCTTATTTTTTCGGAATGCGGATGGTGAATTGGTAATAGTCACCCATATCCGCTTCGTCGGTATCGATTTGAATGCCGGTTTCCGTCACCATGTTCACGGAGCGCCGTATCGTGTTCACCGCAATGCGCACATCTTTATTTAAAACCACCGATTTCCGGCTTCGTTTCTTTTCCGGTTTGGTGCCGAGCATGCTTTTGATCCGCATCTCGGTCTGCTTGACGTTCAATTGCTTTTCAATAATTTCCTGCAACAATTTTTCCTGCTTTTCAGGGGAATCTTTCAAAGCGAGCAACGCACGCGCGTGCCGCTCGCTGATCTTTTTCTCCAATAAAGCGTTCTGTACGGAGGCCGGCAATTTAAGAAGCCGCAATTTGTTCGCGATCGTCGATTGGCCTTTGCCGAGTTGTTGGGCAAGACTTTCCTGAGTCAACCCGTGAATGTCCAACAATTTGGCATACGCCATCGCCTCTTCAATCGGCGTCAATTCCTCGCGTTGCAAATTTTCGATGAGGGCGACCGCCGCGGTCTGCTTATCATCATATTCCTTGATGATCGCCGGCACCTTTTCCCAACCCAAATGGGATACAGCGCGCCACCGCCTCTCGCCCGCGATGATCTCATATTTCCCGTCTTCACATTTTCGGACGACGATGGGCTGGATCATGCCGTGCGTTTCGATCGTTTGCGCCAACTCTTCAATTTTATCGTCGTTAAAAACGGTTCTCGGCTGATACCGATTGGGGACAATCGCCGAAACCTCAAGTTCTTCTACCTTTTCATTTTGCAGTTGTTCTTCCGTTTCTTGATTTTCCCCTTGACCAAAGAGCTTGGAGAAAGGATGCCTCATGCGGAACACCACCCTTGTATCTTCCCGCTGAAATTAAAGGTGAAAAGGTTGATAGGAAGACGTTTATTATATTCGTTATGCCGTCGGGAATTTCCTGCAACCCGCCGATGTTCCACGTGGAACATCTCATAACGGATCTTTTTTCGGTATCCCCGGTTTGCGCGGATAGGCTTTAGGCGTCGATTTAATCTTTTCAATGAATATGAGATGCCTTTGGCTTTGTTCTTGCGGCAGCGTAAACCTTTCAACTTTATCGACCGTTCCGCCGAGCGTCGCCACGGCACGTCCCGCTTCCTTTAATTCTTCTTCGCCGCTCGCCCCTTTCATCGCGATGAACATTCCCCCGGTTTTCGCCAACGGCAGGCAATATTCACACAGCACGTTTAAACGGGCGACCGCGCGGGCGGTGACGACATCGAAGGATTCCCGAAATTCCTTCCGGCGGCCAAAGGTTTCGGCACGATCGTGATGGAGCGCAACCCCCTCTAAGCCGAGAGCATTGATCAACGCTTCAAGAAAAACGAGCCGCTTTTTCAGCGCATCGACGATGGTCACCTTGAGATGCGGAAAAACGATTTTTAACGGGATCGATGGGAAACCCGCTCCCGAACCGACGTCGCACAAGCTGGAAGTCCCGCTGAAATCATAAAAAAAACCGGGTGTCAGCGAATCATAAAAGTGTTTCAAATAGACGCCATGGCGGTCGGTAATCGCCGTCAAATTCATTTTTTCATTCCAGGCGATGAGTGTTTCGTAGTATGTATCGAATTGTTTTTTTTGCAGAGGAGAAAGGCCGATGCCTTTCTCCTCCAACAATATTGCAAATTCCTCCATGGATGGCCTCCGATTCATTCGGCCACTTTGGCCAACTTTCCGTGTTCCAAATAAACGAGAAGAATCGAGATGTCGCTCGGGTTGACGCCCGATACGCGCGACGCCTGACCGATGGAAAGCGGGCGAACTTGGCTCAATTTTTGCTTGGCTTCCGTCGCCAACCCATTGATCGCATAGTAGTCGAGGTCTTCAGGCAGGCGTTTTTCCTCCATTTTCTTCATGCGTTCCACTTGCTGCATTTGTTTGGCGATATAACCTTCGTATTTAATCTGTATTTCCACCTGTTCGGCGACATCGGCGGGGATGTCTTCATCGGCGGGACAAATCGCCGCAATATCTTGATAAGTGATTTCCGGCCGTTTTAAAAATTGGGAGGCGCTCACCGGTTCTTTCAACGGTTGTCCGCCGTTGGTTTCGATCAATCGTTGCACCTCATCGGTCGGCTTGATCGTGAGATTGGCCAACCGTTCTTTTTCCTTTTCAATCAGTTGTTTCTTTTTCAGGAACCGTTGATAACGCTCCTCGGAAATCAAACCGATTTGATAACCGATTTCAGTCAATCTTAAATCGGCGTTGTCATGGCGGAGAAGCAAACGGTATTCCGCCCGCGACGTCAACAGCCGGTAAGGTTCGTTAGTGCCTTTCGTGACAAGATCGTCGATCAGCACGCCGATATACGCCTGCGACCGGTCGAGGATGATGGGATCTTGGTTGAAAACCGAACGGGCCGCGTTGATCCCAGCGATGATGCCTTGTCCGGCCGCTTCCTCGTAACCGGATGTTCCGTTGATTTGCCCGGCGGTAAACAATCCTTTGATCTTTTTCGTCTCGAGAGACGGCCACAATTGCGTCGGGACGATGGCGTCGTATTCAATCGCGTAACCGGGCCGCATCATCGTCGCGTTTTCAAGTCCCGGAATCGTCTTCAAAATTTCCCTTTGAATGTCTTCCGGCAAACTCGTCGACAACCCTTGGACATACACCTCATCCGTTTCCCGACCTTCCGGTTCAAGGAAGATTTGATGACGCGGCTTGTCGCTGAACCGCACCACCTTGTCTTCGATCGACGGGCAATACCGAGGGCCGGTGCCTTTAATCTTTCCGGAATACATCGGCGCGCGGTCCAGATTTTCACTGATCAATTCGTGGGTTTTCGGGCTCGTATACGTCAGCCAACACGGGATTTGGTCGGTATTGTATTCCGTCGTTTCGTACGAAAAAGCGCGCGGTTCATCATCGCCGGGTTGGATTTCCGTTTTGCTGTAATCGATCGTGTTGCTGTTCACGCGCGGCGGGGTCCCGGTTTTAAAACGGACCAATTCGAACCCGAGTTCTTGCAAATGGTAAGAAAGATTGATCGACGGCTGCATGTTATTCGGACCGCTGTCGTACGAAAGATCGCCGATGATGATTTTTCCGCGCAAAAACGTTCCGGTCGTCAGCACGACCGCCTTCGCCCGATATTCGGCGTTCGTTTTCGTGATCACGCCTTTGCAGACGCCGTTTTCAACGATCAACCGTTCAACCATGCCTTGTTGCAAGGTAAGATTTTCGGTTCGCTCCAACGTCCGCTTCATTTCCCGGATATACAAAAACTTGTCGGCTTGCGCCCGCAAAGCGCGAACAGCGGGACCTTTACGGGTGTTCAACATCCGCATTTGGATATTCGTTTTGTCGATGTTCCGCCCCATTTCACCGCCGAGCGCATCGATTTCCCGAACTACCACGCCTTTCGCCGGCCCGCCGATCGACGGGTTGCACGGCATGAAGGCAATCGTGTCCAGATTGAGCGTGAGCACAAGGGTTTTCGCACCCATTCTGGCGGCGGCAAGAGCGGCTTCACACCCGGCATGGCCGGCACCGACAACGATTACGTCGTATTCTCCTGCCAAATACGTCATTTTTTAGTCACCTTTTTCCAATAAAAATTTTATTTGCCGAGACAAAATTGTGAAAACAATTGATCAATCAAGCTTTCAGAAACGGTATCTCCGATGATTTCACCGAGAATTTCCCAAGCCTTGCGAATATCAATTTGGGCCATATCAATCGGCAGCCCCGATTCGATGGCACCGATCGCATCGTCGATGGCCGCAAGCGCCCGGTTCAAGAGAGCGATGTGGCGCGTGTTGGACACATACGTGACATCTTGCGCCTCCACACCCTCACTGAAAAACAACGAAGCGATCGCTTCTTCCAACCGGTCTATCCCTTCCTCTTTTAATAAAGAGGTCGTAATGACCGGCCGGCCGGCCGCCAATTTCCGCACTTCGTCATGATCGAGCGCCGTCGGCAGATCCATTTTATTGATGATGATGATGGCATCCATGTTCTCAATGGCCGCAAACAAGCGCCGATCTTCTTCGGTGAGCGGTTCATTGTTGTTCAACAGCAACAAAATGAGATCCGCTTTTTTCAACACCTGCCGCGAGCGCTCGACGCCGATTTTTTCCACGACATCATCGGTCTCCCGAATGCCGGCGGTATCGATAAGCCTTAACGGCACGCCGCGCACGTTCACGTATTCTTCAATGACATCGCGCGTCGTCCCCGGAATATCGGTCACTATCGCCTTATTTTCGTGGGCGAGGCTGTTCAACAATGAAGATTTCCCGACGTTCGGCCGGCCGATGATCGCGGTCGATAAACCTTCCCTCAGGATTTTACCTTGTTTTGCGGTCGTCAATAAAGATTCAATTTGCTCGCGAACGGAACGGGCTTGCCGCAGCAAAAGCGGATGGGTGACTTCTTCCGCGTCGTATTCGGGATAGTCGATGTTGACTTCAACGGCGGCGATCATTTCAATCAAGGTTTGCCGCAAGCTTTTGACAAGCTTCGACAATCTTCCCTCCATCTGCCCAATCGCGATCTTCATCGCCCGGTCGGTTTTCGCCCTGATCAGATCCATCACCGCTTCCGCCTGCGACAGATCGATGCGCCCGTTCAAAAAGGCACGCTTTGTAAATTCGCCCGGTTCGGCGAGGCGCGCGCCCGCATTCAAGACGAGTTCCAGCACCCGATTCACGGAAACGAGTCCGCCGTGACAGTTTATTTCCACGACGTCCTCCCTCGTGAACGTCTTCGGGGCCTTCATCACCGAAACCATGACTTCTTCGACCGCCTGTCCGGTCGCGGGATCTATGATTTTACCGTAGTGGATCGTATGTGATGGGACTTCCACAAGCGGCTTTTTACCCTTGTAAATGCGGTCCGTGATGGCGATCGCTTCATCGCCGCTGACGCGGACAATGGCAATCGCTCCTTCCCCCATGGGCGTAGAGACGGCCGCAATGGTATCAGCTTCCACTTGCTTCACCCTCTTTCAAGCAAAGTCCGGACCCGGCGCCCGAGAACACTCGGGGCGCGGGGAGTTATCCACAATGGATAAGTCTCCTAAAGGTATAGGATAACACAAAATCAACTGTGGATAAAGTTTCGGAGCCGTTCATGTTTTTCCATGTGGACAAGTTTTGCTTTGCCGTTTTTATTCACATGAGGATAATCCTGATCGCTCAACCGCCGGACCGTGATCAACGCTTGGGAAAAGACATGCTGTTATCGGCAAGGGGCATTGGCCGTCTTGTCCGGCCAAAAATGGGCCGCCGTTCAACCGGAATAAAAGCGGAAGCGCATGAGGATGGTCGTGGGCGGCGAATCGGAGAATCCTGAAGAAGAAAAACGGAGCGCCTGGGGGACGCATGTTTAAAACGCAGCCAAACGCAGCGGGAAAACCGTCTAACCAAACGGCAAAAAAAAACACCCGCGCAATGGCGGGCACTCAAACTCGTCGATCAGTTTTTCTCGTCTTTTAACGCTTCTTTTAAATCGATCACGACAGAGCGGTTCGGTTCTTCTCCGACCGAACGGGTCGTCACCGAAGGATGGTTAAGCAAGGCGTTATGTACAATTTTCCTTTCAAAAGACGGCATCGCCTCGAGTTTCACCGCATGTCTCGTCCGTTCGACTCTCTCCGCCGAGCGATGGGCGAGATTTTCAAGCGCCTCCTTACGCCGTTGCCGATAGTCCTCGACATCGACAACGATGCGGATTCTATGCTGCGCATGTTGATTGCAAAGCAAATTGACCAAGTATTGGAGGGCATTGAGCGTCTGGCCTTTTTTTCCGATCAAAATCGCTTGTTTGGACGTTTTTATGTTGAACACATATTCACGACCGCCTAATTCTTGAACGTCGATCGACGCGTCGCCGGTGATTTTCCTGGCGATGTTCAGCAAATAGTCCGCGGCTTCTTGAACGGGATCCGTTTTCACCGCAACCCGAATCGTCGCCGGTCTCGACCCGATAAAGCCGAATAACCCTTTCTTCGGCTCTTCGAGAACCTCGACGTCGACCTGATCTCTCGCCACCCGCAACCGATCGAGGGCGAGAGCCAGGGCTTCGTCCACCGATTTCCCGCTGACGGTTACCTCTTTCACTTTTTAGCTCCTCCCGTTTCCTTCGATTCCTTTTTCATGGGAGCGTACATAAAGTAGGTTTGAAAGATCATAAAAATGTTACCGATGACCCAGTAAAGCGCAAGCGCGGATGGGAAATTGATGGCGGCGATCGCAATCATGATCGGGAAAATATAGGTCATGACCGCCATCTGCGGATTGGCATTTCCCATGCGTCCAACCATCAGCTTCTGTTGAATAAAAGTCGTCACCGCAGCGATTAAAGGCAAAATGAAAAATTTGTCGGGATGTCCGAGGCTGAACCATAAAAAGGTGTGTTCCCGAATTTCAGGCGTCCGATAAATCGCATGATAAAACGCGATGAGAATCGGCATTTGAATAAGAATCGGAAAGCAACCCGCCAGCGGATTGACGTTGTACTTTTGGAAAAGCAACATCGTTTCCTGCTGTAATTTCTTTTGCGTTTCCGCATCCTTGGAGCTGTACTTTTCCCTGAGTTTCATCAATTCGGGCTGCAAGGCTTGCATCGCCCGCGAATTTTGCAATTGTTTGATCATTAAAGGAAGGATGACGAGCCGCACCAAAATCGTACAGACGATGATGGAGATGCCGTAGCTCCCTCCGAAGAAATCGGCGACTTTCGTGATAAACCAAGAGAGCGGCCAAACAAACCATTCGTTCCAAATGCCGGTGCTCTCCGGAGTAATCGGCTTATGCAGGTCCGAACAGCCCGTCAATAAACCGATGAGCAAAATAAGGAATAAGGCAAAAACAACCTTTTTTCGCAACCGATTTAACCTCCTATTCTCCTACCGATCAGTTTTCGCGGAACGTTTTTCGGGAAATCGTTCAGGTACGGGATCAAAACCGCCCGGGTGAAACGGATGGCATTTGACCAGGCGTTTTATCGTCAAAAAGCCGCCTTTAAAGAAGCCGAAACGTTGGATCGCTTCCATGCCGTATTGCGAACAAGTCGGATAAAAACGGCACGTCGGCGGTTTCATGGGCGAAATCACTTTTTGATAAAAGGCGATCAACGCCAAGGCAATCTGCTTCAAGAGCGGTCATCCCTTTGGGGTTGAAGCACCCCCGCGCGGTTTAATACGTGTTTGATAGAGCTCAAGGTTTCATGAAAATCCAACTCGGCAGCCGGTTTCCTTGCAATGATAACACAATCCACGCCCGTGATGAAACGGTTTTCAAGCGCACGAACCGACTCGCGAATCAACCTCTTGATGCGATTGCGCTTGACGGCCTTTCCCAACTTTTTGCTTACGGACAAACCGACTCTGTTATAAGCTTGTCCCTCTTTTTTTAACACATAAACGACAAACTGGCGGTTCGCCGTCGACTGCCCGTTCTTAAAGACTTCTTGAAAATCTTTATTCTTCTTTAAACGCTGGATCTTTTTCATCGGCACATCGCCCCAAAATATGCGCACCTCGGCGACTAAGCTTTGTCCAACTCATTAGGAAAAAAGACCACTGCGGACTGACAGTGGCCTTAAGCGGACAAAACTTTTCTACCCTTGCGACGGCGACGCGCAAGCACTTTACGTCCGTTCTTAGTGCTCATGCGGGCACGAAAACCGTGCACTTTTTTCCTCTTGCGATTATTCGGTTGATAAGTGCGTTTCATCTATTACACCTCCCAGGGAGATCGCTACATGAAAAACAGTCTGATTCATTATAATTTGCACAGGGGAAAATGTCAAGGTGACTTCCCGCGCATAGCGGCACTCCCATCGCTTAAAAAGGCGTCTTTCGCCCGGAAAGATGAGCGCCGACGCCCGCCCGTCCGAATGCAAGGAAACCCCGCTTCATCGCCTTCCGCTCTATACGCATCGTTTCCCCCTCCGCTTTACGAACCGTGCCTCCCTTTTTTCCAAAATCCACAACCAATGATTACTTCGCCCATCTTTCCCAGTGAATGATAGACACCGCCGCCACCTTAAACGCCATTCGGACGGCAATTTATCCACATGTGGATGACTTGTGATTAATCCATTTTGCCCGCCAACAATTTATCGACAAATTTTTCACATGTTCATTCTCTGTTTACAAGATTTACCCACAGCCGTTTAAGACTGTGGATAAATCTTCGAAATCCATTGCACCACCAAGGGGTTTTTGATATGATTAAATGTGTTTTAGTCGCTGTATAACCACTTGAAAACATATACTTTTCCACAGATTGTGGATGAATTTGTGGACATTGTTCAGGGTCTGTTATTTTTTTATTCACAGTCTCGTGCAGGTGTCGATAAATCCTTTTAAACCTTGAATGGTGTCGAACAGCCCTGTGGATAACTTGCGCTTCGACAAGGAGGGGCAAAATGTGGAAGACATTCAAGAATTATGGAGCAGGGCATTGGCGTCGATACAAAAGAAATTGAGCAAACCGAGCTTTGAAACGTGGCTCAAAGCGACGACGGCCGACTCATACCGCGACGACGTGCTCGTCATTGCCGCGCCCAACGAATTTGCGCGGGACTGGCTGGAAAACCATTACACCGGGTTGATCATGGAGACGCTCAAGGACCTGACGGGAACGGATATCCGCGTCAAATTCATCATCCCCCAATCCAATCAGGAAAATGACGATTATTACGACATTCCGAAGCATAAGCCGGCCTATACGCACCGGGACGACCGCAACAATAAAGAAACGAGAAAGACGATGCTGAATCCGAAATATACGTTCGATACCTTCGTGATCGGTGCCGGCAACCGGTTCGCCCACGCGGCATCGCTGGCCGTTGCAGAGGCGCCGGCCAAGGCCTACAACCCGCTGTTCATCTACGGCGGGGTCGGACTGGGCAAAACCCATTTGATGCACGCCATCGGTCATTATGTATTGGAGCACAACCCCGACGCCAAAGTGGTCTATTTGTCCTCCGAAAAATTTACCAACGAATTCATCAACGCGATCCGCGACAATCAAGCGGACAATTTTCGCAACAAATATCGCAACGTCGACGTTTTATTAATAGATGATATTCAATTCTTGGCGGGAAAAGAACAAACCCAGGAAGAATTTTTCCATACCTTTAACGCCTTGCACGAGGACATGAAACAAATCGTCATCTCCAGCGACCGCCCTCCTAAGGAAATACCGACGCTGGAAGACCGCTTGCGTTCGCGGTTCGAATGGGGCTTGATCACCGACATCACGCCGCCGGATCTGGAAACGCGGATCGCGATTTTGCGGAAAAAAGCGAAGGCGGAAGGTCTCGATTTGCCGAACGAAGTCATGTTGTACATCGCCAACCAAATCGACACCAACATTCGGGAATTGGAAGGCGCCTTGATTCGTGTCGTCGCCTATTCCTCACTGATCAACCAAGACATTAACGTCGACCTGGCGGCGGAAGCATTAAAGGATATCATTCCGTCTTCCAAACCTAAGTCGATCACCATTAAAGACATTCAAGCCGCTGTCGGCGAACATTACAACGTCAAAATCGAAGATTTCATCGCGAAAAAACGGACAAAATCCATCGCTTTTCCACGTCAAATCGCCATGTATCTCGCTCGGGAATTGACGGATTACTCCCTCCCGAAAATCGGCGATGAATTCGGCGGTCGGGACCATACGACGGTCATTCACGCCCATGAAAAAATCTCAAAGTTATTGGAAACCGATCAAAATCTTCGCCGGGAAATCCAAGAGATCACCGAGCACTTGAAATCGCCGGTATAATCCACAGACCTGTTAAGAATTCGCGGCCTAGCGATCGCGTTATTCACAATTTGTCCACATGTGGATAACGCTATCTTTCTTGTTTTACGGCATTTATTCACAAACTCACAACGCCTATTACTATTATTACTGCTTTTATTACTTAATAATAAAGAAATACACTAGGAGGAATTCCATTGGCTCTCGCTACATCATCCATCGCGGGTGAAAGCGGTTTGCTCATGAAGCTGACCGTTTATCGCGACGCCTTGGCGGAAAACGTGAACCACGTGATGAAAGCAGTCTCGCCACGGACGACCATCCCAATCCTGACCGGCATAAAACTGGAGGCGACGCCGGAAGGTTTGACATTGACCGGAAGCGATTCCGATGTCTCCATCCAAGCCTTCATTCCGCTCGAAGAAGACGGCGTGCAAAAGATTGAGATCCATCAACCGGGAAGCATCGTGCTCATCGCTCGTTATTTCGCGGATATCGTCAAAAAACTTCCGAACGATCAAGTGGACATCGAGGTCGACAGCCGGTTTGTCACGCGTATTCGCTCGGGACAAGCGGAATTCAGCTTAAATGGATTGGATGCTGAAGAATATCCGAGGCTTCCCGTGATCCGCGCGGACAACGTCGTGCCGATCCGAAAAGATTTGCTGAAACAAGTCATTCGCCAAACCGTTTATGCCGTCTCGACGTCCGAAACGCGGCCGGTGTTGACGGGCGCAAATTGGGCGATCAAAAACGGACGCCTGACTTGCGTCGCAACGGACAGCCACCGTTTGGCCAAACGGGTGGTAGCCGTCGATGTCGATCCGGCGGTCGAATATAAAAATGTGGTCATACCGGGGAAAAGCCTGAACGAATTGGGAAAAATCCTCGATGACAATGGGAACGACTGGGTGGATATCGCCATCACTTCGAATCAAATCTTATTCAAGACCGACAACATTCAATTTTTTTCCCGG
This sequence comes from Caenibacillus caldisaponilyticus, assembly GCF_002003465.1. Taxonomy (GTDB): domain Bacteria; phylum Bacillota; class Bacilli; order Bacillales; family Sporolactobacillaceae; genus Caenibacillus; species Caenibacillus caldisaponilyticus. The sequence continues at coordinate 25,397 of NZ_BDDQ01000046.1, read as the reverse complement.
TTGCTTGAAGGCAATTACCCGGAAACGGACGGACTCATTCCGAGAGACGCCAAAACCGAAATCATTTTAAATACCAAGGAATTTTTACAAGCGATCGATCGCGCGTCGTTATTGGCCCGCGAGGAACGCAACAACGTCGTGAAATTGAAAACGTTCGAAGCGGAAAAACGAGTGGAAATCATTTCCCAATCGCCCGAAATCGGCCGGGTTTATGAAAGCGTACCGGTCATCGATCATAGCGGCGAAGAAATGCGGATTTCTTTCAGTTCAAAATACATGATGGATGCATTGACGCGAATCGATGCGGAAGAAATCAAAGTCACGTTCACCGGCGCGATGAAGCCGTTTTTAATCCGGCCGTTGGATGACGACAACATTCTCATGCTCATATTGCCGATTCGCACCAACTGAGTCTTTGCGGAAGAAAAGGCGTTTAGGCCTTTTCTTTTTTAGAGAGGCAGCGGCGCGGCAGTTACAGGCCGCACGCGTCCAGCATCTCTCGGGGAAGCAATGGGAGCTACGCGGATAAAATAAAAACAACCATCTACCGAAAAGGAGAAAGGAGAGGCGTATGCCGGAGCGCGAAAGAGTATGGCTTGAACGCGACGAACCCTATATCACGTTGGGACAACTGTTAAAGCTTGTCGGAATCATTAGAACGGGCGGACAAGCCAAGCGTTTTCTCTCGGAAAACCGCGTGACCGTCAACGGACAACCGGAATCCCGGCGCGGCAAAAAGCTCGTGCCGGGCGACACAGTAGAGGTGGACGGTGCCGGCACCTTTATCGTCGATCGGAAATAAGAGCCATCAAAATCTATTCCGGTACCGCTGGAACAGGGGGAAACCCTTTTGTATTTGGAAAACATAAAGGTGAAACAGTTTCGCAATTACACCGAATTGGACGTCGCCCTGTCGAAGGGCATCAACGTGTTCATCGGGGAAAACGCCCAAGGCAAAACGAATTTGCTCGAAGCCGTATACGTCTTGGGCATGGCCAAATCCCATCGGACGTCTCACGACAAAGAATTAATTCAATGGGGCCGGAATTATGCTAAAATAGAAGGTAAAGTGAACAAAAAGAGCGGAACGATTCCGCTGGAATTGACGATTTCCAAGAAAGGGAAAAAGGCGAAAGCCAATCACATCGAAAGGAAAAAGCTCAGTCAATATGTCGGTTTGTGCAATGTCGTCATGTTCACACCGGACGATTTGCAACTCGTGAAAGGAAGCCCCAGCCTCCGCCGCCGGTTCATCGACATGGAGATCGGTCAAATACAACCCGTATATCTTCACCGCCTATCCCAATACCAAAAAGTACTTGAGCAGCGCAACGCCTTATTGAAAAATGCCGACGGCTCGGATCGGTCGGTTCAGTCCATGCTCGACATTCTCACCGCACAAATGATAGAATTGGCCGCCGATCTCGTCCATCGCCGTTTGCGTTTCATTCGGCTCCTCAGGGATTGGGCGGCGGACATTCATCAAAGCATTACGGACGGGCGTGAACGGCTCTCGATGGACTATCGCTCCAGCGTCGGCGACGTATCAGAAGACATGGAATTGTCAAGGATAAAAGAAGTGTATGAAAAGGCTTTCGCCGACGTGCGGAAAAAGGAAATGGAACGCGGTTTAACCCTCATCGGACCTCATCGCGACGACTTGGATTTGGCAGTCAATGACAAAAACGTACAAACATACGGGTCACAGGGACAGCAGAGAACGACGGCGTTATCTTTAAAACTTGCAGAAATCGAGTTAATTGCAGACGAGGTGGGGGAATATCCGCTGCTTTTGCTCGATGACGTTTTGAGCGAATTGGACGACGTTCGCCAAACGCATTTGTTGTCCACGTTTAAAGAGCGCGTCCAAACCATCGTCACGACGACAAGCGTGGCCGGCATTGATCATGAAATGATCCGGGAGGCCCGCTCCTATCGGGTGAAGAACGGGGAAATCGTCGAAACTGTGGATTGAGAGGGTAGCCGATGTTCATACACTTGGGCGAAGACACCGTGATCCGGATAGACGAAGTCGTCGCGATCATAAATTATGGCTTGTTTCTTAAGGACGAGGGAAACAAAGCCCTCATCGAACGGGCCAAAATGGAAAACAAACTCCGCGACATCGGGCGCCAAATGACGAAATCCGTGGTTATTACCGATAAATATATATATTTTTCACCTTTTTCTCCGACCACATTGAAAAAGCGCTCCCGGCACTTCTATTAAACGTGCAAGCATGGCGAACGGCAAAGAGAAAGCAGGTGATGGTCATGAATGAGGAACGTGCGAGAGAAACATACGATGCCAGTCAAATACAAGTATTGGAAGGATTGGAAGCTGTTCGGAAGAGACCGGGGATGTACATCGGTTCCACCGGTAGCCGGGGCTTGCATCATTTGGTCTGGGAGATCGTCGACAACAGCATCGACGAAGCATTAGCCGGTTATTGCGATCGAATTGAAGTGACGATCACGAAAGACGGCGGCATCACCGTCAAGGATAACGGACGCGGCATACCCGTGGACATTCAGGAAAAGGTCGGCCGCCCGGCTTTGGAAGTCATCATGACGGTGTTGCACGCCGGCGGAAAATTCGGCGGCGGCGGTTATAAGGTCTCCGGCGGCCTGCACGGCGTCGGCGCATCGGTCGTCAACGCCTTGTCGAAGGAATTATGGGTAAAAGTTTATCGGGACGGTCACATTTATTTTCAAAAATATCACCGCGGCACTCCTGATGAAGATATTCGCATCATCGGGGAAACGGAAGAGACGGGCACGGAAACGCACTTTATCCCTGATCCGGAAATTTTCAAGGAAACGACGACTTTCGAGTACGATACGTTGACCGCGCGCTTGCGGGAGTTGGCCTTTTTAAATAAAGGCATCCGCATCCTTCTCCGAGATGAGCGGGAGGAAGAAAGCAAGTGGGCGGAATTCCATTATGAAGGCGGCATCAAGTCTTTCGTCAGCTATTTAAACCGGACGAAGGACGTGCTGCACAAAGAACCGATTTACGTGGAAGGCGAAAAAAACGGTGTCGCCATCGAAATCGCCATGCAATATAACACCGGATTCATAAGCCAAATTTATTCTTTTGCCAACAACATTCATACCCATGAAGGCGGCACCCATGAATACGGTTTTAAAATTGCCTTGACCCGGGTCATTAACGAATACGCACGGAAAAACCAAATTTTTAAAGAGAAGGATCCGAACTTGACGGGCGAAGATGTGCGCGAAGGGTTGACGGCCATCATCTCCATCAAACACCCCGATCCCCAGTTTGAGGGGCAGACGAAAACGAAATTGGGAAACGCCGATGCGCGGACGATTACGGAATCGCTGTTTGCCGAAGCCTTTTCGAGGTTTTTATATGAAAATCCCGACATCGCGAGGCTTATCGTTGAAAAAGGCATGATGGCCGCGCGGGCGCGAATCGCCGCCAAAAAAGCCCGCGAGCTGACGCGCAGAAAATCGCCATTGGATGTCTCCTCCCTTCCCGGGAAACTCGCGGATTGCTCATCGAAAGACGCATCGATTTCGGAGCTTTACATCGTCGAGGGCGATTCGGCGGGAGGTTCCGCCAAACAAGGGCGTGACCGTCATTTTCAGGCGATTTTGCCGCTCAGAGGCAAAATTTTGAACGTGGAAAAAGCGCGATTGGACAAAATTTTGTCCAACAATGAAGTCCGCGCGATCATCACCGCCGTCGGCACGGGTGTCGGAGAAGATTTTGACATTCGGAAAGCGCGCTATCACAAAATCATCATCATGACCGACGCCGACGTGGACGGCGCCCACATCCGCACCCTGCTGTTGACGTTCTTCTACCGCTACATGCGGCCGATGTTGGAGAAAGGGTACATTTATATCGCGCAACCGCCGCTTTATAAAATTACCCAGAACAAACATGTCGAATACGTCTATAATGACCGCGAATTAAACCATCGCCTGAAACAATTGCCCCCCAATCCGAAACCGGTCATCCAACGTTACAAAGGTTTGGGCGAAATGAACGCGGAACAGTTGTGGGAGACGACCATGGATCCGAAAAATCGCGTCATTTTACAGGTGACATTGGACGATGCGATCGAAGCCAACGAAGTCTTCGAAATATTAATGGGCGACGATGTTGAACCGAGAAGACAATTTATTGAAGAAAATGCACACTTTGTAAAAAATCTTGATATATAAAACCATGGAGTGCCCCGGATACGGCGGCCGGGCTAGGCAAGCGGCCGCTCATCCAATGCGGCGGAGCATCGTTGACCGGCGACCGCTTGATCAGCCGATCATTGGAGGCCGGGGCAGACGGCAAGCCGGTGTTTCCTTTAGACAACCGGCGAGAAGGACGGAGGGCTTGTCATGTCACAAAATGAAGAATCACGCGTCAGACCGGTCAATATCAGTGAAGAGATGCGGACGTCTTTTCTGGATTACGCGATGAGCGTCATCGTCAGCCGCGCTCTTCCGGACGTCCGCGACGGCCTCAAACCGGTTCATCGTCGGATATTATATGCCATGAACGAGCTCGGCATGACGGCGGATAAAGCTTATAAAAAATCGGCCCGCATCGTCGGCGAGGTGATCGGCAAATTCCACCCGCACGGCGACGCCGCGGTATACGATACGATGGTGCGCATGGCGCAAGATTTTAACTATCGTTACGAGCTCATCGATGGCCACGGCAACTTCGGTTCCATCGACGGCGACGCGGCGGCAGCGATGCGTTATACCGAAGCGCGAATGTCGAAAATCGCCATGGAAATGGTCCGCGATATCAAAAAAGAGACCATCGATTTCCGCGACAACTATGACGGTTCGGAAACCGAACCGGTCGTTTTGCCGTCCCGTTTTCCCAACCTTCTCGTCAACGGGGCGTCGGGCATCGCGGTCGGCATGGCGACCAACATTCCGCCCCACCAATTGGGCGAGGTGATCGACGGCATTCTCGCCTTGAGCAAAAATCCGGACATCTCCATTAACGAGTTGATGAAATACATTCCGGGTCCGGACTTTCCGACAGGCGGCCTCATCCTCGGGCGCGAAGGGATCCGCCGGGCTTACCATACCGGCCGCGGCACGATTACGTTGCGCGCGAAAGTCCACATCGAACAATCGGAAAACGGTAAGGAATCGATCATCGTCACCGAGCTGCCTTATCAAGTGAACAAAGCGAAGCTGGTCGAAAAAATCGCCGAGCTCGTCCGCGATAAACGAATCGACGGCATCACGGATCTTCGGGATGAGTCCGATCGCAGCGGCATGCGCGTGGTCATCGAAGTCCGCCGCGATGTCAATGCGAACGTGCTTTTAAACAATTTATACAAACATACGGCGCTGCAGACGACGTTCGGCATCAATATGCTGGCGCTCGTCGACGACCGCCCGAAAGTGCTCAATCTCAAACAGTGCTTGGCTCTTTATCTCGATCATCAAAAAGATGTGATCAAACGGCGGACCCGCTATGAACTGAAAAAAGCGGAAGCGCGCGCCCATATTTTGGAGGGGCTGCGCATCGCCTTGGATCACATCGATGAAATCATCGAGCTCATCCGAGGTTCGGAGACGACCGATATCGCCCGCGATGCTTTGATGTCTCGCTTTCAGCTCACTCATGAGCAAGCGCAGGCGATTCTCGATATGCGCCTGCAGCGCTTGACGGGTTTGGAACGCGAAAAAATCGAAACGGAATACAAAGAGTTAGTCGAACGCATTGCGGAATTGAAGGCCATTCTAGCCGATGAAGAAAAAGTATTGTCGATCATTCGCCAAGAGCTTCTCGAAATCAAGGAAAAATACAACGATGAAAGGCGGACCGAAATCACCGCCGGCATCCATGCGATCGAAGACGAAGACCTCATTCCGCGCGAACAAATCGTCATCGCGCTCACGCATAACGGCTATATCAAACGGATGCCCGTTGACGCGTATAAAAGCCAAAACCGGGGCGGCCGCGGCGTACAAGGCATGGGGACGAATGAAGATGATTTCGTCGAACATCTGTTTACGACCAACACCCACCACTACGTCCTGTTGTTTACGAACAAGGGCAAGGTGTACCGCTTAAAAGGCTACGAAATCCCCGAATACGGGCGGACGGCCAAGGGCATTCCCGTCATTAATTTGGTTCAAATCGAAAAGGATGAACACATCACCGCCGTCTTTCCGATCAGCGGTTTTGATGAGAAGGCGTTCTTGGTCTTTGTGACCAAAAACGGCATCATCAAACGGACGCCGCTGTCTGAATTCGCCAACATCCGAAAAGGCGGGCTCATCGCGCTCAATCTGCGCGAGGAGGATGAACTCATTTCCGTTCGTTTGACGGACGGGGAAAAACAAATCATCATCGGGACGAAAAACGGCTTCTCGATCCGCTTTGATGAAACCGACGTTCGCGCCATGGGACGCGCGGCGACCGGCGTCAAAGCCATCACGCTTACGGACGGCGACGAAGTCGTCGGCATGGGCATTATCGAAGACGATGAAGACATTTTGATCGTGACGAAAAAAGGGTACGGCAAGCGGACGCCGATCAAAGAATACCGGATTCAGACGCGGGGCGGCAAAGGCATTAAAACGTGCAACATCACGGAGAAAAACGGGGAAATGGTCGCCTTAAGAACGGTGAAGGAAAACGAAGATTTGATGATCATTACCCACAACGGCATCATCATTCGCACCGCGGTCCCCGGCATTCCCCGTCTCGGTCGGATTACGATGGGCGTCAAGCTCATCCGCATCTCGGAAGGAGATGAAGTCGCCACCGTGGCGCGCGTTCTTTCTGAGGACGATTCGGAAATGGTCGAAGAAGATAACAGCAAAGATTAATGGCATCCAGATGGAACATCCGGGAATCAGGCGAAGGCTTGGTTCCCGGTTTTATAAAAAGAAACGGCTTTTGGAAGATGGACACCGCTTGATCTTTCGCTTTTTCCTTCCCGCTCCCCGCATAGAACGGTGAAGGATCAACCGTGAGTTCGATGGAGGCACATGGCTCACCGTCAAAATAAATATAAGGGGTATGGAATCCAATGAAAGTGAACAGAGCGGAACTCGTCGAAGGATGCGTTTTGGCCGCGGACGTTTATTCGAAAGCCGCCGTGCCGCTTATGAAGAAAAAGACGGTGCTGACCGATTGGCATTTGGAAGTTCTGAATGCTTTTTTAATCGATAGCGTCGATATCGAGCCCGTGCTCGACAACGGAGAACCGTTCAAGCGCCGCCCCGATCGCACGCAGTCGCCCGAAAGCGGTGTTGTCGAGGATCCGTTGCTTGAATCATTTTTAGATGCGGTTCAAAAATTCAAAGGGTATTTTCAAGATTGGCAACAGGGCAAACCTGTCGACATTTTTTCGGCTTTCAATATGATCACTCAGCTCGTCCATCCGTTTTTGGAAAGGCCCGATGCGCTCTTCGGTCTTTACCGATTTTCAAAGCCGTCCGGCTATTTGTACGATCACTCGGTGAGCGTCGGACTGATCAGCGCTTATTTGGCGCATAAAATGAAACATCCCAAAAGGCAAATCTTGGAGATCGGTTTGGCCGGTTTATTGGCCGATTGCGGAATGGCCAAACTTCCCCCTCGTCTCTATGAAAAGCGCGATGTTTTAACCCATCTCGAACGCCGCCAAATCGAAAAACACACCATTTACGGTTATCAGATGTTGAAAGACCATTCCGCGGCCAAGGAAGGGGTGCTTCTGGCGGTATTGCAGCACCATGAACGGGAAGACGGAAGCGGCTATCCCTTGCGTCTTTCCAGGGAAAACATCCATCCGTACGCGAAAATCGTAGCGGTGGCCGACACCTTCCACGCCTTAATATGCGAGCGGCCGTACCGGAAGAAACATTCGCCTTTTAGCGCATTGGACTTGCTGCGGCACGACCATTTTGGCCAGCTTGATCATAAGGTGCTTTCCCTTTTGGCCGATGAAGTCGCGAACCGTTCGGTCGGGAAAAAAGTGCTGCTGTCAAACGACACGGTCGGCGAAATCGTGTTTATTTATGCCAATGCGCCGACCAGGCCGCTCATCCGCCTGGATGACGGCGAAACCTTTTCCCTTTTGGATCACCGCGATGTGTACATTGAGGAAGTGTTGCCGTAGGCGATGTCAATGGGTTTGCTGTTCCTGTTTTGAGAGCCAGCGGGCGGTCATGAAGGGAAACTTTCTTTGGGTCACATCGATAAAGGCGTGAATAAAAGCCAGATCGGGTGATGACCGTTCCGCGTGAAGCACCGACCACCATTCGGTTTCATACCGGCTGATCATGCTGAGATTGTAGAGAATGAGATAATGGGTGAGCGGTTCAGGCAGCTCGATATACCCCGCCCTGACCGCCGGCAGATAATGGATGCCGTCCATGTCCGTGAGGAATGGAAAGCGGTCGGAAAGACCATCGGAACCGGCCATAAAGTGCAAGACATCGGGCGTATCAGAAGCTGCCGGATGGAGATAGTCCTCTAAAAAATGAAAAAAACGGGTTTTCGACATTTGCAGATCGTTGAGGATTTGCGCCGACACGAAAAGCGTGCCGTCTTCAGCGACACCGATCGGATAAGAGATGGTTTTGTTTCGCATGCGCACAAAGAGCTCACGGAGTTCGGGAATCTGAAAAAACAAGTCTTCCATTTTGAATTTGGCGCCTTCCATCGGCGCCATTTGATACAGTTTTTTACCGGCGTATGAAAAAAGTCCGCTTTTTTGGATTTGGACGGTATCTTGGATGAATTCATAACGGCTTTTTTTCTTCTTACGCGTGGAGACGCCGTGGGCGAGCACGCGCGAGGATTCCGGATATTCGGGCGCCTCCGTCAAAAGACACGCTTTTAAAAGCTGGGCCGCTCCGTAAAATAATAAAACCGGTTTGATCTCGTACGGGGCACGGAGCGCTTGCTGAAAAATTTTTGCCCGTGTTCAATGTAATAGCTGAAGGTCGAGCCGTTTTGGTAACTTTTGGTCAGCGGTTCGTCCAGCCCCTTCGCCTCGTAAAGTTTCTTTAAAAGACGTTGCACAAATCCCGCTGATTTATAAGGAGTAAAGGGTTCCCAAATCGCTTCATTTCGCACCGAACATCTCTCCCGCAGTTTTGAAAAATGGAACTTTTAGTGGCTTCCTTGACACGTCTCACCGCCGATTGATAAGCTAGATAAAAATTTTTCGACAAACGGTCTACATCCCAAACTTAAAAGAGGTGTACAAGCCCATGTGGGAAGATAAATTTAAAAAGGAATCGCTGACGTTCGATGACGTGCTGCTGATTCCCGCTAAATCGGAAGTATTGCCAAAAGATGTATCGGTTAAAACGGAGCTCACGAAAACGTTGAAGCTGAACATCCCGATTATAAGCGCCGGCATGGACACTGTGACGGAGGCAGAAATGGCGATTGCCATGGCCCGGCAAGGCGGATTGGGCGTCATCCACAAAAACATGTCCATCGAGGAGCAAGCCGAGCAAGTCGATCGCGTCAAACGCTCGGAAAACGGCGTCATCACCAACCCCTTTTATTTGACCCCTGAAAACCAAGTCTATGATGCCGAACATCTTATGTCGAAGTACCGCATTTCCGGTGTCCCGATCGTCGATGAAAATCAAAAGCTGGTCGGCATCATCACGAACCGCGATCTCCGCTTTGTGCAAGACTATTCCGTAAAAATTAAAGAAGTCATGACGAAAGAAAACCTGATCACCGCGCCGGTCGGCACGACTTTGGAAGAAGCGGAAAAAATATTGGAAAAACATAAGATCGAAAAACTGCCGCTCGTCGACGAAAACGGCGTGTTAAAAGGTTTGATCACGATTAAGGACATCGAGAAAGTCATCGAATTTCCCAATGCGGCAAAGGACGAACAAGGGCGCCTGCTCGTGGCGGCCGCGGTCGGCGTGACAAAAGACGCGTTGACGCGCGTCAAGAAGCTCGTCGAAGCCGGCGTTGACGCGATCGTCATCGATACCGCCCACGGCCATTCCACAGGCGTGCTCGATCAAGTCCGGGCGATTCGCGAAGCGTTTCCCGACTTGAACATCATCGCCGGCAACGTCGCCACCGCCGAAGGCACGCGCGCCTTGATCGAAGCGGGTGCCGATGTCGTGAAGGTCGGCATCGGTCCCGGTTCCATTTGCACGACGAGGATCGTCGCGGGCGTCGGGGTTCCGCAAATCACGGCGATTTACGACTGCGCGACCGAGGCGAGGAAACACGGCGTTGCGATCATTGCCGACGGGGGCATCAAATATTCCGGCGACATCGTGAAGGCGATCGCGGCGGGCGGTCATGCGGTCATGCTCGGCAGCCTGCTCGCCGGTTGCGAAGAAAGCCCCGGCGAAACGGAAATCTATCAAGGACGGCAATATAAAGTCTATCGCGGCATGGGGTCGATCGGCGCAATGGAACGCGGTAGCAAGGATCGCTATTTCCAAGAAGGACAGAAAAAACTTGTGCCTGAAGGGATCGAAGGACGCGTGCCTTACAAAGGAAAAGTGGCCGACACGATTTATCAGCTCGTCGGCGGATTACGCGCCGGCATGGGTTACTGCGGTGCGGCAACCATTGAAGATTTGCGGGAAAACGCCCAATTTACAAGAATCACGAATGCCGGGTTGGTGGAAAGCCATCCCCATGACGTTCAAATTACGAAGGAAGCGCCGAACTATTGGTTGTGACGGTTTCGGCCTTTCTTCCAAGATAGCAATCGATGAACGGACGGGCGCCCGGACGGTGGGGATTTTCGCCAATAATCCCCGTATTTCCGCGCCCGTCTTTCTATGTTAAAATAGCGGTTGTGTGAGTCCATCGGAGGTGTGCTTGGTGAATGGGTTAAAAAAGTGCCGCCGAATTTCCGCTTTAGTCCTCGGCTTTGCCTTGGCTGCGTCAACGCTATGGCATCCGAACGGCGCGAAAGCGGAAACGGCCGCGGATTCATTAAATATTAATGCGAAATCCGCCATCCTCGTCGATGCGAAAACGGGCAAGATTCTTTACGAAAAGAACGCGGATGAAATGCTGCCGCCCGCCAGCATGACGAAGATGATGACCGAATATCTCGTGCAAAAAGCGGTGCACGATGGAAAAATAAAGTGGACGACAACGGTGCCGATCAGCGACAAAGCGTCGGCCATCTCCCATAATCCGGATTTTTCCGGCGTTCCTTTGCGGAAAGATTTTAATTACACGGTAAAAGATCTCTATGAAGCGTTGGCCATCTACTCTTCTAACGGCGCCGCGGTGGCGCTCGCCGAACTGCTTGGCGGTGGAAGCGAAGCGAATTTTGTCAAGCAGATGAACGAAACCGCCAAAAAACTCGGGATGACAGGGACAAAATACATCAACAGCTCCGGCCTCGACAACGTCGATCTTGGAAAATATAAAGCCGCGGGCGGCCCGAAAGACACGAATGAAATTTCCGCTCGCTCGCTCGCCAAACTTGCCTATCACATTGTCAATGAATATCCCGAAGCGTTGAAGGTTTCTAGCATTACGGAAAAAGATTTTATCGCCGGTCCTGGGGAAAAGGTCCATATGGTGAATTACAACTGGATGTTGCCCGGTTTTGGCGATAATATGAGAGAATTCAAGTATCCGGGCGTAGACGGATTGAAAACCGGCTTTACCGATGCCGCCGGCGAATGTTTTACGGGAACGGTGAAGCAGGGAGATCGTCGCTTCATTTCCGTCGTGATGGGGACGAAATCGGAGAAAGCCCGTTTCCTTGAGACCAAAAAACTCTATGATTACGGTTTCAAACAAACGGAAGACAAGACGATCGTCAAGGCGGGCTATCGATTTAAGAATCAAGAGAGCCTGCCCGTCACCAAAGGCAAAAAAGGTTCCGTTTCCATCGCCGTCAAAGAGCCGATCACCATTCCGGTCGAAATCGGCGATGAGAAAAATTATAAGCCGGTGCTCCATCTTGACAAATCCTTGCTCAACAAGGACGGCCAGCTGACCGCTCCGGTGAAAAAAGGTCAAAAAGTCGGCTATGTGACCTTGAGCTATAAAGGCAAAAAACAAGATTCGGCATACTTGTACGGCGAGCCGAAAATTCCCGTCGTTGCTACTGAAGACGTCGATAAGGCCAATTGGTTTGTCCGCTTTTTCCGAGCGATCGGGCACTTTATCGCCGGTATCTTTACTGGGGCGTTCGATTTGATCAAAGGTTTGTTCTAAGCTTGGACGCAACCGGTGACTCATCCGGAGAATTTGTTCAATCGCTTCCTCGGGCACGCGCGGCCAGATTTTTGCGCGTTCAGGGATGATTTTCTGGCTCTTTGCTTGCCAATGTTTTAAATCGATACGTAACCGAAAAGAGGGTGTCTTCATTGGCAAAGGTTGGAACAGATCGAGTCAAACGCGGCATGGCGGAAATGCAAAAGGGCGGCGTCATCATGGACGTCGTCAACGCTGAACAGGCCAAAATCGCCGAAGAAGCCGGCGCTGTGGCGGTCATGGCGTTGGAGAGAGTCCCGGCCGACATTCGCGCAGCCGGCGGCGTGGCCAGGATGGCCGATCCGCGGGTCATTGAAGAAGTCATGAACGCCGTCTCCATTCCCGTCATGGCGAAATGCCGGATCGGACACATCGTTGAAGCCCGCGTGCTCGAAGCGATGGGCGTCGATTACATCGACGAAAGCGAAGTGCTGACCCCGGCGGACGACCGGTATCACATCGATAAAAAGGCGTTTACCGTTCCGTTCGTGTGCGGCTGCCGCAATCTCGGGGAAGCGGCGCGCCGCATCGGGGAAGGGGCGTCGATGCTGAGGACGAAAGGCGAGCCCGGAACCGGCAACATCGTGGAAGCGGTTCGGCACTTGCGGCTTGTCAATGCGCAAGTTCGCAAAATCATCGGCATGTCCGAGGACGAGCTCATGACCGAAGCCAAGGAACTCGGCGCGCCGTATGACGTTCTATTGGAAATCAAGAAACGGGGACGGCTTCCGGTCGTCAATTTTGCCGCCGGCGGGGTGGCGACGCCCGCCGATGCCGCGCTCATGATGCAATTGGGAGCGGACGGCGTCTTCGTCGGATCGGGCATTTTCAAATCGGAAAACCCGGAAAAGTACGCCAAAGCGATCGTCGAAGCGACGGCGCATTATGAGGATTATGAACTCATCGCCCATCTTTCCAAAGGGCTTGGCGAAGCGATGCGCGGGTTGGACATGGCGGCGCTCGATCCGTCCGACCGCATGCAGGATCGAAGCGAATGAGCTTCATTTTGAACGGGGTCCGGATTTGTTAAAAAGAATGGCGGCGAAAACTTCTGTGGTTGATCCTCCGGTTTGGCAAAAAATGAAGGAGAGAAACGGAAGGATGCATCATGACTGTAAAAATTGGCGTTTTGGGCCTTCAAGGCGCCGTCAGCGAACATTTGCAGGCGCTTGAGGCGGTCGGCGCGGAAGGTTCGACCGTCAAGCGGCCCGAACAATTGGCGGAGCTCGACGGCTTAATCCTTCCTGGCGGCGAGAGCACGACGATGCGCCGCCTCATGGACCGGTCCGGTCTTTTTGAAGCAATCAAAGCCTTTGCCGAGGAAAAACCGATCTTCGGCACATGCGCCGGCCTGATTTTATTGGCGAAAAAGATTGAAGGGCAAGCGGTTCCGCACCTCGGCTTGATGGACATCAACGTGCGGCGCAACGCGTTCGGCCGGCAAGTGCAAAGCTTCGAAACGCCGCTTGAAATCAAGGGCGTGGCAGACGACTTTGTCGGTGTATTCATTCGCGCGCCGTACATTCTGGAAGCAGGTCCAAATGTCGAAGTGCTGTCCAAGTATGAAGATAAGATCGTTGCCGCCCGCGAAGGCCGGTTTTTGGCGGCGGCGTTTCATCCCGAATTGACCGGCGATGCCCGCTTCCATCGTTATTTTGTGGAATTGGTCGAAGAGGCGGCCGCGCGCCGTCCGTAAAATATGTCGGCGATCTCTTGCATTTCCGATAAACATGGTGTAAGTTTAATTAATAAATCGATCATTCGGAAAGACCATGACGGGAACTAGTAGCGGCGGTCGGCTTTGTTCAGAGAGGCGGTGGCTGGTGCGAACCGCTCGAAGCGCGCTGTGAATCCGTCCCCGAGTCAAAATGCTGAACGCAAAGAATGCCAGTAGGCGTTTTCGGCCTGATGCCGTTATCATCGCTCAAGCGGTTCGCCTTCGGCGGACAATTGGGGTGGCAACGCGGGTAACTCTCGTCCCTTCTCGGGCGGGGGTTTTTGTTTTTTAATCCATTCAGACGGGAGGTCATCAAAGATGCTCGATTTAAAATTTGTCCGGGAAAATTATGATGAAATTAAAAAGAAACTGGACAAGCGGGGAGAAGACCTCGCCGATTTTGAAAAATTTCCGTCGCTTGACGAAAAGCGGCGGGAATTGATCCGGGAAACCGAAGCGCTGAAGGCGAAGCGCAACGAGGTCTCCCAAGAAATCGCGAGAAAAAAGCGGAACAAAGAAGACGCTGACGCGTTGATCCAAGAAATGCGCGAGGTCGGCGAACGCATTAAAGACTTGGATGAACGATTGCGCGCGGTTGAAGAAGAACTCGACCAATTGATGTTGTCGATCCCGAACATTCCTCATGAAAGCGTTCCGGTCGGCGAAAGCGAAGAGGACAACGTGGAAGTCCGCCGCTGGGGCGATTTGCCGGAATTCGACTTCGAGCCGAAGCCGCATTGGGAAATCGCCGCCAAACTCGGCATTTTGGACTTTGAACGGGCCGCCAAAGTGACGGGAAGCCGGTTTGTCTTTTACAAGGGCCTCGGTGCCCGCCTCGAACGGGCGCTCATCAACTTCATGATGGATTTGCATTCTGAGGAACACGGTTATAAGGAAATGTGGCCGCCGTTTCTCGTCAACCGCGCGAGCATGACCGGAACGGGGCAATTGCCGAAATTTGAAGAAGACGCCTTTAAAATCCGTGAGGACGACTATTTCCTCGTTCCGACGGCGGAAGTGCCCGTGACCAATTATCATCGCGACGAAATTCTCGATGCCGATGATCTGCCGCTCGCTTACTGCGCGTACAGCGCCAATTTCCGGTCCGAGGCCGGGGCGGCGGGCCGCGATACGAGGGGATTGATCCGTCAGCATCAATTCAACAAAGTCGAACTCGTCCGCTTCGTCAAACCGGAGGATTCTTACGACGAGCTGGAGAAATTGACCGGACACGCCGAACGCGTTTTGCAGCTTCTCGGGCTTCCGTATCGCGTCGTCAGCATTTGCACCGGCGATCTCGGGTTCGCCGCGGCGAAAAAATATGACCTGGAAGTGTGGCTGCCGAGCTATCACACGTATCGCGAAATTTCTTCCTGCAGCAACTTTGAAGATTTCCAAGCCCGGCGCGCCGGCATCCGTTTCCGCCGCGAACCGAATAAAAAACCGGAATACGTCCATACCTTAAACGGATCCGGTCTCGCGGTCGGACGGACGTTCGCGGCCATCTTGGAAAATTATCAGCAGGCGGACGGCAGCGTCGTCATCCCGGAAGCGCTCCGGCCGTACATGCGCGGCATTGAACGGATCGAGCCGAAATGAGCGGGGATGAAGGATCCCGTCCAATCGGTGCGGCCATTTCGGATGAACGGGGAGCGGTTCTTGCCGGCACAAACGCGGGGCACCGCTTGCAACGAATGGCGATGCGCACCGTTGAGGGGTCGGCCATGCGGAAGCCGGAGCGGGGCCGACTCCTCGTGGAGAAGGCTTGATTCCTCACAACGATTGTGTTAAGATGGTTCTCGTCGCGGAGGAGTACCCAAGTGGCTGAAGGGAGCGGTCTTGAAAACCGCCAGGGGCTTCACGGCCCGCGGGGGTTCAAATCCCTCCTCCTCCGCCATGAACCATCATGAACACCCATCGCGCAATTGGAGATTGTAAAAAGCCATCCGGTCATTCCGGATGGCTTTTTTCGTATCGGGTTTAACGGGCCGCCGGCTTGTTTAAAATGCCGGCGATTTTGTTCAATATCGGATCCAAGCTGCCTTCATCGTTTTTCACATCATATTCATCGATGTTGACGCGAAGCACCGGACATTGGTCGAAGCGGTCAATCCATTCTTGGTAGCGGTCATACATTTCCTTCCAATAGTCAACGGGCGTCGCTTTTTCCATCTGTCTCCCGCGCAGCTGGATGCGTTCCAAAATTTTCTCAAACGACCCTTCTAAATAAATCAACACGTCGGGTTTGTGAAAATAAGGCGTCATCACCATGGCTTCAAACAAGCTGGTATAGGTTTCGTAATCGGTTTTGGACATGTTGCCTTTTTCATAATGCATCCGCGCAAAAATTCCGGTGTCTTCATAGATCGAGCGGTCTTGGACAAAACCGTATGGCGATTCTTCCATCCGCTTGTGTTCCTTAAAGCGTTCGGCGAGAAAATAAATTTGCAAATGGAACGCCCAGCGCTTGAAATCGCGGTAAAAATCGTCCAGATACGGATTGCCGTCGACCTTTTCCAGCGAGGTTTGATAACCGATCTTGGATGCCAGCGCCTTCGCAAACGTCGTTTTGCCGATGCCGACCGTGCCGGCGATCGTGATCAAGGCTTTTTTCGGGAACATTCCTGTGACTTCGTTCATATTAAAACGCCTCATTTATTAAGGTGTTAAGCTTGTGCAAAAAGTTTTCTCTTGTTTGTGCATCGCCGACGATGTCCCAATCGTCGGTTTCGATGGTGAGCACTTGAACGGACGGGTTTTCAGCGGCAAACCGCGGCACCCATTCTTCATAAGCGCGAACGATGCGTTTTAGATAGTCGACCGTTAAATGCGCCTCTTCGGGACGGCCGCGCTTTTGAATGCGCTCAAGCAAAGTGTCCAGTCGCGCTTTCAGATAAATGACGATGTTGGGTTTCGGCAAATCGTCCGTCAAAAGGCGGAAAACGGCATTGAATTTTTCCAGATGGCGTTTTTTCAACGTTTGCGCGGCAAACAATTGGTTTTTGGCGATGTGGTAGTCGCTGACGACCGGCCGGCCGTTTGCCAACAAGCGGGCGACGTTTTCTAACTGCTCAAATCGGTCGATCAAAAAGAACATTTCGGTCTGGAAGCTTGTCCGCTCCATGTCTTCGTAAAAGGCTTTTAAAAAGGGATGGCCCTCGACGATTTCTTCAATCAATTCAAAATGAAACGCCTCACTGATCGCCCGGGCGAGCGTCGTTTTCCCGACGCCGATCGGACCTTCAACGGCGATATATGGTGTGGCCAAAGGAATCACTGCTTTCCATAAAAGAATCGACAGACCCGGCGGCAAGACTTGCGCCGGTGTCACAAAACTTATTGTAACATGCGCGCATGAGGGCAAAAAGGAGGAATTTTACCGGAGAGACTTATGCTTCAATGCGCGATCGATGAATAATTGTAGCATGGGGAGCGTAAAATGGTTTGCGAAGGGATTCGGTAGCGGCCCGCTTTGGCTGTTCCAACCAGGCGACGAATGGCGTTTGATCGGGGGAAATGGATAAACTTTTTTAAGTGTTTGACATCGGTTGCCCGATGTGATAAAGTAAGATCAACCATTTTACTATATTATATAAGCGCGCGGAAGTAAGAATGAAGGACCTTCGCATGAAGTGTAGTAGTTTTTATTTCCTGCACCATGCGGAGGTCCTGACTGCTTTATGGACCTTATGTAAGTGGTTGAATGGTTAGAATTTCAGTTGCGCAAGGCGCAAGGTTTTAGGAGGTTTCACATGCAAAACGGAAGAGTAAAATGGTTCAACGCTGAAAAAGGTTACGGTTTCATCGAAGTGGAAGGCGGCAACGACGTTTTCGTCCACTACTCCGCCATCCAAGAAGAAGGTTTCAAAACCTTGGAAGAAGGCCAACAAGTTCAATTCGATATCGTTGAAGGCAGCCGCGGCCCGCAAGCTGCGAATGTTATAAAAAAATAATCCATCGATGATCGAAGAAAAAGCAGTCCGCAAAGGGCTGCTTTTTTTGTTGTGTTGGGCAAACGGTGTATCAAGGGATACCGGTGCAAATAAAACTGCAATGGGATATTTTAAATCCTCGAAAAAACCGTTGGCCCTTTGTTTTTTTCAGAATTATAATTAAAAAAAGATATTCTGATCTCGCGGATTAGAAGCGCGCGTTCGACCTTGAGCTTTAAATTTGGAGGCGTTCGGCTTGAAAAACAAAATGGCTTTGCTTGTGCTCCTTCTATTATTGGTCGGGTGCTCGACCCACTCAATGGGGGAAACCTCGCCGCAAAGAAAGGAAAACCGGCAACATCCGCATGAGTCGACCCAGCGTTCACATGTGATTTTGAAAAAAATCATCGCCAACGACTCGACGGAAACCGCCACCCCTCACGATACCGTCAAAAATGAAATCCAATGGGAATTATCCGACGGAACGATCGAAAAGCCGACAGAGAAATCCATAAAATGGAGTAGCCAATTGGCGAATTACGCCATCGTCGCTTTAAAAGTGCCGAAGGTATCGACCGATTGGTATAATTTCGCCTTTCTTGAGAGGCAGAACGGAACGTGGAAAATAAAGGGTTATATGGATCTGCCAATCAATGCGTCCGACCTCATCCGTGATAAGAAAGGGATAAATATTCCTTTAAAATCTTATTATGTCGCAGACGACAGCATCGATGACCAATACACCGTTTGGGTGTTTACGGATGGTAAAAAGGCATTTACGATCGCCCGTTATCCGTGGGAAGAGCCGTTAAGCCCGCCGGCAGGATTTGACGAAATCAAAATCAGAAACCATAGCGCCAGAATTTCTTCGCAAAACGGCAAGACATCTCTTTATTACGTGGAAGGGGAAGACATCGTCTCGATTGCCGGCGATTTGAGCAAGTCAGAAGCGGTAGCGCTTGCCAAATCTTTAAGTTTGTCCTTTTCAGCGCTTTTTCCCTTTAAACGATAAAGTATGGCAAAATCGCTCAACTTTCGGTCCGAAAGTTGAGCTTGTCTTTTCAAAGCCGGATGCTTTTTGTATAATTAACTATGTCCGTTTTTTATGCTTAAAAATTCGGCCCCGTAGCTCAGGGGATAGAGCGTCGGTTTCCTAAACCGTGCGTCGCAGGTTCGAATCCTGCCGGGGTCGCCATAAACATAGGTTCAGCAAGGGATTTCGCGCAGAAGTCCCTTGCTTTTTCATTTGCCATTTCGGGCCGCCGCACTTATTTTAAAGATCCAACCCATTTTTGAAAATCTAGGTATGAAAGTGTGCAAAGGCCCCCTTTTTGCAATTTTATCCGACGCCCGGGGCATTCCAATCATCCGGCTTTAAATCAAAGGACGCGGTATAGCGATGAAAAGATAAAAGCATGGAGTGCCCCATTCGAGGGTTTCCCATCGGGTGCGGTTTGACGGTCGCCGAAGGGTCAAAGACGTCCGCAAAGAAAACCGCGTTTTTATAATTTAGGACTCGGAATATCGGAAAAACGCTCAAGATAAGAGCTGGAATCGGCAAAGTGACGCAAGTGTTTTGGTTCCAACAGGGAGTCGGCGTTATGAGCGTTTCGATTGTCTTGGATGGCCGTCTTCTTTTGCCGCGCGGATTCGCATGAATCCCTTTAAATGAAAGAGCTGTGGTCGATCCGGTGCCGCGTACGAGAATGAAAAAATTGGAATAAATAAAACACCGCTTTTTAAGCAAAATAAGAATACCCCATGCGAAAGGTGGAATCAGGCATGGTGGATCGCGGTGAAAAGCAATACTCCGTCCAAAGTGAAAACACCATTCAACCGAGGGCGCGGGATGTTTTTTCATCGAAGCGGCCGGACGGCACGATCAGAGATCGGCCGATGGCTCGCATGTTCCTGTCCAATCAGGCAAGAAGCGACCACGAGACTGAAAAGAGGGACTGACGTTGGACAACCGGATATCGGCGGCGTCCTTATATAAGGACCCGTTTCAATCCCCTAGAGCCAATGCAAAGCGTTCCTTCCACCAAGTCAATGGGGAAACGGAACAGAGTTTGCACAACAAAATCCTGCAAATTCAAACGCGCAAGCGAGTTCCGTTCAGTTAATCAAAAGCGGGAAGCCGTAAAGGCTTCCTGCTTTTTTTGTTTGAGGCGAGGGCTTTAAAATATATTCCATGAAAAAGCCGGTCGGGCGCGTCTTCCGCAAAATGCAAGGTGTGGGCGAAAACGGGAATTGAAAAGACGAAGGTCCTGCTACGCGGCGGACCGCGTCGAAGGATGAGCTTTCGGATTGGGCGTTCCGGCGGTTCCGTGGCGCGCCTTGATGCAGGCGGCGGTTTCTCCTACATGTGCCTTTTCAATGCCGTTCGGTGAAAACCGTTTGTGTGCGGCGCTCCGATCGTTTATAATGAGTTTGAGACGGATATGACGAAATTTTTTGATGAAACGCCTTAGAAACCCATCAGGCGGTCATTTCGTATAACTTGTAGACGATTCCTATGAAAGGGTGGATTCAGAATGGAATCCGTAATCCGAACGAGCCAACGTCCCTATGCCAAATTTTTTACCGCGTTGTTTGCGGGGATTGCGGTGGCGACGGCCGGCCTTTATTTCGGACAAAACGTGCCGCAACGGCTGTTTTTCCCGCTCGTCATCGTTGAGATCGTGATGATCGTGATGATGGCGTTCGCCCGCAAGCGCCGGGCGATCGGTTATTCATTGATGTTCGCGTTCATGTTTGTTTCCGGTCTGACGCTGTATCCGGCGATCAGCTATTATGTGAGCACGCTCGGCGGCGATGTCGTCTTGCGCGCGGCCGGCATCACCGCGTTCGCCTTTGGCGGAACGGCCATCTATGCCATGGTGTCGAAGCGCGATTTCCGCTTTTTGGGAAGCTTCCTGTTCATTTCCCTTCTCGCGTTGATCGGCATGGGCATCCTGCAGATCTTCTTTCCCGTTTCGGGCACGGCGCATCTCATTTATAGCGCGTTTGGCATTTTCATCTTCGTCGGCTATACGCTGTTTGATTTCAGCCGGCTCACGATCGAAGGATTTGAAGAGCGCGACATCCCGGCGCTCGTCGTTTGCATCTATTTGGATATCGTCAACCTTTTCTTGTACATTCTCGAATTTATCGGGGCGCTGTCCCGCGACTGAAACTTCAAATTCGGATCGGGTTCTTTTTCCGAACCCGGTCCATTTTTTTATGCGTTTTTCCAAATCGTTGTACAAAAAAAGGATTCCTACTTAAGTATTGTTAAGCTATAATGAACGAGATGTGTACAAACCGAGATCTTTGCTCAAAGGAGGTTGTTCGCGTGGCAGGACGTGTGATTCAAGTCAATGAGCGTCCGCCGTTCGTGCAAAGTTTGCCGCTGAGCCTGCAGCATTTGTTCGCGATGTTCGGCTCTACCGTCCTCGTCCCCATTTATTTTCATGTCAACCCGGCGACGATTTTGCTCATGAACGGCATCGGCACGCTCTTATACCTGCTCATTTGTCAAGGCAAGGTCCCGGCATATTTGGGTTCGAGTTTTGCGTTCATTTCTCCGGTGACGTTCGTTTTGCATGATCACGGGTATTCCGACGCCCTCGGAGGATTCATTGCGGTCGGTGTTGTGTTCGTCCTCGTCGCTTTGATCATAAAACTCGCCGGCACCGCATGGCTCGATGTCATCTTTCCGCCGGCGGCGATGGGTGCGATCGTCGCGGTCATCGGTTTGGAACTCGTGCCGACGGCGGCGCAAATGGCGGGATTCATCAAGCCAGCTGATGCCGGCGCGCATTGGAGCCCGGATCCGACGGCGGTCACTGTCTCCGTTTTGACGTTGATCATCACCGTTGTCGGTTGGGTCATGTTCCGCGGTTTTTTAAAAATCATTCCGATATTAATCGGCATCATCGCGGGTTATATCATCGCCGCGATCGCCGGCTTGGTCGATTTTAGCGGCGTCAAACAGGCCGCGTGGATTTCCTTGCCGACGTTTTACACACCGCATTTCGATTGGCCGAGCACCATGATCATCCTTCCCGCGGCTCTGGTTGTGATTGCCGAGCACATCGGCCATTTTATCGTGACCGGAAACATTGTCGGTAAAGATTTGGTTAAAGATCCCGGTCTCGACCGCTCCATTTTCAGCAACGGGCTGTCGACGATCCTGTCCGGTTTGGTCGGTTCGACGCCGAATACGACCTACGGCGAGAACATCGGCGTTTTGGCGATTACGCGCGTCTATTCGACGTGGGTCATCGGCGGCGCCGCCGTATTTGCCATCGTTCTGTCGTTCATTGGCAAACTGGCGGCTTTGATTCAATCCATTCCGACGCCGGTCATGGGCGGCATTTCATTGTTGCTGTTCGGCGTCATCGCGGTATCGGGCGTCCGCATGCTGATCGAATCCAACGTCGACTACGGCCGTTCGCAAAATTTAATTCTTACCTGCATTGTGCTGGTCATCGGCATCAGCGGGACGACGATTCAAATCGGCCACTTCGCATTGAAAGGCATGGGGTTGGCCACCGTCGCCGCGATCGTTTTGAGCCTTTTCTTCAAAATCATTAATGTCCTCGGGATTTCCAATGACGAGAAGGAAACAAGCCAATAACTTCCTCTGTTTGTTTGAAACTCCTGAAGGGCTGCCGCTCTTCAGGAGTTTTTCTTTTTCCGCGCATGGATTCCTCAACATTTTTTCCGCGGCAGGGAGATTTGATCCGGCAACCATTATGTTCCAATCAATTTTTGGCCGAAGAGCGGTTGAAAAAAATAAAAAACGGTGTTATGCTTTAGTACATTAGAGAAATAAATTATTAAAGTAAATGCATCCACCGGCTTGTGGATCGGGATATTTCATTTTCCGATGGAGGGGAGATTGACCATGGCGAAAGGATCACTTGGATTTTGGGTATTAACGGCGCTCGTGGTCGGCAATATGGTCGGCTCGGGAATCTTCATGTTGCCGAGCGATTTGGCGAAAGCGGCCAGCCCCGCCGGTGTATTATTGGCTTGGATGTTTACCGGTGTCGGCATCTTGTTCGTCGCTCTGGTCTTCGGTCATCTCGCGGTGAAACGACCGGATATGACGGGGGGCCCGCAAGTATATGCCACGGGAATTTTCCCTGAAGGCACGAATTTGTCGCGATTGTCCGGTTACTTTGTGACATGGGGATATTGGGTGGCCAACATTGCCGGAAACGCGGCGGTCATCACGTCATTGGCGGGCTATCTGTCCACTTTTTTCCCGATATTGAACAGCGACGCCTTAATCGCCGAAGGTTATGGCATCCGGCTTACCGTCGGCCGGCTCGTCACGTTTCTTGTTTGCTCCGCGCTGTTATGGGGCATTAACTATTTGATTTTAAACGGCGTCGAAGGCGCGGGTAAAGTGAATTTCGTGGCGACGTTCGCCAAGGTCGCCGGATTCGTGCTTTTCATTTTCGCGACGCTCACGACGTTTCAGCTCAGTCACCTCATTCCTTTTGCGGAACCGATCACGGATGCGGATACCGGAGCCAAGGTCGGGCTTTTGGGGCAGCTGAACCACGCGGCGTTGTCCACCTTGTGGGCTTTTGTCGGCGTTGAATCGGCGGTGGTCTTTTCCTCAAGGGCGAAGCGGATGATCGATGTCAAGCGCTCGACGATCGCCGGTCTTTTGATCGCGATGCTGATCTATATTGCCATCACGCTTTTGGTGATGGGCTCTTTGACCCATTCACGCTTGACCGCGTCCTCGAAACCGCTCGTTGACGCGTTGACGGAAGCGATCGGCCCTGCGGGGGGATATTTGCTCGCCGTCCTCGCCATCATTTGTCTTTTGGGTTCGACCATTGGTTGGATCTTGCTCAGCGCAGAAGTGCCATATCAATCGGCCAAACAAGGTTTGTTTATGAAATCCTTTGCCAAGGAGAACGCCAAAGGGACGCCCGTCAAGTCGCTTACGATCACCAATATCGCGACGCAATTCCTTTTGCTGTCGACGATTTCCAAATCGATTGCCGACGCTTTCAGCTTCATTATCACGATCGCAACCTTGGCCTATTTGCTTCCGTATTTGGTGACCACTATATTTCAAGTCAAGGGGGTCATCGACGGCAGTTTGGCGACCGGACGCGAACGCTGGCGGGAAGGGCTGGTCGGATTTCTCGGTATGGCCTATTCGATTTATGTCATCATCGCCGGCACGTCCGATTTGAGCACGTTCTTGTGGGGCGTTTGCTTCATCTGCGCCGGTGTCGTTTTCTTCCCGCTCATTATAAAAAACGATCGCGCCCTTGCCATTGAAAAAAACGGATGAGCGGAATAGCGAACCCGTTGGTTTAGGAAAAGGACGGCCGGAGTCACCGGCCGTCCTTTTTGTTCGATGAAAACCGGCGCGGTTGAATCAAGGGTTCGCGGTGTATCATTTAGGAAAAATGGCCGGCGGACGTCAAGGTTGTGCGCCGTTCTGCTCAGCGGTCTTCCGCCGGATTGAACGGAACCCTCTGTTCATATGAGAGCCTTTAATAAGCGCTGGTTCGCACGTTTTTTGGCGGCCAAAGCGAAGACGCGGAGGATGGTGACGTGCCGCCGCTTGCCAACATCGTATTTTGCCAATAAAATTACAGCTGAACCGATTGCGATTTTGTTGAACGAATAGGAGCTTACAATGACCGATCACGAATTATACATGAGGCTGGCGATCGACGAAGCCAAAAAAGCGGAAGTGATCGGCGAGGTGCCGATCGGCGCGGTCCTGGTCAAGGACGGCGAAGTGATCGCTTCGGCCCATAATTTGCGCGAAACGACACAGCAGCCGACCGCCCACGCGGAAGTGTTGGCGATCCAAAAAGCGAGCGAACGGCTCGGCACGTGGCGGCTTTGCGATTGCACGCTTTACGTGACGTTGGAGCCGTGCCCGATGTGCGCCGGCGCGATCATCCAAGCGCGCGTCGACACCGTCGTCTATGGCGCCGCCGATCCGAAAGCCGGTTGCGCCGGCACGTTGATGAATCTTTTGCAAGACGGCCGGTTTAATCATGTGGCGGAAGTCGTTCCGGGGGTGTTGGCCGAGGAGTGCGGCGCATTGCTGACCGATTTTTTCCGCCGTTTGAGGAAAAATAAATAAAAGGCCGTTCGGGGATGGAATTCCCTGTGGACCCCTGTCAAGCGTCAGTGAAAATGTCATACTAACGCGTCAGTGAATATGTCACTGATATATTTACTTTGACCTCAGTTCATTCAAGCCGGTTTCAGTTCCTTTGAATTCGTGGGCCTATATTTGCGCCAAGGATGATCAGGTCCTGGCTTGTACGATTTCTTTTCTGAGCTCTCCTTTTTCTTTTCAGGAGTTTTTGCCGCTTTGTTCCGGGTTGCTTCCATCAAGGGGTAGGGCTTACCTTTGTACCAGACAAACAGTCTGCCATCCAGCGTTTTTCGGACTTCCACCGGCGTTTTGGCCGGAATGGTTGGACTGGAATTTGGGACGTCGAGGATGTACGTTTTTCCTCGGTAGGAGATGGTTTCTCCAGGTCCGACGATCCGTTGAT
>NZ_BDDQ01000045.1 GCF_002003465.1 Caenibacillus caldisaponilyticus | reverse complement strand
CCCCTCTCCCTTGAAGCGCCTGGAAGAATGGATAAGAAGAAGGTTGAGACTATGCCGTTGGCACCAATGGAAAAGGGTGAGAACTCGAATTCGTGAACTAAGAGCCCTTGGGCTCAAAGAACACGAAGTGTTCGAGATCGCTAACACTCGGAAAGGGGCTTGGCGTACGACAAGGACGCCTCAATTGCATAAAGCCCTTGGCAAAGCCTACTGGCTTAAGCAAGGGCTGAAGAGTTTAACGCAGAGATATTTTGAACTCCGTCAAGATTGGCGAACCGCCTAGTGCGGACCCGCATGCTAGGTGGTGTGAGGGGACGGGGGTTCGTCACCCCCTCCTACTCGATAGATGGATGACGGCAAGGTCTCCGCATCCATCAAAAGGGGATAGACTTAAAACTGTATTATATTAGAATTTTATTGATATTCCCCATTCGTTGCGATAGGATCAAAATAAACCGATAATTTTATTAATTATCAGCATGGCTTGAGAAGGGAGAATACATGAAACGATCGTGGTCCGAATTTGAGGCTTATGTCTATGAGGTGATGAAAAAGGAAAACATACCTGGGACGGCCGTGGCGGTCGCCGAGCGCAGCCGCGTCATATACGAAAAAGGGTTTGGGTACCGCGATGTCGCTCAAAAATTGGCGGTGACGCCGGAGACGATTTTCGGCATCGCGTCGGTGACGAAATCGTTGACGGCCGCGGCGATTTTGGTGCTTGAACAAGAAGGCCAACTCTCCGTGGACGACCCCGTCACGAAATACATACCGGAACTTGCGATTCCTAGTCTGGAACCGATGGATGAAATCCGAATTCATCATTTGTTGTCCCATACAACCGGATTGCCGCCGGTGAAACGGAATGAAAGCCTGAATCGCCTGCAAGAGCACGTGACCTATTTGAACGCGATAGCGCTTGAGAGATTGGGCAAGCCCGGCGAGTATTTTAGCTATTCCAATGATGCGTTTCTCTTGCTCGGTTTGATCATTGAACGCGTGACGGGCCGTTTATACCGCCGCTACATGACGCACCGCTTCTTGGAGCGCTTGGCGATGCAGCGCTCCACGTTCAGCTTGGAGGAACTTGGAAAATTTGAAAATGTGACGGTGCCTTATCGTTATAACAAAGAAACCCGCACCTATGAGGCGCAAGAATGGTCGAAACTCGGAAACTATGAAGTCGGCGGCGGGCTTCGCTCCAATGTATTGGATTTATTGAAATTCGGTCAGCTCCTTTTGCGCGAACCATATTTTTCGCGAATGTGGCAACCGGTTCACCCGGTGTTTCGCCAGACGAGTTATGGGTACGCTTTAACGGCTACGCCCTATGACGGTGTGACCCTCGTCCAGCACGGCGGGAGCCAACCGGGAGTCGCCGCAAATTTTGGATTGGTCCCTGAAAGGCAGCTCGTGATCGCGGTGTTGACCAATGCGTCCGGGGCTCCGGCCGAAGAGATTTGGCTGGCGGCGGCCAACACGGCTTTGGGCCGTCCGTTGGAACAAAAAGCCGCCGTCGAACCGGAATACCGCCTGTCGACCCGTGAGATGGAACGTTTTTTGGGAACGTACGCGTCGGAGGAAGGCGGCTGCTTGGACATTGTAAAAGATGCCGGCGAAATCGCCGCCCTGATTGATGGCGAACGCTATGCGTTGCGCGCCAGCGGCCCGCAGATACTCGTCATTAAAGCATGGGAATATCCCATTCCGTTTTACTTTGATGATTCCGGACAGCCTTGGGCGGTTTTGTTTGGAATGAGAATGTTGAGAAGAAAGTGATCCGTTAAAGTCTTAAAGGAGAAGAAGGATGTCGGTTCGAAGACGACAAGAAGCCCTCATAAAAGTGATCTTCCCGCATGCCAAAAGCTTGGTATGGCATGAAGAAGGGCAAAACAACGCCATCGTTTTTGTCGATCAAACGTGGGTTTTCCGCTTTCCCAAGCATGAAAGAGGGGAGGCGGAGCTCAAAAAGGAAATCCTATTTTTGCAAAAGTACGGTCAAGGACTCGGGCTGCCCGTGCCGAACCCCCATTTTTACAATATTGATAAAACCAAGGGGCCGTTTTATTCCGCCTATAGAAAAATCGCCGGCCGGCCCTTAACCAATGACTCGCCTTCGGAAGCCGATCGGGAGGCGTGGGCTGAGGCCTTGGGGCGCTTTCTCACACGCCTGCATCGCTTGCCGCTGACGTCGGAATTGCTCGCCGTCCTCGGTGAACCGGCCGCTCCGGTCAACGGATGGTCCGATTTTTTCGAACGTGTGAAAAAAATGTTGTTTCCTCACATGAGGCCGGACGCCCGAAAACGGGTGGAAAGCCTCTGCCGGGACATGATCGCTGCCATCTCAAAATCCAATGAGCCGTTGACCGTCATCCACGGCGATTTTGGCATGGGCAATATTTTAATCGATCCGGCCACGGGTCGCGTGAGCGGCGTCATCGATTTCGGCAGTGTGACGATCGGTGATCCCGCCTATGACCTGGCCTCCCTGATGGGAACGGAGGGGCGCGGCATGGGCGAAGCCTTCGTCCGGCGGATGGCGGCTTTCTATCCCGATTTGGAGGCCCAATTGGAACGGGCAAACCTTTATAGAAAAACGTTTGCTCTCCAAGAAGCACTGTTTGGTGCGGAACACGGCGATGAGCAAGCTTTTGCGGCCGGCATGGCGGCGTATCTTTAACGGCGAAAATGTGGGAGCCCAATGCTCGAAGCGGCGGTGCAACCGGCGGAAGAGAAGGGACGGCACCACGTCGTTTGGAAAGCGAATCGCTGCCTGAAACGAAAGCAAAACTTTTTCTTGATCATCGATACCGATGGCGGTCGTCATGCTTGCTGTTATCGACGATAAACTCGTGCCCATTTATTGGCAATCCCGTGCAGATGTCAACCGTCTTGAAAGCGCAAAGGAGGTCTATATGGCGCAGCACATCTATCTCATTCGCCATTGTCAAGCGGAAGGGCAAGCGCCGGAAGCCCCATTAACCGATAAAGGAAAAGCGGATGCCGAAAAGCTCGCCGACGCTTTAAAAGATAAAGCGATCGAAACGATTTATAGCAGTCCATTTGTGCGGGCGGTACAAACCGCAACGCCGCTGGCCAAACGCCTCGGGCTGCCGATCCGTACCGACGACCGCTTGGCGGAGCGCATCCTGTCCTCACAAGATCTGCCGGACTGGCTGGATCGATTAAAAGCGACATACACCGATTTGGATTTAAAGTTTGAAGGAGGCGAATCGTCGCGCGAAGCCATAGAACGGGCCTTCGAGGCGTTGAATCACTTGCTGGAAACGGGGGTTCGCTCGGCAGCGATCGTCACCCACGGGAATTTAATGTCGCTGATCCTCTATCATCTTGACCGCGCATACGGCTTCGCCGCGTGGGCCGCTTTCACCAATCCGGATGTTTATCTATTAACCTATGAAAACGGGCATTTTGAAATAAAAACGAGATTATGGACATAACATATATTATGTAAACTTTATGTTTCTTGAGGTCGCACCCGCCGATTCGGTCGTCATGCGCACCATAATATCGGCGCTGGATAATGCTTAAAAAACCCAACGATATTTTCCATCCTTCGGAAAAGGAGTCGAGCCCGTGAACGGCCAAACGTTGTTAACCCCACACATCATGGCTTGGGTCGAACAAGCTTTGCCGTCAAACGCCCGGATTCAAACGATCACAACGTTAAAAGGCGCCACGACCACGACGCTTTACAAACTCACGATATCGGAAACCGAAGCCTTGGTTTTGCGTGTTTATGATAACGAAGATTGGTTGAAGCAAGCGCCCGATTTGGCGCGCCATGAGGCGGAAAGCTTAAAACGAGCCGCCGCCTGCCCAACGCTGTCGGTTCTTACCCCGAGGATCATCCAAGTGGATGAAACCGGACGCGCCTTTGGCATGCCCGCGATTTTGATGAGCCATGTTCCCGGTCGCGTCGACCTCGCCCCGAAAAATCTTGACCTTTGGTTGAAAGAGTTGGCCCGCGCATTGGCCGAGCTGCATCAGATCGATCCGCAACACTTTCAATGGCAATACGGCCGATACATCGACGGCAAAGAGTTAAAGGTCCCGTCATGGGCCCGATATCCGGAAATATGTAAAAAGGGCATCGAACGGGTGAAGGAACAGCCGCCAGCTTACAAAGAGACTTTTATTCATCGGGATTTTCACCCGGTCAACGTGCTTTGGCAAGGCGAAAAGGTGAGCGGCGTCGTGGATTGGGTGAATGCCTGTCGGGGGCCGGCCGCCATTGACGTCGGCCACTGCCGGGTGAATCTCGTTTGCCTCTTCGGCGTGGAGGCGGCGGACGCTTTTTTAACCTATTATCGATCGTTCGCGCAACGTTCATGGGAGAATGATCCTTACTGGGATCTCGTTGCGTTCTTTGATTTTGCCTATCCGGGTCCGCCCGAGGTCTATGAAGGCTGGTCGGATTTTGGGGTCACTGGCCTCACGCGCCAAATGATCGCCGAACGCTTGGAACAATACTTAATCCGCCTTGTGGAAGGAGGACATTCCTAAAAGAAGCGGCAAGATCGCCTCGAACGCTGTTTTAACCGGTTCGCCGGCCCCGGGTTATATAAAAGTTCGTTCGCCCGCGCGCGCTGTGTTATAATGAGGCTTGCAGAAAAACAAAACGTTCATCTTATCGATACATCACCATAACGAGCCAGAAAGCGGGATTCGAGATGCAACAAGAGCAATCTTATCGTATTGAAAAGGACTTTTTGGGCGAGAAAAAAATTCCGGCGGACGCTTATTACGGTATACAGACGCTGAGAGCCACCGAAAATTTCCCGATCACCGGTTACCGCATTCACGAAGAACTCATCCGGGCGCTCGCCATGGTCAAAAAGGCGGCCGCTTTGGCCAACATGGAAACGAAACGGCTTCCGGCCCACATCGGCGAGGCCATCGTCGCCGCCTGCGACGAAATCATTGCCGGTCAATGGCATGACCAATTCATCGTCGACCCCATCCAAGGCGGCGCGGGCACGTCCATCAACATGAACGCCAACGAAGTGATCGCCAACCGCGCCCTGGAAATCATGGGGAAAAAGAAAGGCGATTATTTTCACGTGCGGCCGAACAGTGACGTCAACATGTCGCAATCGACCAACGACGCCTTTCCGACCGCCGTTCACATCGCCGTGCTTACATTGCTTGATCACTTGCTCGAAACGATGGAGCGGATGCGGGATGCTTTTGCCGAAAAAGCGAAAGCGTTTGATCCTTACATAAAAATGGGGCGCACGCACTTGCAGGATGCGGTTCCGATCCGGCTCGGCCAAGAATTCGAGGCTTATACCCGCGTGATCGAACGCGACATTCAACGCATTAAACAATCGCGGGGCCACCTTTACGAAATCAACATGGGCGCGACGGCCGTCGGCACGGGGTTGAACGCCGATCCCCGTTATATCGAAAGCGTCGTCAAACATCTCCGCGAGATCAGCGGTTATCCTTTGGTCGGCGCCGAAAACCTCGTCGACGCCACGCAAAACACGGACGCCTATACGGAAGTTTCCGCTGCTTTGAAAGTCTGCATGATGAACATGTCCAAAATCGCGAATGACTTGCGCCTGATGGCGAGCGGCCCGCGCGCCGGCCTCGGGGAAATCACGTTGCCCGCGCGCCAGCCCGGCTCCTCGATCATGCCCGGCAAGGTGAATCCGGTCATGGCCGAAGTGATCAACCAAATCGCATTTCAGGTGATCGGCAATGACCATACGATTTGTCTCGCTTCGGAAGCGGGCCAGCTCGAACTCAACGTCATGGAGCCGGTGCTCGTCTTTAACTTGTTGCAATCGATTTCCATCATGAACAACGGCTTCCGCGTCTTCACGGAATACTGCGTCAAAGGCATCGAAGCGAATGAAGAAAAGATGAAGGAATACGTGGAAAAAAGCGTCGGCGTCATCACGGCGGTCAACCCGCACATCGGATACGAAGTCGCCGCCCGCATCGCCCGGGAAGCCATCCTGACCGGGCAATCGGTCCGCGACCTTTGCCGCAAATACGACGTCCTCTCCGATGAAGAGTTGGATTTGATCCTTGATCCGTATGAGATGACCCATCCGGGCATCGCGGGCGCCTCGCTTCTTGAGCGGGATTAAACCGACGGCGGTTGGAAATTGAAGTGTTCTTGGACAAGGTTGGGCAGCATGGTCATGCCCTACCTTGTTCTTTTATGGCCGGGTGCGGACGCTTCTCCAGTCCCGGAGGCGGACGCCGGATCATGCGAGAAAAAGATTCACTTCAACAAAATTGACCGGCGGTTTTGGATGCGCCGTCTTTCCTTTGTTTTAGGGGTCTCATGATCGAGGGTTAGAAGAAAAAAGAAGCGGGCCCGCCAACAGGCGCTGCCGGCTTCTTTCATTTTCCCATGTCACGCTTCGACGCTTCGGGTTTATCCTTCAACGAATCGTGATCGACGTGGCGGCTGCCTTCCAGCTCGCTGAGCAAATTGACGGCCACGCGCGCGCCGTCGCCGCTTGTAATGATCGTATGCACGCTCACGCCGCCGGCGGTTCCCGCCGCCCAAATGCCCGGTTGGGAAGTGCGGCCTTCGCCATCGACGGCGATGGTCTTTTTCACGTACGGTTCGACGCCGGGCTTTGTCTCAAGGCCGATCGTTTCGGCCAAGCGCGTATTCGCGCCGGTCGCCAGAATGACGTGTTTCGCTTCGTACACTTCGCCTCCTTCGGTGTGCGCTTTAAAAACGTCACCGTCTCTGACGATGTTGATGACGTTGGCCTTTTTAAATTCGGTACCGAAGCTTTCCGCTTGCTTGCGTCCGATGGCGACGAGGTCGCCGCCTGCGATGTCTTCAACGCCGTAATGGTTGCGCACCCACGCGCGCTGCGTCAAGCCTTTTCCATCATCCAATACGAGCGTTTTTTTGCCGGCTTTGCTCGTAAAAATGGCCGCGCTCTGACCGGCCGGTCCTCCTCCGACGATGAGAACGTCATACATCCAAAACCACCTCCAAGAAATCCGATCCTTTCCAGGCTCCCCTAAAATGGATGGAAAACCCGTCGTCTAATCCGGGTTGCTTTTTTCCATTATGCACCGCAGAACCGCCGATTTGTCAAATGAAAATGGACGAATTTGAAAGACAGCGCCGATGTTTCCGTGGGGTGATGCGATGGCTCCATTCGATAAGAGAAGAAATACATAATCGCCAAAATGTAAGCGCTTTACATAGTGGATAAATGCAAACTATAATGAGTTTAATAAGAATGCGAAATACGAGGCGCCGATTTCGTACGGTTTGGATCTTTTTTCATTCATCTCGAGAAATGGCCTTTAGCCGAACGAACGGTGCTCGAGCATAACGCCGGGAGGGGAGAAGATGGCGATAGCGGAAGGAACGTTACTGTGGGAACCGTCCGTCGAACAAATCGAACGTTCCAATTTAAAACAATACATGTCATGGCTTGGCGAGCGAAAAGGGCTTGTGTTTCAAGATTATCACGCGCTCTGGCAGTGGTCCGTGACCGATTTGGAGGCGTTCTGGGCGTCGATCTGGGAATATTTCGGCATCATGGCCAAAACGCCTTATGAAAGAGTGCTAGCGCAACGCGTGATGCCGGGCGCCAAATGGTTTACCGGCGCGACGTTGAACTATGCCGAACACATTTTTCGCGGGCGCGACCCGAATCGGGAGGCGATCCATTACGCCTCCGAAATCCGGCCGTTGCGCGCGCTGACGTGGCGCGATCTTCAAAACCAGGTCGCCGCGTTTCGCGCCGCATTAAAAGCGGCCGGCGTGCGTAAGGGCGACCGCGTCGTCGCGTACGTCGCCAACATGCCG
The DNA here is from genome assembly GCF_002003465.1 of Caenibacillus caldisaponilyticus. Classification (GTDB taxonomy): domain Bacteria; phylum Bacillota; class Bacilli; order Bacillales; family Sporolactobacillaceae; genus Caenibacillus; species Caenibacillus caldisaponilyticus. The sequence continues at coordinate 4,863 of NZ_BDDQ01000045.1, read as the reverse complement.
GAAGCGGTCGTTGCTTTTCTTGCCGCCGCCAGCCTCGGGGCGATTTGGTCGAGCTGCTCGCCCGAATTTGGCGCGCGGAGCGTCATCGACCGGTTCAAACAAATTGAACCTAAAGTGTTGATCGCCGTCGACGGTTATCGTTACGGCGGCAAAGACTTCGATCGGACGGCAATCGTCGCGGAGATCAAGAAGGCCCTTCCGACCTTGAAACAAACCGTGATCATTCCTTATTTAAAACAAGGCGGCGCGGACGAGCGGCTCAGCGATGCGATCCTCTGGGATGATTTTACCGCCGGATACGACGGAGCGCCCTTGGGGTTTGAACCCGTCGCCTTCGACCATCCTTTGTGGATCTTGTACTCTTCCGGGACGACCGGCATTCCCAAAGCGATCGTGCAAGGGCACGGCGGGATTTTGCTGGAACATTTAAAAGCGCTCACCCTCCATACGGACCTCGGCCCCGACGACCGCTTCTTTTGGTATACGACGACCGGGTGGATGATGTGGAACTTTCTCGTCAGCGGTCTGCTCACCGGTGCGCAGATCATCCTTTATGACGGCAGTCCGAGCTATCCCGATTATGAAAACCTTTGGGCATTCGCCGAAAGGACGGGCATGACGGTTTTCGGAACGAGCGCAGGGTTTTTGACCGCTTGCATGAAAGCGGGCATCACGCCGGGCATGTCCCACGATCTCGGCCGCCTGCGCGCGATCGGTTCGACGGGGTCGCCGCTCTCGCCGGCCGGTTTTGAATGGGTTTACACGCATGTGAAAAAAGAGATTTGGCTGGCCTCGGTCAGCGGGGGAACCGATGTCTGTTCCGCTTTCGTTCTCGGCGCTCCGACCTTGCCGGTACGCGCCGGCGAAATTCAATGCCGAGGCCTGGGAGTGGCGGCATCCGCTTTTGACGAAGCGGGAAACCCCTTGATCGATGCCGTCGGCGAGCTTGTTCTAACCGAACCGCTCCCATCGATGCCGATTTACTTTTGGAACGATCCCGACGGCTCCCGCTATCGCAACAGCTATTTTAACATGTATCCCGGCGTTTGGCGCCACGGCGATTATTTAAAAATCACATCACAGGGAGGCTGTGTGATCTACGGCCGCTCCGACGCCACGATCAACCGCGGCGGCGTCCGTATGGGAACGAGCGAGATTTACGGCGCTGTCGAAAGCTTGCCGGAAATCAAGGACAGCTTGATCATCGACGTGCCCGTTGCGGACGGCCGCTCGTTCATGCCCTTATTTGTCGTGCTGGCGGACGGCGCGGTCCTGAATGAAGCTCTGATCGACAAAATCAAGCGCCGGATCCGAACGCAATGTTCGCCGCGCCATGTGCCCGACGCCATCTACGAAACGGCGGATATTCCTTATACGATCAACGGGAAAAAACTGGAGGTGCCCGTGAAAAAGATTTTGCTGGGCACGCCGGTTGAAAAAGCCGCCAATCCGGACTCGCTTAAGAATCCGAAAGCGCTCGACTTTTTTGTGACGTTCTCCCGAAAGTTCGCCGGCCAGTGACCTGCTATCGACGCGTGAAGCGCGGGTCATTCCTCACAACCACCTTCCGTGAAAGGAAAGGGGCCGGCGCAGGCCCTTTTCATCGTTGGACGATCTTCGATTTTGCAGGAAAACGGCGACCGTTTTGCGTCGGCTAATTCGCCCGCCGTGTCGGTTCCTTTATCGCTCTCCAATTTGCGTTGGGCTGTTTGAAATAATCGAGCACGGTCAAAACCGCAACGGCGAGAAAACAAACGCTTGAGATTTCAAACAGCGCGGCGGTTTCGACAAACGGCTTGATCGCGCCCATCACAAGCCCGCTCAGACCGATGCCGAGATCGATTGATGAAAAAAACATGCCGTTTGCGGTCCCGCTCCGCTCGCGGTCGGTTTTGGACAGGACCCAGGCTTGCAAAGCGGGGATGAGCGAGCCGTACCCCGCACCGAACAAAAGGCCGGAGATCGCCAAGTCTAAATTGTCATTGGCGTACGCCAACACCCACATGCCGACAAATGAAAGCAATGCACAAAGGCTGACCAGAGACCACGGTCCCTTTTTGTCATACCATTTTCCCGTGATGGGCCGCACGGCCGTGGCGCAAGCCGCATTAAAAATATAAAAAAGCGAAACTTGGTTCAGATGTTGTTCATCGGCGAAGATGACCATAAACGTGACGACCGCACCGTAACCAAACGCGGCCAGCAAAGTGATCAAGGCGGGATACCAGCCCTTTTTTTCTACCATCGCGCCAAAAAAATGAAAGTGTTTAAACGTGAGCTCTCGCTGACTCCATCCCGCCGGTTTCGGATAGGGGATCATCGCCAAAAGGATGAACGCAACAATGCCTAAAAGGACGGACAGCATGATTTGCGCCGTAAAATTATAATGTTGATAAACGTAAATGCCGACGCTCGGCGCGATGATCATGCCGATTGCGATGGCCAGGCTGTAATAGCCCAGACCTTCACCGATTCTTGAAGGCGGAACGAGGTCAACCGCCGCGGTTCCATTGGCCGTCGTCGACCATCCCCAGGCCAACCCGTGGATGAAGCGCAGAATCAGGAAGACGATGACGATTGGCAGCGCTAAGTATGAAGCGGTCACCGCGAGCAGGGCCGCGGAACCGATGAGCACGAGTTTCCGCCGTGGCGAATAACCCAAGATGTATCCGATAAAAGGGCGCATCAGCACGGCCGCGATGGAGAACAACGTAGTGACGAGACCGACTGCGACGCTCGAACCGCCGAGCGCATCGACTCTGGCCGGCAGCGTCGGAATGAGCATCTGAAAGCTCATAAACGTAAAGAGATTGGCGAAAACAAGCAGGATAAAAGGCTTTGTCCAAAGGCGCGGCTTCTTCTCCATGGGCAAAACTCCTTATATGTATGATCTTCGCTCGGCGCGAATCCGGTGCCGGCTTTTTATCTGCCTCCAAACGCCAAGCAAAAAAGAAAAGTCCAGCACGCAGCCTTGCGATGTTCCTGTTTTTAGCGTTTGCTCAGTATTATAAAACGCCGGAAGCGGCCAAACAAGATGTCAAAATGAATGGATCCGGCATGGTGCCCCCGAGCCTTGAACGATTATACATGTAGGTTCAACCATACGCGAGGAGCCGTTCCCCGTTTATCGAAGGAACATGTTCTGACAGCGAAAATGAGCGGCCAAGCGTTTTCAAACCAAAGTAATGGTTATCTTGACACCCTTTAAGCCTTGCGCTAAAATAGCTGAAAATTTCAATGAATCCCGCGGCGAACGCCCGATCGCGACGTTCACTCATCCGGACTGGGCTGCCGGGATCTTACGGAAAGCCCGATTCACCCGCAACCGGATCCGAGCGAACCGTCGGCAACTCTGGTATTGCCGAAATCAACGGTAAACGCGGCGGGCGCAAGAAAAAGGTGGCACGGAAGGGGGAGGCTGAATGAACATTATAGAATATGAGAATGTCCGTTCTTTTTTTAACGCCGTCGAACCCTTTTTGTCCGGCGATGAAGTTGTCCACAACTTGCCGCTTGGCTTGCTTGCCTCGTTGGCGGGGCGCGATGCGACAGGAGCGGATGAACAGCCGTACATGGCGCTTGTGGAGGAAAACGGGGCGGTTCAATTGGTGCTTTTGATGACGTCCGGCCAAAACCTCATCCTCGCCGGGGAAAATCACCCTGAGGCGCTTGCCGCGGCTGCAGATCACCTTTCGGCAAATGGCCCGGACATTCCCGGCGTGATCGGTGTGGCGGATCTGGCCGAAGCGTTTGCCGACCGTTTTTCGCTCCGAACCGGTTTGGAAGCGACCGTCCGGATGCGGCAGCGCATTTATCGCTTAGACCGGGTCGAAACGATGGGAAACGCGTCCGGCTTCCTGCGCGTGGCGACGGAGGACGATGTCGAGATAATCGGCCGCTGGCTGATAGATTTTGAAAAAGAAGCGCTGGGTCTCTCGACATCAGAAGAAGAGGCCCGGATTCGCGCTGAACGCGGCGTCAAGGACGGCTCCATCCACATTTGGGATGACGGCGGGCCGGTTTCCATGGCGAAGCGTTCCCGTCCGACCCGGCGCGGCATTGTGATCAATATGGTGTACACTCCTCCCGAGCGAAGGGGGAGAGGCTATGCCACGAGCGGCGTGGCTGCCCTCAGCCAGAAATGTTTGGATGACGGCTATGATTTTTGCAGTCTTTATACCGATCTTAACAATCCGACCTCCAACGGGATTTATCAAAAAATCGGTTACCGTCCCGTTGCGGATTCATTGGTTTACGCCTTTGACCGGAAGCCAATATTAAAATAAGCGATGAAACACGATTCGTTTTGCTTGCGATGTCTGTATGGGCCGCCACAAAAGGCGGTTTTTTTACGAATTTTTAAGTTTATAATGGAAAGCGATCAAGACGCATTGAGGCTGAAGAGATTTTATTGAGGTTTTCCGCAGGATGCCTCCTTGATGAACACGCCAACTTTGTAAAGACAACAAAAATTGTCGCGGGTTTTTCAAGTGTAGGAGTAAAATTATTGTGGGAGCAAGAATAGGAATAAAAGTTAATATATGTAAATTAACCTTGGCGGATGTGTTGGCTTTTAATCCAACATCATCTGCCAAGGCCACCAAGCAATAGCGCGATAGGGGAATGCAGAAAAAACAAGAAATGAGGGCCTCTTTTTTGTACAATGAGTTTGTCCAAAAAAACCGTACAAAGGAGGCCCTCACATGGGACATTATAACCCGAAATACCCGACTTTAGAAGAGCTTGAACGCCATGTCTTTCAGGTGTTACAGGAGATGTTTGGCAAGGTTTTGACGATGGTTTTGGAACAGATGGATGCCGAAATCGCCGAAGCGCGGGATAAACGTCGCTTTCGCTTGAAAG
>NZ_BDDQ01000044.1 GCF_002003465.1 Caenibacillus caldisaponilyticus | reverse complement strand
GATTGGAATGGAGGCGATCGCAAGAGGGTATAAAACGTATTTTATTACCGCCCATGATTTGGTCACTCAGTTAAGAAAAGCCGACCAGGAAGGAAAGCTGGAAAAAAAGCTTCGCATGTTTGTGAAGCCAACCGTTCTCATTATTGATGAAATGGGGTACTTAAAACTGGACCCAAACAGCGCCCATTACTTATTTCAGGTCATCGCCCGTCGGTATGAACATGCCCCGATTATCCTCACCTCCAACAAAAGCTTTGGGGAATGGGGAGAAGTTGTGGGAGACTCGGTATTGGCGACCGCGATGTTAGATCGATTACTGCATCATTCCATCATTTTCAACCTAAAGGGGGAAAGCTATCGATTACGGGAAAAGAGGATCCAACAAGAAAAACAGAAGGATCAATAAGGTCCTTCTGGGGAATTTTAAACCGGCGATTTTGGGGAAAAAATAATCGGCCTTGACATCCACCCAAGCCGTCATCGACTTCCTCACCCAGATCATGGACGAAATTCGGGTCGCCATGTTCCTTGCTGGTGCCCGCACCATCGACCAACTCAAAAACACCCCTTTAATTGGAGGTCCTTTTTAATTGGGGGTCAGACCCCCAATACACTAAAGGATTAAAGTATACGTAGTCATTTAGACCTAGTTTTCACCCAGAAAATAACAAATAGGGGGACAGACCCCCTTTAAGGAGGCGTTGGGTTTGCAAGCGAGTGCGAAGGCGCATAGCAATATGGCGTTGATCAAGTACTGGGGGAAGCGGGACGAAACATGGATGCTGCCGCACAATAGCAGCTTTTCTGTGACTTTGGATGCGCTGTACACGACGACAACGGTGGCGTTTGATGCGGCGTTGGATCACGATATCCTGATATTGAATGGGCATGAGGCTGGGGAAAAAGCCCGGCTTAAGGTATCACGCTTTTTGGATATCGTCCGGGAGATGGCCGGCATGAATATTCATGCGAAAGTCACGTCCCAAAATTCCTTCCCGACCGGAGCGGGCTTAGCCTCTTCAGCATCGGGATTTGCAGCTTTAGCCTGTGCAGCCTCCAAGGCGGCCGGTTTGGAGCTGGACGGCAAGGCCTTATCCATGCTAGCACGCCGGGGATCGGGTTCGGCATGTCGCTCAATCTACGGCGGGTTTGTGGAATGGCAAAAAGGGGTCAAGCTTGACGGCTCCGACTCTTACGCCAAACCTGTTGCTCCGCCGGAACACTGGCCGCTTTCGTTGTTGATCGCGACCGTATCCGACAAACATAAGAAGATTTCAAGTCGCGAAGGCATGGCAAAAACCGTGGCGACATCGCCTTTTTATAAAAGCTGGCTCAACACGATTGAAGAGGATCTTGCTGCGGCCAAAGTCGCCGTGCAAAATCGCGATTTAGACACATTAGGAAAAGTAGCGGAACGAAACGCGTTAAGGATGCATGCGACGATGCTCAGTGCCGACCCGCCGTTTCTTTATTGGCAAAAAGGCACGATCGCGGTCATTCGGGAAGTCGAATCGTTGCGAGAATCCGGTATTCCAGCCTATTTTACAATCGACGCTGGAGCCAATGTTGCTGTTCTCTGTGAACCATCACATGCCGCCCAGATTAAGGAAAAACTTTTGCGCCTTCGGGAAGTGCAGAATGTCATCGTATCCGGCCCCGGACCTGGTGTGACCCTCCTTTAATTTTGAGAAAGAAGGTTTTTCTATGAAAGTCAGAGTGCCGGGTAAACTTTTTATTGCCGGGGAATACGCAGTCCTGGAAAATCAACCCGCAGTCGTTACAGCGGTATCAAAATATGTTACCGTGACGCTTGAGCCGAGCGATCATTTTTACCTCCGGCTGCCTTCTCTTGGCTTAAACCATGTCACGTGGCGTTACGAGCACCACGACATAAAAACCAGCATAGAACATCCGAAATTAAATTTTATCAAACACGCGCTCCTAGCCGTCTGCGAGTACTTAGGCGACAATCATCCGCTACTCAGAGAGCCATTTTCGCTCCTCGTGGAAAGCGAGTTGGATGAGGCTACAACTGGGAAAAAATTCGGCCTCGGATCTAGTGCGGCGGTTGTGACTGGGATCGTCAAGGCGCTCTTGCAAAAAGCAGGCATTCATTCGGACGAAAAGGTTTTTAAAATAGCTGCTGTTGCTCATTTTATGGGACAAGGAAGCGGCTCAGGGGCCGATATCGCCGCCAGCACCTTCGGCGGGCTCCTGCGCTATACTTCGTTTCGGCCCGCGTGGATGAGCAAAAAACTGAATGAAGGTATGAGGATCAAGGAGATTATTGATGAACCGTGGCCGTACTTTACATGTGAGCGGTTATCGGCGCCGCCTCAACTTCATTTTTGCGCCGGATGGACGCAATCGCCAGCAGGCACTGGTTCGCTTTTACAAAAAATGGACGTTTTTAAAAAGAACCATCCGGAAGTGTATCAAACTTTTTTGCAAGCATCTGCCCAAGCCGTTTCTATCTTTGTCGGAGGGCTTGTCGAAAACAATGCGGAAGCCGCGATCAAAGGGCTTAGAATGAACCGAAAAGCCTTGGTTCAATTGGGAGAAGCAGCGAAAATCCCGATCGAGACCGATGCGCTTAAACGTCTTGCGGATATCGCGAAGTCATTCGGCGGTGCCGGCAAGCCCTCGGGTGCCGGCGGTGGTGACTGCGGTATTGCATTATTAAAAGGGGAAGAACACATTGCCTCGCTGTATAAAGCATGGCGGGAGGCCGGGATTGAGCCGCTGCCGTTCGTTCATTGAATAAAAAGGAAACATCGCCAGAAGCAAGTAGCGAGGAACAAAATAAATAGCTGGTGGAAATCAACGACCACCCATCGTTTTATGTGAGGGATCTCCCCTTTTTGTTAACAAATGAAACAGTCTAAGGTCTTGTCAGCGGCAAAAAAAGAAGAGAATTCCGGCCCTGTTGTACGGACAAGCCGGTTGCTTAAATGTAAAAAGAGGTTGCCTATAAGGTTAACCTCTTCTTCGTCTGTACAATTTAGAAAGCATGGATTTGTTTTAGGCTATGATCAAAGGGACGAAGGTTACGTCCGTGCCTTTAAAGGCCGGCGTCACCTTTTTTTATGTAAGAAAAGGGAATAAGACAGAAACAAAAAATGTATCGTCGATTTATTCGCCCAAAGTGTCAATCCATTCGTCCACAGTCAGCACGTCAGCTTGTGTCGGAAAAACTTTTTCTATTAGCACCCGGTGCACCTCGGGATCGGAATCCAGACAGGCGTCACTCAAGACCGTCAGTCGATAATCTTTATCGGCGGCTTCCCGTAACGTCGATAAAACGACCCCACTCGTCGCAATGCCGCAAAGTATAAGTTTTTCAATCTTACGAGCTCTGAGGATGACTTCGAGTTTGCTACCAGCGAAAGCACTGATGCGATATTTTGTGATGACAGGTTCATTGGCCTCGGGTTTAACCGATTCGTGAATTTGGGTGGAGGTATCCGAAAGTGTCATTCCTCCTGATTCGGCGATCTGAGAAAAACGTTTGTTGTTTGGACTCACCTCGGGGTATCCTTCGCTGAACCCAACGCGAATAAAAATTACGGGAATGCCGTTTTGTCGTGCCGCGCGCACGGCTTTTTGAAAAGGCAGGAGTGTTTTTTCGTTTTCGGCATAGCGGGAAACAATGCCGTTTTGCAAATCCATGACTAAAAGAGCCGTTTTACCATTCGTATCCCTCATGTTAAATCAACTCCCTTCAATATTCCCATTTTAACATTCCGGGAACGTCTTTCCTAATCAAGATGCACCCAGGTTCGTGTCCCCCGTATATTTTAAGAAGGCAGTCTCTTGCCAGCGATTGTAACCTTTCTAATTACCAGCATGTAGAAATCGGCACCTTTCACCAGGTACTTTTCGCTTGTTTGTCGAAATGTAAAAGTGCCCAATCAAATGATCTTAACATTTTCCATAATTTAGCAAAACCGCAGAAAGGACCAACACACGATGTTAAAAAAATTAAGTAAGTGGAATACATTGCGAAACCAAATTCTCGTTGTTTTCCTCGTGGTGATGGTTGTCGTTCTGTCGATTGTAACCGCTGTCACACTGAGGCAGGTTTCAGATCTTATTCAAAAAAATGCAGAGAACCAAATTAGGCAAACGGCGGTTGAAGCAAGCGGAAGGATTGATTCTTTATTCGAACAATTGGATACCGTGACCAAGTTCATTTTGACCAATCAAACCATTCAAGACCAATTCGAAAGGGAGTATAAAAATAAACCGGTGTCTTTTTCCGAATTACAGAAACTCGGTCATATTGTAAATAACATCTTGATTAACTCAAAGGGCGTTTATTCTGTTGAATTATATACGAAAGACCTAAAACAGCTTTTACCGGTTAGCAACGACCCTTATATGTTTGATCGGATTCATCCTGAATGGGTGCGTGAGGCGGATCAAGCAAAGGGCAATTTAGTATGGATTGGAAAAGATCCTAAAAATCCAGATTATTGCCTTGCTATTCGAAGAATTAATCTGATCAATCAAGATTTTAATAATGCTGGATACATGATTTCCCGCGTCAATAATGATTATTTTTCCGTTATGAATGCCGATGAGCTGGATCAGTATACGATATTACTTGACCAAAAACTTGAGCCGATTTTTTCTAATTATCCGGGTAAGATCAACCCCTTAACATTGAAAAACAAGTCAACTACGCAAATCCAGGACGAAACTTATATGGTTACAAAACAAAGCTCGAAAGATGGATTTGTTATTTTGATCCTAACACCGATTCAATCACTGACAAAAGGCTTGTCGGGGATTAGATTAGGCATTATTTTGGCAGGGCTTGCAGGTATTGCGATTTATTTTATCCTCTCATTGTTTTTATCCAATTTTATTACAAAACCGATTATCACGTTAACGAATACGATGAGGCTGGCCAATGAAGGGCTTCTTGCGACAAACCCTAAAACGATTACCGTCAATGAAATTAAAGAATTAAACAGCACTTATAATCAGCTGGCCAAAGAGACCAACCATTTAATCAAAATGGTTTATCAAAAAGAAATCATCCGGAGTTTGAATGAACTGAAGGCGTTGCAAGCGCAAATCAACCCGCATTTTCTTTATAATACTTTGGATTCTTTGCGCTGGAGCTTAGAGGAAAAAGGTGAAGAAGAGCTAGCGGATGTTGTTGTCGCCATGTCGAACCTTTTCAGGTACACCATTAGTAAAAACTCCGACGATGATTGGGTCGCTTTGGCGGATGAATTTAATCATATCGAAAACTATTTAGACATTATAAAATTTAGATTCGGTGACCGGATAAAATGGGCTTTATCATTACCGGATACGCTTCAAACCGTAAAAATCCCGAAATTATTAATACAGCCTCTTGTTGAAAATGCCGTGCTTCATGGGTCGGGCAATCAGTTAAATCCGTGTACCATAAGCGTATCAGCGACACAGGTTTCCGATGGCCAATTAAAAATTATCGTCCAGGATGACGGGGCAGGGATAGAAGAAAATCAACTACAGGCGATCAAAGAGGCTTTGGATACGGGGAGCAAAATTTCGGAAAACGGTAAAGGGATGGCGCTTTATAATGTCAAAAAACGGCTTGATTTCTACTATAGTGATCAGGCGGAAAACATATTTATGATTGAAAGCAAACGTAATATGGGAACGAAGGTGACTATAGAAATTCCCATACTAAGGGGTGAGTTGTCATGTACGAAAAAACGATCTTAGTCGTTGACGATGAACCGAGAACACGGGAAGGATTAAAAAGAATGCTAGAAAAGTGGGCGGATGGCCGCTACTTGATTTTAACAGCATCTAATGGCATAGATGCCCTTGAAAGGATGAAGAACGATAAAATACATATTTTATTGACAGATATCCGCATGCCGGAATTAACGGGGTTACAATTCCTGAAAAAAGCCAAAATGTTCAATTCATCGGTTGTTTCCATTATTTTTTCAGCCTATCCTGAATTTGATTACGCACAACAAGCGATCGAACTCGGAGTAGTCGGATATTTGGTTAAACCCATTGAAAAGCGTCAATTAATTGAGACGTTGGAGACGGCGATTGACTTGTCCATTAAAAATGAGAGAGCCGACGTGATGGAAAAAGTCATGGATGACAAGTTAGTCCGTGTTCTCGAAAAACAGACAGCCGACCACTCTCCTATTCAGGAAGCCATACAATTTATTGACCGACATCTTCATCAAGACCTTTCTTTAAAAAACGTCGCCGACCATATCCACTTAAATCCGAGCTATTTCAGTGTCCTTTTTAAGGAGCAAACGGAAATGACATTTAGCGATTATGTGATGCGGCGGCGCATGCAGCGGGCAAAAGAATTATTGATCACAACCAGTTTACCGATCTCCGATGTCGCGGAAGCATGCGGATATAAAACAACGAAATACTTTATTAAGGTCTTTAAACATTATGAAGGTGTCACACCGAATGTTTACCGAAAAACACAAGGGTGAAGGCGTTTTCAATTATCTAAAAATACTGGTATTATTCCTAACGGTTGTGACCTTTTTAATGGGAACTTCCTGCTTTATTTTATTAATAAGGTCGCATTTTATGAGGAGGTAAAAAGCCTATGATAAAAAGGAAAGCGCTTACGGCCCTCACCTTAATATGCCTTTTGATCGGCATAGTCTTAACAGGATGTTCGTCGGAAGGCTCGAGCGGTGATGGAAGTGCAAGTGGAGGAAAAATCCACCTGAAATTTATGCATGATTGGCCCAAAGGGAGTTCTCCAGCCTACTTTAATCTGGTCAATGAGATTATTAAAGATTTTGAGGACAAACATAAAAATGTAAAAATTGATGTTGAAGTGCTCAATCCCGACCAATATCGCGATAAAATTAAAGTTTTGGGCGCGTCAAATGAATTACCAGATGTTGGTTTAACCTGGTCGAATGGTTTTGCTAAACCGTTTGCCACCGGAGGTCAATTTACACCACTGAATGACATTATTGATAAGGATTTCAAAGATCAATTTGTCCCTGGTACCGTTGAATCTTATACATTTGACGGGAAGTCTTATGCCCTACCGATGGAAATGAATATCACTTATATCTTCTATAACAAGGAAATATTTAAAAAATATCATATTGATGTACCGAAAACATTTGATGAATTAAAACAAGCCGGTGAAGTATTAAAGAAAAACGGAGTCATTCCGGCAACCGTCGGCTCTAAAGACGGTTGGCCGGCATCCATGTGGTTTATGTATTTGGCCGACCGAATCGGCGGCCCGACCATTTTAACCGATGTGATTAATGGAAAGGTCAAAATGACTGATCCGGCCATTGTCAAAGCGGCTCAAGAAGTGCAAAATCTCGTCGATGACGGTTTCTTCGTCAAAGGGAATACCGCGTTATCCAATGATGAGGCAAAAGGATATTTCTTAAACGAAAAAGCCGCTATGTTTTTAACGGCTACTTGGGAACTACCAAACTTCACCACGAGTCCGGATACCTCTAAAGCATTTAAGGAAAAAGTAGGATATTTTAAATTCCCTCTGTATGAAGGTGGTAAGGGAACCGATATCAACAGTTATGTCGGGGGCCCTGGTCTTGGTGTGTTCGTGGCAGAGAATTCCAAGCATAAGGATGTGGCGAAGGATTTTGCTACTTATTTAGTTAAAGAGTGGGGTAAGCGTTCGGTAGAAAAAGCCGGCATTCTCCCCGCAACGAAAGTCAATACAGATGGATTAAAAAACGTTCATCCGATGTATCTGGATGTATTGAAAGATATCAATGAGGCGTCTAATGTGACCACTTGGTTTGATACGCAAGCCTCTCCGAATGTTTCGGAATTACACCATGATATGATGACCGCTCTGTTTGGTAAGCAAGTGACACCTGAGGAGTTCGCCCAAAAGCAAGCGGATGCCTTGGCTAAAGAAGCCAAAAAATAATAAAGGGGGCGAAAGTCATACATCCGCCCCCCTGATTCACTTTGGAGGGGATATTTTGAAAACCGTCATGTCGAAAAAATCCGTTATTGCCCTCTATGTATTGCCTTCTCTTATATTAGTATTGATTTTAATTTATATACCGATTGTCTTAAGTGGGTATTATGGTTTAACCGATTGGAACGGCGTAGGGAAGATGAAATTTATTGGTCTGGATAATTACATCACTTTAATTCATGACAAATTATTTTGGACCAGTACTTGGCACTCGATTTTATTAGGTTTATTTTCTGTTCTTAGTTTAATTGGTTATTTAATCGTTTCTTTAATTCTTGCAAGTAAATTAAGGGGTAGCAATTTACTAAGGAAAATTTATATCATCCCAATGCTGCTATCTTCGGTGGCCATTGCCCAGCTTTGGGTCAAAATTTATGACCCGAATAATGGAATGATTAACAGCATATTAACATCCCTTGGTGTTGAACATACACCATTATGGTTGGCCGATCCTAAAATCGCTTTATATGCCATCTTCCTTCCGATTGTATGGCAATATGCCGGGTTTTATATCATTATCCTTTACGCTGCGCTCATTAATGTCCCTGAAGAGCTGATCGAAGCGGCACGCATTGACGGGGCAAATGCCTTCCAAATTGCCTACAAGATTAAAATCCCGTTAATTTCGGGTGTTCTAAAAGTTTTAGTCATTCTTGCGGTTGTTGGTTCTTTGAAATATTTTGATTTGATTTACGTTATGACTGGCGGCGGGCCCGGACATGCTTCGGAAGTGATGGCTTCATATATGTATAAAGAAGCCTTTGGCAAGTTCAATTTTGGGTATGGAAGTGCGATCGGGTTCGGCCTTTTGGTGATTAGCATGGCCGCGACGTGGCTGATTCAAAAGTTTTTAAAGACAAAAAGTGATGACTGAGAGGTGAAGGCCATGAACCAAATGGAAACTGCAAAGGTAGATATGCCATCAACGCCTGTTTTACCTGCACCTAAACGAATAAAATCGACAGCTTTAAAAAAAGCCGGGATGGGTCTGTTATATATCGTTCTAATAGCCATTGCTATTTTACAAATTTACCCACTCATATGGTTGTTTGAACTATCTTTAAAAACCAATCAAGAAGTCTTTGGGATGAGCCCTTTTGCTTTACCTAAACATCCGCAATGGTCGAATTATGTTGACGCTTGGACGAGTGGGAATATTAAAAGTTACTTTTTTAATAGCGTGTGGTATACCATTGTCGCGGTCGTACTCACTTTGATTTTGGCTAGCTTTGTCACATTTGCCCTGACCCGCATGCAGTGGAAATTAAAAGGTTTCATCTTGGCCTTGTTCATGGCCGCCTACATGATTCCTCTGCATTCAACTTTAATCCCTTTATTCAACATTTTTAACCATGCCCATTTAATTAATAATCCGTTGTCCATCATCATTTCCTATGTGACCTTTAATTTGCCGATTACGGTCATGATTTTATTAGGCTTTTATAAAAGCTTGCCGAGGGAAATCGAAGAGGCGGCGATTATGGACGGTTGTTCCGTTCACCGGTTATTTTTCCGAATCACCCTTCCGATGACCGCTCCGGTGTTGTCAACGGCCGCTATTATTAACATGATTTACAATTGGAATGAATTCGTGTTTGTCAACACGTTTATCAATTCGGAGAAATGGAAGACGTTAACGGTTGGCGTCAATAATTTTGTCGGACAATACTTAACCGATTGGGGAGCGATCGGGGCAACGTTAGTCATTAGCATTTTGCCGATCTTAATCGCTTATATTTTCCTGAGTGACCGGATTATAGAAGGCTTGGCGGCGGGTTCGGTGAAGGGATAAGACATTGTTGACCAGCGAAATGAAATAAAGTGATGGTGACGGCAATGCCCTTGATCCACGAAGTGAAGACCAAAAAAAGAGCCATAGCAATGACCTTTGATGATGGCCCGCATTCAGTTTACACGCCACAGATTTTGGAGATTTTTAAAACCTACGGCGGGAAGGCTACTTTTTTTATGGTAGGCGTACAAATTATCAATCAGGCGGCTCTCGTAAAAACGGTGGCTGACCAAGGTCATGAAATTGGGAATCATACATTCAGCCATGTAAAGTTGACGGAATTGAATGAGGCCCAGAGCGTGGAAGAGATTGAAAGAACAAGCCGGTTGATTGAAGACATTGTTTCTTATAAACCAACTGTTTTGCGGCCGCCATATTTAGCATGGGATGATCTAAGAGAATCTATTTTATACCGTTTTCCTTATAAACTCATAGGGGCAATGAATTTGGATGCTCTTGATTGGCGTCAACCTGGCACGGCATTTATTTTAGAAAGAACGAGGCGTCATATAAGAAATGGAAGTATTTTAATCTTTCACGACGGGTATGGAGACCGCTCACAAACGGTTGAAGCTGTCCGTCAACTCGTTCCACAGTTAATTCATAAAGGCTATCAATTGGTTACTGTCAGTGAGCTTTTAAAAATGGCGGAATCAACGGAGGATTAAGCCATGATCTTAGAAAAAGGAAGCAAATTATTATTTATCGGTGATTCCATTACCGATTGTGATAGAACCAAGCCCGTTGGGGAAGGATTTTCTGATGACTTGGGTAAAGGGTATGTGGCTTTCGTTGAGGGATTACTGCGTTCCGTTTATCCCGAACGACAAATCCGGGTCGTAAATATGGGGACAAGCGGCCATACCGTTCGCGATTTACAAGCGAGATGGCCGACCGATGTGATTTCTCAAAAACCGGACTGGGTGTCAATAATGATTGGGATTAATGATGTATGGCGGCAATTTGATTCACCATTCCATAAAGAAAAGCACGTGTATATTGATGAATACGAAAAGACGCTTCGTCAACTTGTGACCGAGACAAAGCCATTTGTTACAGGCATCATCCTCATGACCCCGTTTTTTATTGAAAGTAATAAAAATGACCCGATGCGCCGGATGATGGATCAATACGGTCATGTAGTGAAACGCCTGGCTAAAGAGACCGACTGTCTTCTTATCGATACCCAAGCGGCGTTTGATCAAGTGTTAAAAACTCTTCATTCAACAAGCCTGGCCTGGGACAGGGTTCACCCTGACACAGCTGGTCATATGGTTATCGCCCGGGCCTTTTTGAACCAAATTGGATTTGATTGGAAAAAATCCTTTTAATCATTCGGGAAGGTGCCTAGCGTTATCGTTTTCTCGTTTCCTTCCTTTTTCCAGTTTTTGAAAGGCTACATAGCAAGATGCCATGATGACTAAAGCCGGAAAACTCACCCCGAAGAACACAACCAATGCGGGTAAATTTTTCATAACAAAAAACGTGATCACTAAAATGATAACCATAAATAAATTGTTTAGCGGATGGATGAGCATCATTAAGAAGGCGTTCTTTAAAACGGTCAAAGCCTTAAGATCATAATGTGCATAGACCGGAAAAACATATAGAGTGGTCAGTACGGTTCCCAACAATATGAAGTATATCGGAATAAACATTGGTCCCGTCCCTGCAACGGATCTAAGATAAATCAAATCAATAAAGATAAAAGCATAAAGAATGACCAATGGGATGCCGACGAGATTGCTTTTTATAAATTCCTCTTTGTATGTATTTAAAAACGTTTTGAAAACCGGGATATCCCCTTGATGTCTTAATCGTTTTCGAAGGATGATGAAAACGGTAACCGTCGCAGGCATAAAACCGAAAATCACCAAGCCGAAAAGGCAGAATATGAACCAAAGGAAGTTAAGATAGGCCAGATGGGAAATCCATTCGGCCAAGCCGTAAAGCCGATTTGTGATACCTTTCATCATATACCTCCACAGAAAAGATGGATGCGGACGATAGTAAGCTCTATTTTTATTATACCTTTTATAAGGAAGGAGCGTTATCATGTTTAAGATCCAAAACCCAATTTTAAAAGGGTTTCATCCTGATCCTTGTATTTGCAGGGTTCATACAGATTACTATATTGCGGTTTCGACTTTTGAATGGTTTCCTGGGGTAAGAATCTATCATTCAAAGGATCTGAAAAACTGGCGACTTGCCGCAACTCCTTTAAATCGCTTGAGCCAGCTTAACATGCTGGGAAATCCGGACTCAGGAGGTGTATGGGCGCCCCATCTTTCTTATGCTGACGGAAGATTTTGGCTGATTTATACGGATGTTAAAGTGGTTGACGGCCATTGGAAAGATTGTCATAACTACCTGGTAACATGTGAGACCATTGATGGGGAATGGTCTGATCCTGTATATCTTAACAGTTCAGGGTTTGATCCTTCATTATTTCATGATGACGATGGCAAAAAATATTTGTTGAATATGTGTTGGGATCACCGCCTTGGCCGCCATCCTTTTTATGGGATTCTTTTACAAGAATATGACCCTTTTAGGCAAAAACTTATTGGCAAGCCCCAGATCATATTTAAAGGAACAGAAATAAAAATTACAGAAGCGCCGCAACTATATAAATTCAATGGGTACTATTATTTATTAACGGCTGAAGGGGGAACCCGATACAATCACCGGTCAACAGTGGCCCGCTCTAAGAAAATTACAGGACCATATGAGTTACACCCTGACAACCCATTATTATCATCTTGGAAGAATCCCAATAATCCATTACAAAAAGCGGGTCATGGGTCCATCGTCCATACCCATACCGATGAATGGTTTTTTGTTCATTTGGTGGGACGCCCTATTTTTAGAAATAGTGAACCTATTTTAGATGACCGCGGGTATTGTCCATTGGGGAGAGAAACGGCCATTCAACGTTTAGAATGGAAAAATGATTGGCCGTATATTGTTGGCGGAAATGAACCTTCTTTAATTATTGATGGACCAAAAATGGAAGAAGTACCTTGGGAACATGATGAAGTGGAAAAAGACGATTTTGACCAAGGCGTTTTAAATCCGCATTTCCAAACGTTACGCATTCCATTGGGAAAGGACATTCTTTCATTGGAAGACCGTCCGGGTCATTTACGCCTCTATGGCCGAGAATCGCTAACGTCAAAGTTTACCCAGTCTTTTGTGGCTAGGCGTTGGCAAAGTTTCTATTTTACAGCGGAAACAAAGGTTGATTTTAGACCAAACTTTTTCCAACAAGGCGCAGGGCTTGTGAATTATTATAATACCGAAAATTGGACGATCCTTCAATTGACTTGGGATGAAAAGAAAGGAAGAATCCTCGATTTAATGGCTTCGGAAAACGGTGTGTTTGACCAACCCTTGTGCGGTCAGGAAATTATCGTTCCCGAAGATATTGAGTATGTTTATATGCGTGTTGATGTTAAAAAAGACGTCTATCAATATTCTTATTCCTTTAACGGCAAAGACTGGAATGTTATTCCGGTTATCTTTGAATCTTATAAATTATCGGATGATTATGTCCGTGGCGGCGGATTTTTTACGGGGGCTTTTGTCGGGCTGCATTGTCGTGATCTAACGGGACAAAACCTTCCTGCTGATTTTGATTATTTTATTTATAAAGAAAACGATTAAAAGCTTGGTGCCTTGATTATGACAAGTATTGACAATGGTATGAGCATGATGAATATAGAAACTTTTTGGCAGTACATTGTGAAAGGATTAATTTTAATCGTAGCGGTTTGGATCGACATGGCCGGTAAGAAAAACGCAGCCGTTCAAAAAATTTATCCCAAGGAGGAACCAAAATGAGCTATTTTGAAAACGTCACCAAAATTACTTATGAAGGGCCGAAATCGACGAATCCATTGTCGTTCAAATTCTATAATCCTGAAGAAGTTGTGGGAAACAAAACAATGGAAGAACATCTCCGCTTTGCGGTGGCCTATTGGCATACGTTTACGATGGATGGGAGTGATCCTTTTGGTGCAGGGAATATGATCCGCCCGTGGGATCGGTTTAGTGGTATGGATTTAGCTAAAGCTCGTGTCGAAGCGGCTTTTGAGTTCTTTGAAAAATTGAATGTACCCTTTTTCTGCTTTCACGATGTGGACATTGCTCCGGAAGGGGACAATTTAAGGGAAACGTTTAAAAACCTTGATACGATTGTAGATATGATCGAAGACTACATGAAAACGAGCAAAACGAAACTGCTCTGGAACACAGCCAATATGTTTACCCACCCGCGCTTTGTTCACGGAGCGGCGACTTCGTCCAATGCCGATGTGTTCGCTTACTCTGCAGCAAAAGTTAAAAAAGGTTTGGAAATCGCTAAACGCCTAGGCGCACAAAATTATGTTTTCTGGGGCGGACGTGAAGGCTATGAATCGCTTTTGAACACAGACCTGAAGTTGGAATGGGATAATTTGGCGCGTTTTTACCGCATGGCCATCGATTATGCCCAAGAAATCGGCTTTGACGGTCAATTCCTCATTGAACCGAAACCAAAAGAGCCGACTAAACACCAGTATGATTTTGATGTGGCGACGGCTCTGTCATTCTTAAAAACTTACGACCTCGATCCGTACTTTAAGTTTAATATTGAGGCGAACCATGCGACGCTTGCCGGACATACTTTTGAACACGAACTGCGGGTGGCCCGGATTCATGGGAAACTTGGTTCCGTTGATGCAAACCAAGGCGATCCACTGCTCGGTTGGGATACCGATGAATTCCCGACTGACCTTTACGCCACGACGCTCGCCATGTATGAAATATTGAAGAACGACGGACTGGGGAAAGGCGGATTAAATTTTGACGCCAAAGTGCGGCGCACCTCTTTTGAACCGATTGATCTGTTCTATGCCCATATTGCCGGCATGGACAGCTTTGCTATAGGGTTGAAGACCGCACAAAAATTACTGGATGACAAAGTGCTGGATCAATTCATAGAAAAACGTTATGAAAGCTATACACACGGAATTGGCCTGGATATCATCAATGGCGATGCCGACTTTAAAAAACTGGAAGCATACGCTTTGCAACTTACCGAAGTGACGAATCCATCAAATCACCTAGAACTTATCAAATCGACCATCAATCAATACTTGTTGAATATCGTTCATGACAGGTAAAATGTGGCCGGCCAAATGCGGCCGGCTTCCACTTTTTTCGCCGGAATCATTGATTCTATCAAAAAAGGAATGGGTGAGCATGAGATACGTGATTGGTATCGATCTGGGGACGAGTTCTGTTAAAGCCATTTTGGTAAGTGAAAAAGGCGAAATCTATCGGGAAGTTTCCAAATCTTATCCGTTGATCCAGCCGAAAGCGGGATATAGCGAACAAGACCCGGAAGAATGGGTCATGAAAACAAAAGAAGCTTTAAAAGAGCTTGTCGAACATTTTGATGGTGATGTGCGGGATATCCAAGGGATCAGTTTCTCAGGGCAGATGCACGGATTAGTCCTCCTAGACGATAATGATCAACCAATTCGAAACGCTATTTTATGGAACGATACGCGAACAACGAAACAATGCCGCCGTATTATTGAAGTGCTTGGTGAAAACCAATTATATCAATGGGCGAAAAATCCGGCATTAGAAGGTTTTACGTTACCAAAACTTCTTTGGGTTCAAGAACATGAACCAGAAAACTTTGCCAGGATCAAAACCTTTTTATTGCCAAAAGATTATTTGCGCTTCCGCATGACAAATGCTGTTCATAGTGAATATTCCGATGCCGCAGGAACATTACTGTTGGATATAAAAAATAAGACGTGGAGCCGAGAGATTTGTGAGGCGTTTTCCATCGACCCTACCATATGCCCCCCGCTGGTGGATTCAGCAGAGTGTGTCGGTAGGCTGAACGAGGATTTTGCCCGCGCGACGGGGTTATCCTCCGAGACGAAAGTTTTTGCTGGTGGTGCGGATAATGCTTGCGGAGCGATCGGTGCCGGAATAACGTCACCCGGTAAAACGATGTGCAGTATTGGCACTTCCGGAGTGATTCTCACCTTTGAGGCCGATGCATCACCGGTTTATGGCGGCAATGTCCACTTTTTTAATCATGCGGTCAAAGATGCTTTTTATTCAATGGGAGTCACCTTGTCCGCTGGTTATAGCTTAGATTGGTATAAGCAGCGGTTTGCTTCTGAAATGGGTTTTGATGAACTGCTGAAAGAGGCGGAAACTGTGTCTCCAGGTTCTGATGGTTTGTTATTTGCGCCATACCTGGTCGGGGAAAGAACCCCGCATGCGGATGCGTGGATTCGCGGCAGTTTTATCGGCATCGACGCCTTGCACGAGAGAGCGCATTTTACGAGAGCCGTTCTGGAAGGGGTCACGTTTTCCCTAAATGAATCTATTGAAATATTACGAGCCAGCGGAAAAACGATAGATACGATCGTCTCCATCGGCGGTGGAGCTAAAAGCCGCGTATGGTTGCAAATCCAAGCCGATATCTTTAATGCCCGGATTCTTAAATTGAAGAGCGAGCAAGGCCCGGCGTTAGGAGCGGCCATTCTTGCTGGTCTCGGCTGTGGGTGGTATGTTGATATACAAGATAGTGTAAAGACCTTTGTCCAAGTCGAACAAGTATATGAGCCCAATCCAGAAAACGTTGAACGCTATCGTTCTATTTTTAAACTCTATCAGGAAATCTATAGGGATACGAAAAATCTGAATTATTTGCTTAATGAATATAGGAAAGCCTAAAGTACTTTCTCCTCCCTAATCATTAAGGCATGGTCCCTTTCGTTATTTTGAAAGGAGCCATGCCGCTTCTTTTTCATTGCATATAAAGTTATCCGTATAGGACACCTTCATACAAGTGTCGGGGCGAACTTGTTTTTCTATACATACCATGCTTATGGGTCACATCTCTCGTATTTTAAAACTCTTCGTATACCGCCGGGTCTTGGTCATACAAGCGGCCGTCGGGACGGCTGAGGGCAGAGATGGCCTGCATCTCTTCGTCGGACAATGAGAATTCAAAAACGGAGAGGTTTTCAATTTGCCGCGACGGAGAAGAGGATTTCGGCAACGGTAGGGCGCCGAGCTGGATATGCCAACGTAAAATGATTTGCGAAACGGTTTTCTTTCGGTCGCGGGCGATTTTCTGAATGACGGGGTCCTCTAATAAACGGCTCGCACGGCCAAGTGGACTCCATGATTCCGTCACAATGCCGTGTTCCTGATGATAGGCGCGTTGTTCTTCCTGTGAAAAGTATGGGTGTAGCTCCACTTGGTTGACGCTTGGGGTCACACCTGTTTCCTTAATCAGACGATCCAAGTGTTCGGGAAGAAAATTGGATACGCCAATGGAGCGAATCAATCCCCATTTTTGTGCATCAATTAAAGCGCTCCAAGCCTCCACATAGAGGTCTTTACTTGGATTCGGCCAATGGATCAAATACAAATCGTAATAATCCAAACCGGATCGGTAAAGGGATTCTTGGATTGTCTGTAAAGCCTGTTTATAGGCATGATGTCGACCGGGGAGCTTTGATGTCACGCGGATTTGTTCACGCGGAACCGAACTGCGCCGGATCGCCTCACCAACCGCTCCTTCATTTTCATAGTTAAAAGCTGAATCGAGCAAACGGTAACCGGCATCTAAGGCGCTAACGATTGCCTGAACACCGGATGCTCCGTTTAGTTTATAAGTACCGAGACCTATGGCGGGTAAAGTTAGACCATCGTTTAATGTAATTTCCGGAATGTTTTGGATCATGGCATGCCCCCACTTTCATTATTTTTAAAATCATTTTACCATTTGAAGTACGGCATGGTCGAACAAAAGGATTAGTCATAAAACGCAATTGGTGAACAATAAAATATGAGTAACCATCAGACAAGTTTTAGGAAGAACTAAAGGTCAGTGGACACACAGTCTGAGTTGGAGAGTTTGGGGTATAAGCAGGAATGGAAGCGAAGTCTATCATTTGAAGATTTACTAATTTACGGACTTATTTTTAAAAAATCTTAGCTCGACGAAAAGAACGGGCTTTGAAAAGCAACACGCCATTGGTTGAGGCATAGAATTACCAAAAACAAAAAACGAAAGTAGCAAAATCCATGAAAAAATCACTAACGTGCGTTATGATTACTTACACAAGATTTCCACCTATCTCGTCAAAAACCACGACATCATAGGCATGGAATCGTTGCAAGTCAAGAACATGGTCAAGAATCATCACTTAGCAAAGTCCATTTACGATGCGAGTTGGAGTAAACCTGATTGCTTATAAAACCGAATGGTACGGCAAACAAAAAAGTGGAGGTTGACGCCTTTTTTTCCAAGCAGCCAGCTCTACGCTAATTTGCGGTTATCATAACAAGAGGATAAAAGATCTGGCTGTTCGTGAATGGACATGCCCTAATTGTCATGGTTTCAATGACCGCGATATCAATAGCGATGAACAAAAAATGGGGCTCTACGCTTAGTCAATGGAACCGTAGGAACTACGGGGACCGCCTACTAAATGAGGGGTTGTTGGGGCCTTGGATAAGAGGACGTAAAAAATCGGCTTATGATGCCTTAGAAACGTATTTATTATGTGAAAACAAACATCGTTACATCATTGAAAAAATTCAAAGGAACATTGATAGGAGGATTATGATGTCACGGCTCGACGAAATATTAGCGTTTAATGAGAAGTTTGTAAATGAAAAAAGGTATGAACCATATAAAGCAGGGAATTTACCTAGGAAAAAGCTTGTTATTGTTTCTTGTATGGATACACGACTTATCGAGCTATTACCCAAAGCTATGAACTTAAACAATGGGGATGCAAAGATTGTTAAGAATGCGGGGGCTATGGTCTCAAATCCATATGGAAGCATAATGAAGAGTATTCTTGTCGCTTTATATCAACTCCAGGCGAAAGAAGTGATCGTCGTTGGCCACCACGGCTGTGGGATGACGGGTCTTTCAGCCGAAAAAATGATAGAGAGTATGAAAGAAAGAGGAATTGATGAAGCAGCCATTGCGTCAGTAAAAGATGCAGGAGTAGATATTCATAATTGGCTTAAAGGCTTTGAGTCCGTAGAAGATAATGTAAGACATAGTGTAAATACTATAAAGACACATCCCATGCTGCCACCGAATACACTTGTTCATGGGCTTGTAATCTCACCGGAAACGGGAAAACTGGATGTTGTCATTAAAGATCAGTAAGGAATGCAGCAGACTGCCATTTAGGTGGTCTGCTGATTTCTTTTATAACACGGCTTTTGAGAGCGAATATATGTGCACATGGCTGGTTAAGTCATCGGTTATCATCGCTTTCCTTTGTCTTTCAATCTTTTCTACGGTTTTAGTGGATTCCATCAAATAAACATAAACGCTTAAGGGTTGTCATAAAAATAAAATAAACGTCAAATCATCAGACAAGTTTTATGAGTAGAGGTGAGGTAAGTGGGCACAAAGTCCGAGTTGGAGAATTTTGGGTATAAACAGGAATTGAAGCGAAGTCTGTCATTTGGGGATCTATTAATTTACGGACTTTTTTTTATGGTTCCGATTGCCCCGTTTGGGATTTACGGGGATGTCGTCACGATTTCTCATGGCATGGTGGCGCTTGCTTATTTGATCGGCATGGTGGGGATGATTTTTACAGCGCTGAGCTATGCGCGTATGTCGGAGGCTTTTCCGCTGGCTGGGTCAGTTTATGCTTACGCGGGGAAAGACATCCATCCGTTTGCTGGATTTATGGCGGGTTGGGCGATTTTGCTCGATTACATCCTTGTTCCGGCGTTGCTTTATGTCGTGAGCGCGGAGGCGTTAACCGGCATGATTCCGGTCATTCCAAGTTGGGTGTGGCTTTTATTTTTTATCATCATCAACACGGTTATTAACTACTTAGGTATTGAATTTACAGCCCGAACCAACAAAATCATACTCATCTTTGAGCTCATTGTTTTAGCCATCTTTATCGTGGTTGGCATAGCGGCTATTGCTAAAGGCGCAAACGGCGCTCATTTTTCCTTTAAACCGCTTTATGACCCAGAAAATTTCAGCCTGCCCTTGGTGATGGGGGCTGTTTCCATCGCTGTCTTGAGTTTTTTGGGCTTTGATGCCATTTCCACATTATCCGAGGAGTCCAATGGCGACGTCAAACAAGTCGGCCGGGCGACGGTATTTTCACTCCTCATCGTCGGCATCTTGTTTATGGCGCAAACGTGGGTGGCGGCTTTGATTTTTCCGGATTATAAAAACTTCGATGACATCGGCACGGCATTTTATCAAGTTGCTTCTGTTGCGGGCGGCGAATGGCTTAGCCGTTTAACTGCTGTTGCGACGGCCATTGCGTGGGGGATTGCGGATGCACTAGTTGCCCAAGCGGCAATTTCACGCGTCCTATATAGTATGGCAAGGGACCGCAAGCTGCCGCACTTTCTGGCAAAAGTACACCCCAAATATCGGACGCCTTATCGAAGCACGTTACTTGTCGCTATCATTTCAGTTTTAGTCGGCACAGTGTTCATCTCAAAAATTGGGATTCTCACTTCTTTTGTTAATTTTGGAGCGCTCACGGCGTTTTTGTTCCTACATGTCACAGTGTCTTTGTCCATTATATTGCTAAAAACAAAAGCAAAGATTACTGGAATCATTTGATTCTGCCGCTCATCGGTTTTATCGTGATCGGCTATGTGTGGCTTAATCTGGCCGGGCAAGCTAAACTTCTCGGCCTAGCCTGGCTCGTAATTGGCCTGATCATTGCTGGTATTCTAGCAACAAAGAAAAAGGAAGTCGATCTTCAACTGTAATGAGCCCATCTGCCTTTTTTGTACTGGGAAGAAATCAGGCTCGCATAAATTAGAATGTGAACGCTGTGGCAAAGATCACTCTAAAATGCCATGGAATATGGTGGGAAAGTTATGTCGGGCCTGCAATCATCAGTTAGTTATTGAGTTTGATATGGGCCGTGACCCATTTTTAAGGTGAAACAAGAACCCCACCGTAATGACGGCGGGGTTTATTGCTTATACTGATTGTTTACTTTTTGAAAGTAATTGAACTTGGTTATCATTGATTAGTAATCGGTCGCCTTCCTCAACTTTTTCAAAAACCTCTGGCCATATAGTGGAAGGGATGTGTTTCTCTCTTAAAACAATAGCCGTATGGCATAGAACGGTTCCCCTTGTAAATACCATGCCTTTTACGAATGGAATTAAAGGAATCAAACCTACGGATGGATATTCTGCAATTAAAATAGCGTCTTTATATTTTTCAAGTTTATCTTTAATTTCTTTGTATTGTTCCAAAAACGGCAACTCTTTCGTATCTAAATCATAATTAACGACACTGATTTGGTTAGAGGCAGAAAATTCGTCAAGAATAGAGATGTCTTTAACTATGACAGCGTGCCCCAACGCACTGCCTTTTGACAGACAAAGTTGATGACCACTTTGACCGACGGTCAAGTCCATTTTATTGTGTAAATTTCCCTTTGATAGAAAGATGGACCTGATGACCTGACGTATGGCAGGTAAGTCCGGCAAGTCTCCCTGCCGGTCGCCTTCCCGGACTAATGATCATTGTTGTCAAAGTACAGGTGTGTCAAGGCGCTTTCGCGGCAACTCCTCGCTTCCGAGGTATTTCACGTTCTCCTTGACACGTCGAAGAAATTATCCCACTTTCTTGATCGCCGAAACTTCCTGATTCATCGTTTGAACGCCTAACTCTTTCGTTTTCCGCCACTGCCAATAGTCGGACATATCCAGGTATTTGCGTCCCGATATCCATTTTTCGTCCATTTCGATCAACACGGCGCCTACGAGG
>NZ_BDDQ01000043.1 GCF_002003465.1 Caenibacillus caldisaponilyticus | reverse complement strand
TCCCGCATAATCAGCTCTAATTTTTCTTTCACAAATTGACGAATAACACTTTCCAGTTGATTTGCCCAGTCGACATTCGGTATACTTCTTTTAGACATAGGTAGGGTACTCCTTTCTCTGGAATGTGTTATGGCTAAATCAGAGAATACCCTACCTTTTTTCTTTTGGTCTAGCAAAATGCTTTACACAAACTTTTATACATCATCGTGCTTCTTTTCATTTGTATGAATCCCATCGATAAGACAGTGACCAGCCGAATGGTGTTGGATGCCTAAATGACAAGCAACAATTGGATGGAAGCGGTGTCACCGCGGATGCATTTAGAAATGTCGTTTTAGGGAATAACCAGAGGCGCTCCTGGTATTTATGGGAGAACACCTTGGCAAAGCGCACTCGCTGAAAGAAGTCTGAAGAACGGCCTTCATTAGATCATCTTGACCACAGTAGCACCTTATCTCAGAGCATGGCAATCCGATTCATCACCGCCGTTTCATGGCGCATTTGATATTCTTGAAGAACGCCATCCGGGAGGTGAAAGGAACCATTGCGTGGGTATTTTTCCAAACCCTCACGGTGCAGACCCATTGCCGTTGGGGACCTCTGGAGTTGAACATCCTACGGCTGTCGCGCTTGCGGGCCATTCATAGTGTTGGAGGGATAGGACGCATCAATAAAACGGAGCGTTTCCAGTCGCCGCGAATTTAAGATACCGGACTTGTTGTGATATCCTAAACGTATGTTGTTGCAGGGCATGAATTAGATCCAAATTCATATGGAGAAGGAGACGAGGCGGATGCCAAAGACGGATGAAAAAACCTTGGTGAGAGGTTTGAGAAACCGCCATATTCAGCTGATTGCGATCGGTGGGGCGATCGGCACCGGTTTGTTCCTCGGATCGGGGAAATCGATCCATCTCGCGGGTCCGTCGATCATGCTCGTCTATCTCATAGTCGGCGTCATGCTTTTCTTTATGATGCGCGCTTTGGGCGAATTGTTGGTCTACAAACCGACGTCGGGCTCGTTTGCGGAATTTGCCGAGACATTTATCGGGCCGTGGGCCGGGTTTGTGACCGGCTGGACGTACTGGTTCTGCTGGATTGTCATGGGCATCGCCGAAATCACGGCCGTCGGGGTGTACGTGAAATATTGGTTTCCTTCGGTCCCCCAGTGGCTTTCCGCTTTGGTTTGCGTGCTTGTTCTGTTCCTGATCAATATGGCGACGGTCAAAGCCTTTGGGGAAATGGAATTTTGGTTTGCTTTAATTAAAATTTTTACCATCATCGCTCTGATCGTTATAGGCTTGGTGATGGTTCTTGCCGGGTTTGAAAGCCATGATACCCGTGCGACGTTTTCTAATTTGTGGAGCCACGGCGGATTTTTCCCGAACGGGTTTTCAGGGTTTATCCTCGCCTTTCAGATGGCCGTCTTCGCCTTCACCGGCATCGAATTGGTCGGCGTCACGGCCGGAGAAACGTTGGATCCGGAGCGGACGATTCCAAAAGCCATTAACAATATTCCGATCCGCATTCTCATTTTTTATGTAGGCGCCTTGTTGATCATCATGTCGATTTATCCGTGGAATGGCATGGATCCCGCGAGCAGCCCGTTCGTCAAAGTGTTCTCGCTCATCGGCATCCCGTCCGCGGCGGGGCTGATCAATTTCGTCGTATTGACGGCGGCGGCTTCTTCATGCAACAGCGGGATCTTCAGTACGAGCCGCATGCTTTATGTGCTCGGCCAAGAAGGGAAGGCGCCGAATGGGCTGAAATCCTTGAACGCCCGAAACATTCCGGCGTTGGCCTTGATGGTTTCCACGGCGGTGCTTTTAATCGGCGTATGGCTCAACTACCTGCTGCCGGATGAAGTCTTCACTTTGGTCACAAGCATCTCGACGATTTGCTTTATTTGGGTGTGGGGCGTCATATTGGTCGCGCATATGCGCTATCGCAAATTGAAAGCGGAGGAAGCCGAGAAGAATCCGTTTAAAATGCCGTTCGCCCCGTATATCAACTGGGTCGTTCTCGCTTTCTTTGTCTTTGTCGTTGTCGTTTTAGGGTTTGCCTCCGATACACGCGTTGCGTTATTCGTCACGCCCGTCTGGTTTATTCTTCTGTTGATTGCCTACCAGTTTGTCAGGAAGAAATAAGGGAGGGTCCACTTCCATTTAACGGGCCATCCAGCTGTCATTGCTGTAATAGAAGGAAAAAGACTGCCTGCTTTGGAGGCAGCCAAGAGGAAGTGCTTGGAAGGCGTTGCCTTCCGCTCGCCCGAATTTCCGTCAAATAGAATTGGACAGGTTTTTTTCCCACCATATAACTTTTGGGCAGCTCGCAGCGGAATGGGGCTGCTCTATTTATATTCCGCTTGATGATGACGCCTATGGGACTCGTGAAGAAAGCGGGGAAATGGAACGATCCGGTCCGGTTATGCCTTTGAAATGGTTTTCGCATTTTCCTCATCGCCCTTATTCGTTATAATGAAGCCAAGATCGACTGAATGGCATGGTGTTGCCGTTTATCGTCTTGAACGGCCGAACGGAGGATGGCCGCTTTGTTCGATGGGATGGGATCGTCCCTTTGTCCCTGTGGACGGCGGTAGGCTTCAAGTTATCTTTAAATGGTCGTCGAAGCCTTTATCGCTCTTCTTTTTCAGTGCGATTTGGACGGAAAGCGGGTGACCTCATGCCTGAAAAAGGCATGCGAATGTTGCTTCATATCAGAATATTTATGATTATGGCGATCGGCCTATATTACTTGATGATCAGCCAAAATCTTTCTTTGGCAAAGGAAGGCGCTCTCATCCTTTGCACGTTGGTGTTTGTGATTGACCATTTTTTGTTTGTTTCCGTGAAGGACACACGGCTCGTCATCGCCTTGATTTGGCTTGATTTTGTCGCTGCGTCGGTCGTCGGACTTTTGCTGGCGGGAGAGAGCCCCCTCTATCTCATCTACTTCAACATCATTGGCGTAACCTTGTTTTTTGAGACGAGTGAAAAACGAACTCTGCTCCTCTTTATTTCCGCTTTTTTCCTTGTCTGGTTCGCCATCCTTATTCGGACAGGGCTTGAGACTAATACTTGGGATATTTTGGGAAACGTCATGAATGTTTGTTTTGTGCTGTTCGGCTGCATTGTCGGGTATCTGATACGGGAATTGATGCTCGCCCGTGAAAAGGTGGCCCAACAATATGAGGAGCTCAATGCTTCCCATGAAGCGTTAAAAAGCGCGCATGAACAATTAAGCGTCTATGTGCAACAGGTCGAAGCCTTAACGTCCATCCAAGAAAGGAACCGGATCGCCCGGGAAATTCATGATACCGTCGGACATAAGATGACGGCGTTATTAATCCAATTGCAGCTGGCCAAGGAACTCGTTTTTCAGAAAAAAGCGGAAAGCGGCAAGACCATTGAGACTTGTGAAACGATTGCTCGGGAAACGCTGCAAGAAATTCGGCGGTCTGTCTACACTTTGCGCGCCGATGAACCGGAACCGGTGACCTGTCAAGAAATGATAGAAAGGCTTCTCAGGGAATTCTCCGAAAGGACCCATATTGAGACGGTTTTAAATATTGAGGGCGATGCGGCGTTCGTTTCGCCCGGCGTCCGGCAGACCATCCAGCGTGTGATCCAAGAGGCCTTGACCAATGCAGTCCGGCACGGGAAAGCCACCCGCTGTCGCGTTGATTTAACGTTTGGCGAAAAGCAAATCGTCTGTCGAATCGGCGATAACGGAAAAGGGGGCCACGCTGTCAAACCCGGTTTTGGTTTGATGAACATGAGGGAACGCGTCGCTG
The DNA here is from genome assembly GCF_002003465.1 of Caenibacillus caldisaponilyticus. Taxonomy (GTDB): domain Bacteria; phylum Bacillota; class Bacilli; order Bacillales; family Sporolactobacillaceae; genus Caenibacillus; species Caenibacillus caldisaponilyticus. The sequence goes on along the minus strand of NZ_BDDQ01000043.1, from coordinate 31,907 downwards.
AACATGGCGGCAAATTGCGGGTGGAAAGCGAGCCGAATAAAGGCTTTACGATTATGGCTGAATTACCGCTTAAACGGCCGCAATGGGAAACGGGAGGGACTCTATGATCCGGATCATGATCGTCGATGATCAGCCGTTAATGCGCGACGGCTTGGCGAGTTTGTTGAATTTAAAGGACGATATTGAGGTCGTCGCCACGGCATCGGACGGCCAGGAAGCCTTTGAGAAGGCCGCGCGCCTTCGTCCGGATCTCGTGCTCATGGACATTCGCATGCCGGGCGTCAACGGGGTCGAAGGCACGCGCCTCATCCATACCCATTTGCCCGATATCAAAGTGTTGATGTTGACCACGTTCAGAGACAGCGAATTGATCTTTGCTGCTTTAAACGAAGGAGCGTCCGGCTATTTGCTGAAAGACATGCCGACCGATGCCATCGTCCAAGCGATCATGACCGTTCATGCGGGCGGCGTCGTGTTGCCGCAAGAGTTGACCCGCCAAGTGTTGGCCGAGTTGCGGATAACGAAACGGCTGGATGAAAACGAGCAGGCCCGGGCTATTCCAAACCAGTTGGATGCGCTGACGGAGAGGGAGCTTCATGTCTTGCGGCTGTTGGGCCGCGGATTAAGCAATAAAGAAATCGCCGAAGAGCTGGTGATTACCGAGGGAACGGTAAAAAATCACGTGTCGAATATCATTAGCAAACTTGAATTGAGGGACCGCACCCAAGCCGCCATTTTTGCTGTCCGTTACGGGATCACCACTTTTGACACATGACTTTTGGCAGAGCGACGTTTTGAAGCGACTGCCAAAAGTCATGTTTCTTTTTAAAAAAGTTCTATCGGAGCGCAGATGGCAACGGCTTCGCCGCCCTATAAAATTAACCGTGAGTTAAGCAAATGAGAGCAGGAGGGTGTGACATGCTGCAAGTGATCGAACTTAAAAAAAGTTTCGGCGGCAAGCCTGTCGTTAAAGGCGTGTCGTTTTCCGTGGATAAAGGAGAAGCCTTTGGATTGCTCGGACCGAACGGCGCGGGCAAATCGACGACGATTTCCATGATCTGCGGGTTGTTAAAGATCGATGGCGGGGATGTTCGAGTCAACGGCCTTTCGATTAAAAAAGATCCCATGGCCGTCAAAAGGAAAATCGGGATTGTTCCGCAGGATATCGCCTTGTATCCTACGATGACGGCCAAAGAAAACCTCGTCTTTTGGGGCAAAATGTACGGTCTTAAAGGCCGCGAAGCCAAGGCGAAAGCCGACCGGGTGTTGGCGGATGTCGGCCTGTCCGATCGGGCGAACGATAAAATCGAAACGTTTTCCGGCGGCATGAAGCGGCGCATCAACATCGGCGCCGCCTTGATGCACGATCCCGAACTCCTCATCATGGATGAGCCGACCGTGGGGATTGATCCGCAATCCCGAAACCATATTTTAGAAACCGTGAAAAGGCTCAATGAACAAGGCATGACCGTGATCTATACGTCCCACTACATGGAAGAAGTCGAATTTCTCTGCGAGCGGATCGCCATTATCGATCACGGCGAAGTGATCGCCTTGGGAACGAAGACCGAACTGTGCAACCGTTTGGCCGGGGGAACGGTCATTCAGCTGAAAGTCGATCCCATCAAGGAGCGTTTTATCCAACGTTTAAAGACGATGGAAGCGGTCGCCAATGTGAAAATCGTTGAGGAGGACCGGATCGAGGTGTTCGTCACGCGCGCCGATGCCGCGTTGAGCCAAATCGTCGCTTTATCTCTCGAACACCGCGTCCAGCTGCTTTCTTTAAATGTCAAAGAACCGAACCTGGAAGCGTTGTTTTTGCAATTGACCGGGCGCTCTTTGCGGGACTAGGGGGGATGACCGATGAAATGCTTGACGATCGCCTGGAAGGATTTCATGATCCGTTTTAAAGATCGCCGCGGTTTTATGCTCATGATATTGATGCCGTTGATTTTAACCTTCATTTTGGGGTCCGCATTGGGCGGGGTCATGGGCGAGGATGCCACGGTGTTTCCGAAAACGAATTTGGGGATCGTGTGGAAAGACGACGATCCTTTGGCCCGGCAGTTCATCCGCGATGTTTTGCAGAGCCGGGATTTAAAGCCTTATATCCACATAAAAATGGCCGATTCGCGGGAAGCGCTGGAGGAACACATTCGCGAGGGCTCCATCGATGCCGCGATCGTTTTTCCCAATGGGTGGAGCCGGGATTTAAACAACGGCAAGCTCAAAGGGCTAACGATATTGGCCGATCCCGGTAAATCGCTGCAGTCGGATATTCTCCAAACACTTTCGCAAACCTTCATGGACCGCGCGGAGACGACCGCCGTTTCCACGAAAACGGTGCTATCCGTCGCTGTGGATTCCGGGCCGGAACAAATGGCCGGTTTATCTCAAGAGGTGGCGGATGAATTAAAACAGGCGGCGCAGCAACAATGGCATGCGGTCGAGGAAAAGTCCGTCGGCCAAAAACCGGTTTCCGGGATGCAATATTATGCCGCCGCCATGGCCGCCATGTTTCTGCTTTTCAACATGATGAACGGAGCGAAGTCCTTCATCCATGAACGGGAGACCCAGACCTTGGCGAGATTGTTCAGTACGCCGACGGGAAAAACCAGCATTTTGATTGGAAAATTTTTAGGAACGCTTTATTTCGCCGTTGCGCAATTCCTCATCTTTATGCTCGCCACCCGCTTTTTATTCGGCGTCAATTGGGGTGACAACGCGCTGCAGACCCTAAGCGTCGGCGCCGCTTTTGCCGTTGCCGTCAGCGGTCTTTCCATGTTCATCGCCTCGGTGATTCATACCGAGAAAACCGCCGACGTGGTGGGAGGCATAGGGGTACAAATCCTAGCTTTGCTCGGCGGTTCCATGGTGCCGCTGACGCTGTTTCCGGACATGCTGCGCCAAATCGCACATATCGCTCCCAATACTTGGGCGCTGACGAGTTTGGTTGACATCATGGGCGGCACCGCTTGGTCGGCGTTGGCGCTGCCGATCGGTGTGCTGGCGGGAATCGGCGCCGCGGCCGTGACGATCGGGACTTGGCGCCTGCAGGCCAGATAGGAGGAAGAAGAATGAAACGGATTTGGGATCTCTGCGCATTCGAATGGCTGCGCGTCTTAAAAAAACCGCAAAACTATCTCTTCATGTTCGCCATGCCCTTGCTTTTTACGTTTCTGTTTGGGAGTCTTTTAAGCGGCTACAGCCCCAAGCCGATGGTCGCCTGGGTGGATGAAGACCATTCCTTTCTGTCTGCACGGTATGAAAAAGACATGCAAAAGAATCCCCTCTTCCAATTGAAGAAGGTTTCACCCGCACAAGCCAAACAATGGTTTCGCGAGAAAAAAGTTTCCGGCTTGATCATGGTGGATAAGGGCTTTCAAAAGCAATTGTTGGAGGGCAACAAACCGAAGGTCACCTTTCAACACGGCCCGGAATTTTCTGGTGCCATGGCCATCAAACAAGCGCTTAATCATGGCGTCGATCAAATGCATATCATCGCGACCGCGGCCTTGCAAGGCGAAAGGCCGCAATCGCCGGACGATTGGCAGAGCTTATACCGAAGGATTGATCACGATGTCCGCGCTTCGGCGCAAAAGGTCCGCGTGGAAGCGATTTTTAAACATAAAAATCAATTGGAAATGGATAATACTTCGGCAAGAGCCGCAGGGTTTTCGATCATGTTTGTCATGATCGAAATGATCTCGGTCACGGGAGCTCTTCTTGAAGCCAAAAGGTCGGGCGTTTGGTACCGAATCATGGCGACGCCTTCGAGCCGCTTTCAAATTTTGGCCGGTTATTTTCTGTCGTTTTTCCTTATCGGTTGGGTGCAGTTCGCCGTCTTGATGCTTTCTTCATCGCTCTTGTTCGGCGTTCATTGGGGGAATCCCGCCGCCTTGATGGCGTTCGTTTCCGCGGTGTTGCTCGCCGTCGTCGGTCTCGGCCTCTTCATCGCAGGCTTTGTCAAAACGACGGAGCAGCAAGCGGCGCTCGGCAACCTCATCGTTGTATCCACCAGCATGCTCGGCGGCGTCTATTGGCCGTTGGATGTCGTTCCGAACATCATGCAAAAAATCGCCCAATTCGTCCCGCAAAAATGGGCCATGGACGGTTTTACCGAACTCATCGCCCGCGGCGGGTCGCTCGCGGACATCGCCATGCCGGCCGCCGTTCTGTTAGGTTTTGCCGCCCTGTTCATCATCGTGGGAATGTCGCGAATGAAATATGAATGACAGTGAACCCGAAATCCAAAAACGGATTTCGGGTTCTTTTTTTGAAAAGGCGCTGTTAAAGGTTTAGATTGCAAAAAAAGACCCAATGGGATTCGGTTTTTTTTGTGAGCGCTGTTCGGCTTCCGCCGAACGTTCGTCGGACGGGCCCCTCATGCCTCTAATTCCTTCACAAATAAAACCCTATCTTGATGGGGTCCATCATAATCCGTATATACGGAGATGCCGTCCACTTCTTTATCTCCGTTTTTTTCGATGGCAAATCCCATTCTCGTATGAAAGGCAATGGAAGTTTTGTTCACTGGTGAAGTGACGCAACGGACGATATGCCGCCCGTTCTTTTTAACGATATCAAAAAATTTATGGTAAAGTTGTCTTCCCACCCCGCATTTCCTATAGTCGGGATGAACCCCGACAAAGTGTATGTATGCTTCTTCCGGATGCGTTTGTGATAGAAAACCGATCAAAAATCCAATGATTTTTCCATCTTGTTCGGCAATGAAACTTGTATTTTGAAAATGGTCGAAGAATAATTTGGGCAACTTATCAGACATTTGTCTACCGCCCCACCACGCATTGATGAGCGGGGAGATGACATAGTAGTCAGAGCCTTTCACCGAACGAAACTCCATCTTATTCCTCCGCCTCCTTGCTTATTTAAACATTCGTTTAGATTATTCTATCATAAGGGGAAATTGCGTTTTATTAGACATTCGTGCGCCCGATCGCACTAAGGAAGCCGGCTTCGCCCCGGAGGATCGCTGTTGATGACAAAGAATTATAAAAAGGGGTTGGGAAATCACGTTCTATAAACCGTGAAGAAATATATATGAAACCGTTTCATTGGCCCAACAATTATAGAGGGAGAATGATTGAAATGGGAACGCTGCTTTTATCGAATTCTGATGTTAAAAAGCTGCTGGAGATTCCTCAATTATTGCCGTGGATAAAAAAGGGATTTCAAGCCTATTCCTTGTCGAAATCTTCCGTACCGGTCGAACGGTTTCTCTGTGCTCTACCCCAAAGCCCAAACAGCAGCGTGGTCGTGCTGTTTCCGGGAATGCTTCAGGAGATTCCGGCCTATTCCGTAAAGGTTCACGCCAAGCATCCGGGTCAACAGCCGGCAATAAAAGGTATCATTCATCTGCATGACCTAAATACCGGCGAACTGTTGGCGATGATGGATTCGACGTATATCACGGCGGTTCGTACGGGGTTATCCGGCGCCTTAGGGACGCATTTGCTGGCCGCTCAAAATGCCGATACCGTTACGATTGTCGGGGCGGGCGCTCAGGGAGAATTACAATAAAAATCTTTATTGTATTTTCGTCGCATCAAAAGAGTATGGGTGTATGACGTGGATGTGGAGCAGGCGCATCGTTTTTTAAAGAGGCTGGAACAAGAATTAGGGCTTCCGATAACGGTGGCCCAAACATTGGAAGACTCGCTCGCAAATTCTCGAATCATCATCACCGCCACATGGTCACGGGCTCCCTTTATTTTCCCTGACATGATAAAACCCGGGACGCATATTACAACGATCGGGCCCGATGAACCCGGAAAAAGCGAGGTTTCCGCTGAGGTGATCCGCCGGGCGTTGTTTGTTTGCGATAGTCGGGAACTCGCCGTCGATATGGGGGCGATCGGGGGCGTCGGCCTGGATGCGGAATCGATCGCTGCCGAAATCGGGGAAATACTTAACGGCAAACATCAAGGCCGAACCGATCCAGCGGAGATAACGGTTTATGGGGCTGTGGGATTGGCTTTTCAAGATTTAGCGGCCGCTTGGGTCACATATCAGAAGGCTAAAGAAGTCCATTTAGGGCTTGAGTTTGATTTTTTAAAATAGCGGTTGCTCAAGGAATCCGCCGCTTTTGCTGTCCGCGCTCTCTATTTTAGGTTCAACTCGCGGACGATGCGCAGATGAGAGAGATAAAAGCCACTGCTAGTTTTCATAAATAGAATTAAGATGATGAAGGATGTGCAGGGATTTCTGAATCCGTGAGATCGGTTTAGGCTTTGGCCTAATATTTTAAGACTCATTTTTACATTCTTAATATATGTTTTAATTTTAATGAGAAGATTTTACTATTCTCCCACTTGTAAAACTAGGAGATTGTGCCGATAAATGAGTATGGAAAGAATGATTCGGCTGACCTATTGACGCATTGGATCCTCCCGCTCATCACGTTCTCTCATCTTCAAGGAAAGGCATTTCTAAAAATAAGACGATTCGTTGGTAAAGGGGATTGCGTTATGTGGGAAAAATTCCGCTTAAAAAATATGAAATTAGGCATGAAGTACGGTTTGTCTTATGGCGTGACGATTTTGCTGTTCGTCATCGCGACCGCCGTCATCTACGTCTTTTTGTATATCGGTCAACAAAAGCTCGACGCTTTTGATCGCCAAAGCCAGTATGCGGTCGATATCACCGAAATGGCTTCCCTCTTTCGCGCCCAAGATGTTCGGATCGCCGATTACTTGAATGACAGAGATCCGTCAAAAATTAAGGAATTCCAAGATATTCAAAAACAGTTCAATGATCTGGCCAAAAAGGTCCAACCGGCCTTGAAAACCAAACAACAAAAAGGGGTATTTAAGACCGTCATCCGTAACCATAAAACGGTGAACGATTTGTTTTTATCCGAAATCGTTACGGCGGTTAAAAACGGCGATGAGTCCAAAGCGATGGGGTATCGGCAAAATACCGAACAATTGAGAACCCAGACGGTGGACTTGCTGGAAAAATTGCGGCAATCGTTAAATAAAGAAATGGATACGGCCGGCCACGTCGCGAAGAAAAGCTTCGCGAATACCGCCATATTATTGGTTGTCGCGGTGCTGATCTGTGCGATTTTGGGCAGCGTCATCATCTATTTCGTCAACCGTTCCGTTCAAAAAGCTTTTAAAGCGGTGGTCGGCCTGGTCGATGAAATCACGAGCGGCAATTTGACGGTCAAGCCGATCGATTATGACGGCAAAGACGAAATCGGCGCTTTGGCGTCTTCCATGAACACGATGAGCGGCGCTTTGCGAAACATCATCAAAGAAATCGGCGATGCGTCCGAAAGATTGGCGCAAAACAGCGAGGAGCTTGCGGCATCCGTCGAAGAGGTCAGCGCAGCCAGCCAGCAAATCGCCGCCACGATGCAGGAGCTGACATCCGGCGCCGAAAAGCAGGCCAATTCGACGACAGAGGCCGCCGGGTTTGTCTCCCGCTTTATGGACAGGGTTGACCATGAGTCGAAAAATGGCGAAACGATGCGCGCGTCATCCGAAGAAATCATGGCCATCACCGAGAAAGGCGCCGAGTTGATCGACCGCTCCTTGTCGCAGACCAAAGCGATTTATGATGTGGTCAAAGAAGCCGTGGCCAGAGTCGGAGCGCTGGAGGAACAGTCTCGACAAATTTCGAAGCTTGGGCAGGTCATTCGCGAAATTGCCGAGCAGACGAATTTGTTGGCTTTAAACGCGGCGATTGAAGCGGCGCGGGCAGGAGAACACGGCAAAGGGTTCGCCGTCGTCGCCGATGAAATCCGCAAACTATCCGATGAAGTTTCCAAATCGGTGGCCGAAATCAGCGGGATCGTCGTCGGCATTCAAAAAGAATCGAAAGCCGTCAGCGAATCGCTGCAAACCGGCCATGCTCAAGTCGATCTCGGCATGAGCCAAATGAAAGAAACCGGTGTTGCCTTTGAAACGATCAAAAAACGCATCGATGACATGGTCGGAAACATCAAGGCCATGACCGAAAGCCTGTCCGAGATGAATGAAAACGGCAAAAAAGTGGCGCAAGCGATCGAAAGTATCGCTTCGGTGGCCGAATCATCTTCCGCCGGTATTGAGCAGACAGCCGCTTCGGTTGAGGAAACGAGCAGCATCGCCCAGGAAATGAAGGCGAGCGCCGACAATTTGGCGAAACTCGCCGAAGACTTGCGCTTTGTCGTTCAGATTTTCAGATTATAAATATTAAACGGCCGTTTAACCGGCCGTTACAAGCATGTCTATAATTCCTTTCGTTCCATTGAAACGATCCGGCTGCCGGGCTTGCGGCGTTTCCAACCAAGCGGATATCACCGCCTTTTGCCCAGCGGCCTTTGAAAAACCGCAAAACCCCGGGATGCCGGATGGCGCTTCCTTCGCCCGGCATTGCCGGGGTTTTTTATGTTTTTTTACAACGCCTTCGGAAGTCCGGTCGGCGGGCGATGAATCCCATCATGGTTTTCCGGGCTAAATGTTCTTATCTTGATGCGTCCGCCGTTTTTGGTCGGCATTTTTCGTACGGGCTTTTCCATCAACGGCCGCTTTTTCCGGACGGGTCGGCAACGCCTTCCGATTGCCGGGCATGCTTCGCTTTCATGTGCTCCAAATGGGCCTTTCCCCATTCATGCATCGCTTCTAATATGGGTTCCAGCGTTCTTCCGTACTCGGTCATGCTGTATTCGACTCTTGGCGGCACTTCGGGATATACCTTTCGTTCGATGATGTCATGGGCTTCCAACTCGCGAAGCTGCAACGTCAGCATGCGCGGGGTAATGTCGGGCAACAAACGCTTCAGCTCGCTGAACCGCTTCGTGCCTTCGTTCATCAGATAAAGCAAAATCATCGGTTTCCACTTTCCGACAATCATGTCCAAAGCGACCACGACTTGGCATTGCTCCGGATTTTTCTGCATAAACATCGCCTCCAGTCCAATAGTATCTTTTTATGTACTTCCTATCTTTCATGTAACTACTTCTTATAATAGAACTTTTGTAGCATAATGATAAAGAAATGGAAGAGCTGGGCATGGCGCGTCCTCTCGTCATATCGATGCGATGCGGCAGAGGATGAATGAAGAGCCCATTCCGGCCGCGCGGTCCAGATTCATACGAATGGACAGCGGGCCATGCCATTCACGCCTTCGTCAGACGGTTGCTATTCGTTGGCAAAGTCCCTGAAACAAAAACGGGCAAAGGGGAGTCAGATATGGAACTTAAAGAAAACCACTCGGTTTTCCATAGAGAAGTGAGAGACCACTGGCGAGTGAAATACGTCAACAACGGTTATCCCCATGTTCAGCAAGGCTTCGTCTTGCCTCCGGACCGTTGGCGGGAGTTTGATCCCTTTATTTTGATGGCGGAGGATTGGTTTAAACGCGGGACGTTCCCCGATCATCCCCACCGCGGTTTTCAGACCGTCACCTACGTCATCGACGGCCGGCTGGAGCACATTGACAATGGCGGCGGCCGCTCGATCTTGGAAGCGGGCGACGTCCAGTACATGAACGCAGGATGGGCGGCCAGGCACGCGGAGGAAGCGGTCGATGACGATCTCATTCATACGCTGCAATTGTGGGTGAATCTTCCCAAAGCCTTGAAAAAGAGTGCGCTGTCTTATCAAGATATCTTTGTCGAAAATGTCCCCGTCGTGTCTTTTGAAGGGGGATCGCTGCGGGTTTATGCCGGAAATCTGGCCGGCGTCCAAGGCCCGTTGCAAGCGCTCGTTCCGTTTACGATGGCGGAAATTTCTCTGTCCAAAGGCGCGACATTTATCCATCGCCTGCCGGAAAGCCATAACGCGTTCGCGTACGTCCTCTCCGGCGAACTGGAACTGGGCCGCCAGCGCGTCGCTTTGATGAAGACCGATGCGGCATTGCTGACCTATAAGGAAGACGGATCGGACGACACCGACAGCGAATTGTTTATAAAGGCCAATAGCCGGGCGAAAATCCTTGTCTATTCGGGAAAACCGATCAAGGAGGACGTGGTGGCTTACGGGCCGTTCGTCATGAATACCATGGAAGAGATCAGACAGGCCTTCCAGGATTTCCGCGATGGGAAATTCGGCCCGGAAGCGAAATGACCGTCTTTTACAAGTTTCATGCTCAGAGCAGGCCGGACATTGCCGATGATGAATCATCGTGGCTTGTCAACGGACGGCGCATTTTTCCGTCTGAGCCGAAAAAGAGCCGTTCAAGCGCCCAACGCGGCCGATCCCTGTGATCACGCCCCAGATGGGCGATTGCTTCGAAAATGATAGAGAAATGTCAAGCCGAACATTTGCTGTCAAAAAACGGTCGCGATCGCGCGGTTCCTCCCGACCTTAGCGGGAGGAGCCGTTTTTTATTGTTATCGGCGCTGTGCCATTGCTGCGGCAAATGCGCCGAGGATGGCAGCGTTTCAGGCCGTTCCGCTTCCCGCGTTTCCGCCACCATCCGCCGCCTTTCCGTTTTCGATGCTTTTAAACCTCTTGAGGCCGTTCACTTTTATGCCCATAAGGCGCTCATCACCGATGAAAGGGATCGCCGCACACCGTGATCTTTCCTATTGGTACGCGGACAGGCATCCTTCCGTGGTGCTGCAAGCTGCCGTTTCCGCCTCACACAGCCAAAAGGTTGGCTTTGACGGGACGCACTAATACAAAAGACCCGGTCAAATTGTACCGATCTTCATTGAGCCCCCTTCGTTTCCTTCATTTGAAGAAACAAAATGCCGATATTAGGGTTGTGTGGACTTTGGGTCGGAAAGGAGCATCCAGATGATTCTAAAAGATAAGTGTGCTGTCGTGACCGGGGCGGCGAGCGGCATCGGTCGAGCGATCGCGGAAGAGCTCGCGCGGCTCGGCGCCCACGTCGTCATTAATGATATCCATCGCGAAGAGGCCGAGCGTTTCAAAAATGAACTTCTGAAGCAAGGGTGGTCGGCCGACGCCTACCCAAGCGACGTTTCGGATTCCGGTCAGGTTCAAGCGTTGTACGCCCATATCAAAAACACGGTCGGCAAGGTCGATATCCTCGTTAATAACGCGGGCATCGCGCAACCGGCCCGCATTACCGAAATGACCGATGAAATGTGGGACCGCATGATCAAAGTTCATCTGTACGGCACTTTCTATAATTGCCGGGAAGCGATCAAGATCATGGAAAAAAACGGAGGGGGAAAAATCATTAACATCGCCTCGGACCTCGGCCAGCTCGGGTGTGAGTCGTACGCGCATTATTCGGCTGCAAAAGGCGGCATCATCGCCTTGACCAAATCGCTCGCCCGCGAATGGGCGCCGCGCATTTTGGTGAACGCGGTGGCGCCGAGCGGGACGCGCACGGCTCTGCTGAAACATTTCGGCCCCGATTACGAGGCGGAAGAGGCGAAAAAATACCCGTTGAAGCGATTGGCGGAACCGTGGGAAATCGCCAAAACCGTTGCCTTTCTGGCGGGACCGGACAGCGATTTTTATACGGGTCAAGTGCTCACGCCCAACGGCGGCATCGTCATGAACGGTTAATTCGGATGGACGGCATGTCAGACGGGAGGGACTGTCCTTGGTCACGGTTATGGTTATTTTTGTTCTCTATTTGTGTTTTATCTATTACATCGGCTTTAAAGGCTACCAGAGAGTGGAGAAGGCGGAAGATTTGATCGTCGCCGGCTGGAGCATGCCGCTTCCCGTCGTGACCGGGAGCTTGATCGCCGCGCTCCTCGCCGCGCCGTTTTTCTTTGCGGCCGTCGGAACGGGGTATACGACCGGCGGATTTGAGGGAACGGCGACGATGGCCGGGCTCGGCACATGCATGGTATTGGGGGCGCTCATTTGGACGAAGCCGCTCCGCCGGCTGAAGGGCTGGACGATCGCCGATTACTACGGCTTGCGTTTTGCCAGCAAAAAACTTGGCGCCTATACCGGCGTCGTCATGGGCATCGCCTTTGGCTTTTTCAATGCTGGGGCATTGACCGTCGGCGGCACTTACATCATCCAAACCATTTTTCATCTCGATTTTGTGCCGGCAGCCATTTTGTTCGTTTTGCTCACCGCGGTGTATTCCGTCATCGGCGGTCTGTGGGCGGTCGCTTACACCGAAGTCGTGCAAGGGTTGCTCGCGCTCGTCGGCATTTTGGGCATCGTCGGCGTCGTGTTGTTCCAATATCACGATTTAACGTTCCATTCGGATTGGTGGGATATCCATAAGCTCGTCCATCGCGGCGGCTACGAGTTCTGGTCGCTGTACCTGGTGCTCGCTTTGGGCGACATTCCGGCGGCCGACCTCGGCCAGCGCGTCGCAGCGGCGAAAAATCCGAAGGTCGCTTATAAAAGCATGCTGATTGCCGGAACGGTCGTCATCGCGATCAGCTGGATGCCGGGTGTCCTGGGCGAAGCGTTCAAAACCTTGTTCCCCCATGCGGCCAATCCCGAGATGTTGATGTTGCAATTTGCCCAAGGCCACTTCCCGCCGATCATCGCCGGCATTTTCCTGACGGCCCTCGGTGCCATGGGGATGTCCACGCTGTCGGCTTGTTATCTCGCCTCGGCCGGAATTTGGACGAAAAACATTTATATGGACTTTATCAATCGCAAGCCGGAGCAAAAAACGTTGTTGTTCGTCTCCCGCCTGATGATCGCGATCAGCGCGGCGATCGGCCTCATTTTGTCGCTCGCCTTCCAGAAGGTGATCGACCTCGCTTATCTGGCGTGGGACATCATTTTCGTCACCATTTTCTGGCCGCTCGTCCTCGGCCCGTTTGTTAAACGAATCAGCACGAAAGCGGTCTGGCTGAGCGTCAGTGCGGGTTTGATCTACTACATCGTCACAAGCATTTATGGCGTGCCGGCTCCCAAGACCGATTCGGATGGCCTCTGGGGGTTAATGGTTGAACTGTGGAAGTTGCCCGGCATTTCCGGGGTAGTCGTCTCGGGCATCGTCATTTTGCTTGCCTCGTTGATTTTCAAACCGACGCCGGAAGAACTCGAACGGTTTGAAAGGCAATGGAAATCCGATGAAGACGTGGATGTCGCCGAAAGGACGACGGAAGCCATCAGTTAAGAAAGAGGGATGACGATGAAAAAGTTTAACATAGCCAAGTTTAAGGACATTTCCTTAAAAAACAAAATCGCTTTGATCGCTTTGCCCGTCGTTTTGCTCGGTTTTGTGTTTGTCATTTTGACCAGCATCTCCAGTTTAAAGGCGACCATGTCGAATGACCTGAAAAAAGAGCTGGAAAGCGTCGGCATTTTGACCGCCTATTCGCTCGACGGCTCCGTTGCCGATCAGATCGAAGCGATCACGAACGAGAAAGATGAAAACTTCAAAAACGTCCAAAAAGTGTTGGACGACATTATGAAACAACAAAAAGTGATGAGCTGGAGTTACGTCTGGAAGGCCAACGATGACAACAGCGTCGTTAACGATGACAACAGCGTCGTTCCGATCGCTTACACGAAAAACTTAAACTCGATTTATCACGCCGGCAAAAAGTTCGACAATTTGGCCGACGTCCATATCAAAGCCGCCAAAAAAGCGATGAAGACCGGCAAACCGGTCGTCACGGACATTTTTAAAGACCCGTACGGTACGTGGCGCACGGTTTTCACGCCCGTAAAAGACAGCGCCGGCAAGACCGTCGGCCTTTTGGGCATCGATTATTCGGCCAATTACATTAAATCCGAGATCAACAAAGCCGTGATCAAACAATTAATTGTCAGTCTCCTTGCCGTTCTCGTGATCATCTCCTTGATATTCTTGGTCATCCGGCGGGTCATGCAACCGTTGGGTTCCGTCGTCAAAATGGCTGACCGGATATCCGAAGGGGATTTGTCGCTTGAAAAATTGGAAATCAAATCGAACGATGAGATCGGGAAGCTGTCTCGTTCCTTCAATGACATGGTGGAGAATTTGCGGCAGTTGATCAAGGGCATTATGGAGACGACGAAGGAAGTGGCGCGCTCGTCCGACGCCTTGGCGGAAAACGCCTCGAAAAACCGTTCGTATTCCGAAAACATCGTCCGGCATATTGACGAGGTGGCCAACAAATCCCAAGATGCGCATGCGATGACCGAAGAATCGCTGCGGGCGATGGAAGAATCGGCCTCCGGGGTGCAAAAAATCGCGGAACATTCCGGCCATGTCGCCGAGACGGCGGTCAAAGCTTCCAATTTGTCCAAAGAAGGAAATGCCTATCTTGAAAGCATCGATGAAGGGATTTCCAAGGCGAACGAGTCCGTGCAAATGACCAACCGCACGATTCATACGCTGAACGAGAAAATGAATGAAATCGGCAAAATCGTCGAATTCCTGACGGAGATCGCCGAGCAGACCAACATGTTGGCGCTCAACGCGGCCATTGAAGCGGCGCGAGCGGGCGAACACGGAAAAGGTTTTGCCGTCGTCGCTGAAAACGTCAAAAAACTGGCCGAAGAATCGCGGGCTAATGCCGACAAAATCACCGACATCATCCGGGACGTTTACGCGGTTTCGGAAGAAAGCATGTCGAAGATGGCGCAAAGCCAGGAAGATGTAGAAGAAGCGCTGCGGCTCGTCAAAGAAACGCAATCGACCTTCGCCCAAATCATCAAGGCTTCCGAAGAAGTGTCGGCGCAAATTCAAGAAGTGTCCGCCGCCTCTGAAGAAATTTCCGCCAGCGTCGAAGAAGTTTCGGCGTCCGTCAATGAGATCAGCACGATTTCCGGCAAAAACGCCGAAAATACCCATAAAGCGGTGGAAGCGACGAGCACGCAATTGAAAGAAATCGAAAACATCGAAGCGGCTTCTCAAGCACTGCGCCGGCTCGCCAATGATTTGAATGGGTTGGCGGAGAAATTCAAAATTTGAGCGTTTAAAGCTCCAAGTCGGCGGCGGTCGGTTGGCCGGTGAAGGAGCGGCAACGGTGGGAAACCGGACCGATTCCGGAGAAAAAGGACCGCTCCAAAGCATGTGCGCTTTGGAGCGGTCCTTATGTGTCATAGCGGGCAAGTTCCGCAAATGGTCGAAAGGGGCCATCCCAGAGCGACGAAGCGATGGGCGTACAAAAAAGCCGTCTCCGGTGGAAGCCGGACCGACTTTCGCCGAGAGACAGCATGGGCTTGCGGTTTTAACGGTTTGCGGAAAACCGTTGGGGCAGAAGTTTATTCTCAAGGCGCGTGAAAGGTTTCGTCTGTGCGACAGTAAACAGGGCAAGCGAAATCCATATCAATAAAAAGGCGATGAAGTCTTGATGATTAAACGGCTCGTGATAGAGCAACGTGCCGAGAATCAACATGATCGTCGGAGCGATGTATTGGAAAAAGCCGACCATGGACAAGGAAATGCGGTTGGCGCCGGCGGCAAAAAGCAGCAGCGGCACCGCCGTGACGACCCCTGCACCGATCAAAAGCCATGTCAACGCGGGATCCGCGATCGGCAAACCGTGCCGGCTGTTCGCGTAATAGAAAGCCAGGAAAATCAAGGCGACCGGCGTCATGATGGACGTTTCGATCGCAAGCCCCGTCATCGCGCTGAGGCGCACCGTTTTCTTCAATAAGCCGTACAAGCCGAACGTCAAAGCAAGGATGAGCGAGATCCACGGGAAGGTGCCGGCATGTATGGTCATGATCAACACGCCTGCCGTCGCGAGCGCAACGGAGACCATTTGCCATAGCGACAGCCGTTCTTTTAAGAAAATGACGCCGAGAAGGACGCTGATCAACGGGTTGATGTAATAGCCGAGGCTGGACTCGACGACATGGCCGTGGTTGACCGCCCAGATGAAAGTATACCAGTTCAGCGTGATGAGGACGGAAGCGCCGATGAGAGAAGCGGCTTTGCGCGGGGCGGCGGCGAGCGCTTTGATGTCCGCGGCGAGCGTTTTCATTTGCCGCGTCACGAGCAACAAGACGATCATAAAGACAAAGGACCAAAGGATGCGGTGAGCAAGCACTTCCTCAGAAGTCGCTCCGTCGATCATCTTCCAATAAATCGGAAGGATTCCCCAAAGAAAATAAGCCGCGCTTGCCGCAAGCGCCCCTAATAGTTGGTCGTTGGGCCGATCGGTTTTCACAGAGTTCATCCTCCTTGTCTATCGTTTTTTCGGATGCCCGCGTTTGCCTTCCGGCGTGCCGCGTGCGGGTCGACCGCGTGAAGTGATGTCGGGTGACTTTCGGGCATCCGCTTTATGGCAAACGCATCACGGATATCGTGCGTCGTTTCGCGGAAGGATAGCCGCAGTATAAATCCATTGTAGTGAGTCGGGACCGGGGGTTCAAGCATTCGGCTTGGATGGCGGTTGGGGCGAATTTCGCGTCCCTTGTGGTTAGGGAATTTGGTTCTGGTGCCATCATGGGAAGGTCCGGTGCCGGCCTTCCTGCCGACATGGCCCGGTTCTTTGACGATTGAAGAGAAAGGGAACCGGCACCAAAAAACGGCGTGCAGACCATCATTACCAATGCCGGACACAACTCAATTTTTCTTTATTTCCATCAAAAGTTATATTACAATGCATATGAAAAAAGACATCGATCACCTTCGATAACGGCAAATCTGTCGAAAGGCAGAGACGCAAAGCTACGGGTCTAAGGCTTTGAAAAAGCTATGATCGCCGGGCTGCCGAAAAGGTTGGTTGGGGTTATGCATCATCGAAGTCAATGTAACCCTTGGTTCAACTATGCCCGCCAAACTTTTTGGCGGGCATTTTTGGTACGCCCGGCATGATGCCGATTTAACAAAGCACGAATCGATGAAGACCATTGCGTTCGCTCTTCATGCAAAGGTTGTTCAACGCGGCGTTTCATGCCCGCCGTTTTCGACCTTCCGGAACAGGAGACGCCAGAGGCGGTGCCGTCGTTTGGTTGAACGATAGACTTTGAACCGGATATTTCCCGATATTGGATCGGGGGCACCCGTCTGCCGCGGATGTCAGCAGGTCGTCTAACCCCCGGTTCAACAGGAGGTTTGCACATGCGCAGCGTCATTTCCAAAGGAAAAGATATCAAGGAAGCCATTGAGAAGGGGTTAAAAGCTCTGGGCGCGAACCGGCGGGAAGTGGACATCGAAGTCGTTCAGGAGGCGTCAAAGGGGTTTTATGGCATCGGAGCGAAACCGGCGATCGTGAAATTGGTAAAAAAAGAATCGGGAGCAGCGGACGAAAAGGACGAACGGGAGGCGATCTCCGAAATGAACGGCGCGTCGGGATCTGAAGAAGCGGGGCCTTCAAAACTGGAGAGGGAGGAACGGACAGCGGCTTCTGGACAAGCCGATCGGCTTCCGGACGGGACGGACGCGGCGGAACCGGCCGCGTACGTCCACTACCGAAACGCCATGAGCCGACATCCGGAAGCGCCTGAGCAGCCGGATGGCGCCCGCATCGCCGTGACGCCCGGGAGGAAAGATGTTGCCGATGCGAACGATCTCGACGGCAAAGCGTGGGTCAAAAACGGCAAGCTCTACTTCAAATCATCACCGGATCATCAACCGTCCGTCACGCTCGGGGATCATGTCATTCTCTTAAAAAACGATCGGCCCGTCTGCGAACGGACCGTCCAA
This sequence comes from Caenibacillus caldisaponilyticus, assembly GCF_002003465.1. Lineage (GTDB taxonomy): Bacteria > Bacillota > Bacilli > Bacillales > Sporolactobacillaceae > Caenibacillus > Caenibacillus caldisaponilyticus. The sequence goes on along the minus strand of NZ_BDDQ01000043.1, from coordinate 14,408 downwards.
CTTTCAGACAAGGATCGGTATGAACTCAAAACCCGCGGAGAAGAAAAGGAAACCATCTGGAAATTGGAACTCGATCGAACGAAATTAAGGGCAATCCTTCACGTGGAGCCGGGGGTCGTCATCACGCGGACCCTCCCCGATGCCGAACCGGCCGGCCACCTTGACTTGTTGACCGAGGAAAAAAGGGAAACCGTCAACCATCTCACCCACGAACAGATCATCGATAAATTAAAGGAATTGCAAGTCAAACGCGGCATTCATCATGACGAGATCATGAAAGCGGTCGCAACGAAGGAGCCCGGCACATTCGAAGTGGCTACGGGAGAGGAACCCGTGAGCGGCAGGAACGGCCGGCTCGAGCTCATGGTGGATATCGCTGCCAAAACCGGTTTGCATGTTGATAAAAACGGCCGGATCAACTTCAGGGAACGCCTGACGATCCCGACGGTAGACCGCGGCCAGGTGATCGCCGCCGTCCATCCGCCGGTTCCGGGGAAACCAGGCTTGACCGTCACGAACGAACCGCTGCCGCCCGACCCGACCTATCCGTTGGAAGTGAAACTGGGCGCGGGCGTCACACAAAGGGACGACAAAATCGTGGCCATGACTTCCGGAAGTCCGAAAGTCAAACAAAGAGGCCGATATGTGCATATCTCCATTGTTCCGAAACTGGTTCACTCCGGCGACGTCGATTTGGCGTCGGGAAACATCCGTTTTAAAGGGGATGTGGAAATTCACGGCGGGGTCAAGGAAGGGATGATCGTTGAAGCATCGGGGGATATCCTCGTCCATTCCACCGTCAGCTTCGCCAAGATGACGGCGTCCGGAGCGATCATCACCAAGGGCAACGTCATCAGCTCTGAATTGACGGCAGGAAAACACATGATGCTCCTCACCGAACTGGAACCGCTGTTGGGCACCATTCATGAACAAACGGAAAAACTTATCGCCGCCATTAAGCAATTGGTCCGCGCCTCTGCTTTAAAGAAGAGCGATTTTTCGAGCCGCGGTTTGCCTTCCTCGATCAAAATATTATTGGAAAAGAAATTCCAAAGCCTGGTGCCTGCGGTCAAGCAATTGCTCGAAGTGATCAAAAAGAATGAGAAAGATTTGGAACAAGAGGCGTGGAAGGAAGTCGCCGCCTTATTAAATCAAGTCTTTCTCGCGACCTCCGGCCCGGCCGTCGACTTTCAAAAGCTAGAGAATTTAACAACAAGATTGAAAGACTTAAAGGAATGGAGCGCGGTGACCGCTGAGCCCGAGGCGCACATCACCGTCTCCAGCGCGCAAAACAGTAAGTTATTCAGCAACGGAAACATTACGGTCGTCAGCACGAAAGGCTGCATCAACTCGAAAATCCATGCGGGCGGCCATTTAAAAATCAACGGCATCGCCCGCGGCGGCGAATTGTACGGCCAATCCGGCGTCGACATCCATACGGTCGGTTCGGAAATCGGCATCGCCACATTGATCGCCGTGCCGAACGGGCAATCCATAAAAATCAAGAAAGCGATGGAAGGGACCGTGCTCAAAATCGGCAACGCGAAGAAAACAATCAAAGAAACCGTTTATAATATTCACGCGCATTTAAATAAAAACGAACAAATCGTTTTGGATACGTTTTAACTTCGGGCTAGGCTCAAAGCGCCGTTGCCGGCCGCGGGCTCCGCTTTCGATCCCGAAAGCCGTTGGCGGATTGGCGAAACACAGATGAGGTATTGCAGCAGCCGGGAGAGGGCATTTGGTGTTTCAATGCGCTATGAACGTTTTTCAAGAGGACTGCAAAAAAGCCGGACTTGTTTAGCGACGAATGTACCGGCGGGGCTATCACACATGAAAAGTTTCCATCGATCATAAGCGGGCGATTGCCCGCTTTTTATCGTCCGGGCTTTTGTCGCCATTGCCGCACGGATTGATGAAGGCCGCTCATTTGGCCCATGCCGGCGTTTTATAATCGGGTAGGTGCTCATTTATTTCGCTTTCCGAAAGAATGATTTAAAATAAAAGGTATGTTAAATCGTCGAGGGCATCGTCCGGGCCATGCGATCGCGATGTTGGACTATGAAATGACGGAAAATTCCAATGATAATTGTGCATCCGGGGAAATCGGGGGGATAGGCCGTGAAGATCAGGACATTTATAAAACCGTACCGGATACCCATGGCGATCGCCTTCTTTTTCATGCTCGTCGAGCTCGCGGTTGAGCTTTCACAACCGATGCTCATTGAAAAAGTGATCGACAAAGGTATCTTGCAAAATGACTTGACCGCCGTTCTATGGTGGGGATCGGTGATGGTCGGCATTTCCATCATCGCCTTTATCGGCGGCATCATCAATTCTTTTTACGCGGCCCACGCGAGCCAAAGTTTCGGTTATGACGTTCGGGTCAGTTTGTTTAAAAAAATCCAGTCGTTTTCGTTCGCGAACTTTAATCGGTTTCCGACGTCGTCGCTGATCACGCGGATGACGAACGACGTGACGCAACTGCAAAACACGCTGTTCATGAGTTTGCGCATCATGCTGCGCGCTCCGCTCCTCGTGATCGGGGGAACGGTGATGGCGCTCTTTGTCAACGCGAAACTCGCGGCCATTCTCGCGGTCACGATCCCCGTCCTCGTCGCCTTCCTCATATGGGCGATGAACACCGGCGGCCGTTTGTTCCGCAACGTTCAAGAGCGGATCGATGCCGTCAACCGGGTCATGCGGGAAAATTTGGTCAGCATGCGGCTGATCAAAGCGCTGCTCCGCTCCGAACATGAAAACGAACGGTTTACCCGCTCGAGCCAAGATTTAAAGGCGAAAACCGTCTCGGCCTTGCGCTTTATGGAGACGACCATGCCGGTGCTCGTGTTCGTCATGAACCTCAGCATTATTGCCATTCTTTGGTTCGGCCATTGGCAAATCAGCTCCGGGAGCACCAAGATTGGGGAAGTCGTCGCCGTCGTCAACTATTCGCTGCGGATTACGGCGGCTTTCACCCCGTTGTCTTTTATCATCATGGCGATTTCCCGCGCCCGGGCGTCGGCGCGGCGCATTGCCGACGTTCTGAACACCGAAGTCGATTTGACGGATGCGCCGGATGCCGAACCGGATTTTCAAGCCATCCAGGGAGAAGTGGCGTTTGATCGCGTGTCTTTCCGGTATCCGGGCACGGATCGCTTGGTTCTTCGCGACATCTCCTTTACGGTGCAACCCGGGGAGACGGTCGCCATTTTGGGGGCGACGGGTGCCGGAAAATCATCGTTGTTCCAGCTCATCCCCCGTTTGTATGACGTATCGGAAGGCGCGGTCCGAATCGACGGGCGCGATGTGCGCGCGTACAAACTGGATCATCTCCGCCGCCAGATCGGTTATGCGCCGCAGGAGGCGCTGCTTTTTACGGGGACGATCAAAGAAAACATCGCTTGGGGGAAAGACGACGCGACGATGGAGGACATCGTCGCCGCGGCGAAAGCCGCCCAAATCCACGAGACGATCGCCTCATTTCCGAACGGCTATGACACCGTGCTCGGCCAAAAGGGCGTCAACCTCTCGGGCGGCCAAAAACAACGGCTTTGCATCGCGCGGGCGCTCATCCGCAAACCGAAAATCCTCCTGCTGGACGACAGCACGAGCGCGCTCGATTTAAAAACCGAACAAAAGCTGCTCGAAGCTTTAAAAGCTTATACCTGTACGACGCTGATCATCACGCAAAAAATCACGACGGCGATGGAGGCGGACCACATTTTGCTGCTCGAGGACGGAAAACTTTTGACCGTCGGGCGGCACGACGAATTGCTCACCGCATCGGAACTCTACCGGCAAATCTATCAATCTCAGTTCGGAAAGGAAGCGCTGGAACATGCTTAATCAATTGAAGGCGCCTTTTCAATACAAGCGGATTCGCTTTCGCGATGATTCGGGCGGCCGCCCGGTCACGCCGGGGGCAAAAACGGTGCGGCCGAAATCGCTGTGGCCGACCGTGAAGCGGCTCGCGGCGTATCTCGCTCATCATAAAGGATTGCTCAGCGTCGTCGTGGTTCTGGTCATCGCCAGCTCCCTTCTCGGGCTTTATGGTCCGTACTTGATCGGGTGGACGATCGACCATTACATCGTCGTGAAAAAAACGGAGGGACTCCCCCGCGTCCTGCTGGGGTTAGCCGCCGTTTACCTTTTATATTCCGGTTTTCTATGGCTGCAAAACATCTTGATGATCGGCATTGCGCAAAACACGGTTTACCGGCTGCGCACCGAGCTGTTTCACCATTTGCACACCCTCGGCATTCCGTTTTTTGATAAGCGTCAGCACGGTGAACTCATGAGCCGGGTGACCAACGACATCGACAACATCAGCTCGACGTTGAACGACTCGGTCATTCAAATTTTCTCGAGCTTGATTTTGCTGATCGGCACGTTTTCGGTGATGGTCTGGCTGAGCCCGCTGCTGACGGCTGTCGCCCTCATCATCGTGCCTTTGATGTTTTTCGGCATGCGCTGGATCACGCGGCGCACCGGCCGGTTTTTCAAAGAACAACAGCGGCGCCTCGGCGATATCAACGGGTTTATCGAAGAAATGTTATCCGGGCAAAAGATCGTCAAGGCGTTTTCTCGCGAGGAACGGGTCATCGCCGACTTCGTCGAGAAAGGCGGACGGCTTAAGGAATCCGGTTTTTGGGCGCAGTCCTATTCGGGTTTCATTCCTAAACTGATGAACGGGTTGAACAACTTGAGCTTTGCGATCGTCGCCGGGGTCGGCGGTCTTTTGGCCTTGCACGGGTCGGTGTCGATCGGCGTGATCGTGACGTTCACCGAGTACACCCGGCAATTCACCCGCCCTTTAAACGATTTGTCCAACCAATTTAATACGTTGTTGTCGGCGATCGCCGGTGCCGAACGCGTTTTCGAAATCCTGGATGAGGAGGAAGAGACGCGCGACGAAAAGGATGCCGTGGAGCTGGGCGACATCCAAGGGGATGTCGAGTTCCGCAACGTCACCTTTGCTTACGATGGGGACGACACCACCGTCCGGAACATTGCCTTTCACGCCCGCCCCGGGGAAACGATCGCGCTCGTCGGGCCGACCGGCGCGGGGAAAACGACGATCATCAACCTGCTCGCGCGCTTTTACGACCCGAATGACGGCGCGATTTATGTCGACGGCCAGGACATTTCCAAGGTGAAGCGGGCGAGCCTGCGGAAAAAGATGGCGTTCGTCCTGCAGGACACTTATTTGTTCCAGGGCACCATCCGGGAAAACATCCGTTACGGCCGGCTCGATGCGACCGACGAGGAAATCGTGGAAGCGGCGAAGAGCGCCAACGCTTATTCGTTCATCATGAAATTGCCGCAAGGGTTCGATACCGTGCTCGGCCAGGACGGCGGCGGCATCAGCCAAGGACAAAAGCAGCTGTTGTCCATCGCCCGGGCGATCCTCGCCAAACCGTCGATTCTCATCCTCGATGAAGCGACGAGCAACATCGACACGATTACAGAGCTGAAAATCCAAGAGGCGCTGGAGCGGTTAATGGAAGGCAGGACCAGTTTCGTCATCGCCCACCGGTTGAACACGGTTCGGCGTGCGGATCAAATCCTCGTGATCTCGGACGGCCGCATCATTGAGCGCGGTTCGCACGAGGAGCTGTTGGCGGCCAAAGGCGCTTATTACGAGCTTTATCAAAGCCAATTCCAGCGGTCGACGGTTTCTTGAAGCGGGTTGCGCCTGCTTGGCCCCGGATGTTACTCGGATATTCGCGTTTACCGGCTTCCACCCGGTCAAATTTCGATTAAACAGCCGAAGGATGTTGTCGTCGGGAGTTCCGTTTGGTCGTTTGCCGTATAAATCCCCCCAATGCGGCGAACCCTCATTGACTTTGATTCATGATGGAGGAACGGCGAGCGGCCGATTCAGAAGAGGGGACGAACGGAAAGCGCCTCGGCGTCGGACGGAAAAGGATGCGATGCCGTGCGGGACAAAATATCTTTCTTGAAAATTTGTTGATTTTAAAATAAGCCTTCGGGTAAAGTGTTTTTAAAGCGTATATCTCATCTGTCATTTCATTCTTGGGAGAGGATGCGACCTTGTTTTGGACGGAACAGAAGCTCACTGCCCGCATCAAAGAATTGGACGGCTACCGGTACCGGGACCGAATGGAAATCCCTTCCTTTCGCTTTCAAATCGATAAAAAAGGCGAGGTCGGCGCACGCACCCCGCAGGACGGCGATTGGACGACCATCCGAATCGGCGACGTATGGAAGGGCCGTGATGTGTATGCGTGGCTGTCCGCCGACGTGGCCATTCCCGCTTCGTGGCGCGGCCGAACGGTTTGCGGCTTGTTCGATTTCGGGAAAACCGACGGCGGAACGAACGCCGGTTTTGAATCGCTTTTGTATGTGGACGGCCGGCCCTACCAAGGCGTCGACGCCAACCATCAAGAGGTTTTGCTTCCGGACGACGTCGCCGGGCGCACCGTGTCCTTGACTTTCCGCCTATGGTCCGGCCTGGAAGGCGGCGGGATGCCCATTGAGCAGGAACACAAAATCAAACGGGCGGAAATCGCCTGGCTGGATGAAGCGGCCGACGACCTTTACTTTACCGCTAAAGCTGCCTTGCAAACCGTCGGCATGCTGGATGAGAACCGCCCCGAGCGCGAAGATCTCCTCGGAGCGGTCAACCGCGCGTTCAACCGCATCGACTGGACGCATCCGGGTTCGGACGCCTTTTATGAAAGCGTGCGCGCCGCCCGCGATGTCTTGAACGCCGAGCTGGCCAAGATCGAAAAACACCATCCGGTGACGATCCATGCCGTCGGCCATACCCACATCGACGTCGCGTGGTTGTGGCGCTTGAAGCATACCCGTGAAAAAGCGGCCCGTTCTTTTTCCACAGCGTTGCGCTTGATGGAGCGCTATCCCGATTACATTTTCCAACAAGGCCAACCGCAGCTGTACGCTTATATCAAAAACGATTATCCCGAAATCTATGAGCAAATCCGCGAAAAAGTGAAGAGCGGTCAATGGGAAGCGGGCGGCGGCATGTGGCTCGAACCGGACTGCAATTTGCCTTCAGGCGAATCGCTCGTCCGTCAATTGCTGAAAGGCACGCGCTTTTTCCGCGAGGAGTTCGGCGTCGAATGCACGTACCTCTGGTTGCCGGATGTGTTCGGTTATAGCTGGGCGCTGCCGCAAATCCTCAAAAAATCGGGGATTAAGACGTTTGCGACGACGAAGATCAGCTGGAACCAATATAACCGCATGCCCCACGATGCGTTCAAATGGCGCGGCATCGACGGTTCAGAAATTTTAACCTACTTCATTGCGACGCCCTATCCGGGTCGGAAAGGCTGGGGCGCGGATTACAACGCCCACATCACCGCCGAGACCGTCCAAGGCGTCTGGGAAGCCTTTAAGGACAAAGCGTTGACGAAAGATTTGCTCATCTCGTACGGCTACGGTGACGGCGGCGGCGGCGTGACGCGGGAAATGCTCGAGATGCGGCGCCGGTTGGACAAGATGCCGGGCATGCCCCGCGTCGTCACGGATAAAGCCGGCGATTATTTTGAAGGGCTGCATCGCGATTTGACATCGACCGACCGCTACGTCCACACGTGGGACGGCGAGCTGTATCTCGAATACCACCGCGGCACGTACACGAGCCAAGCGTACAATAAAAAGACGAACCGGAAGCTCGAGTTGCTTTATCGGAAAACCGAGCTGCTCGGCGTGCTCGCCAGCCTTTTCGCCAAAGATTGGACGACGTATCCGGCCGGGCTTTTGGACGAAGGATGGATCATCCTTTTGCGCAACCAATTCCACGATATTCTCCCGGGCTCTTCCATCCGCGAAGTGTATGAGGACAGCAGGGAGGAATATCAAAAGGCCGAACAGCTGGCGCTTGAGTCGAAAGGCGCTGCCGAAGCGTGTCTGATTGAAAAGGCGGAAAAACCGGCGGTGACGATCGTCAACGATGCGCCGTGGCGCCGGACGGCTCTCGTGAAGATCCCCGTCCAACCCGAAACCGAACAAGGGCGTTGGCTCGATCCGAACGGTTCGCCGCTTAAAGCCGTCAAAACGGGCAATGAATGGCTCGTCCGAATCGACGGAGCGCCGGAGACGGGGCTTCTTCCGCTTGCCTTTGAAGCCGGTGCGGCGGATTCAACCGCTTCAGAAAGCCCGTTTCGCCTCACCGAAAGCGGCATCGAGACGCCGTTTTACGAGATCGCGTGGAATGAGAGCGGCCAGCTCGTTCGCTTGTATGATCGCGAAGCGCGGCGCCATGTCTTACAGGAAAACGCCCGCGGCAACGTCCTGCAAATTTTTGAGGACAAGCCGCTCCGCTTCGACGCCTGGGACATCGATCTTTTCTACCAAGAGAAGATGAAAGAGGTGTCGGAGCTACAATCCGTCGAAGTGGTCGAGCGCAACGCTTTGCGCGCCGTCGTGCGCTTTAAATGGCAGTATGACCAATCGGAGATCGATCAAAAGATGATCGTGTACGCCCACAGCCGCCGCATCGATTTTGAGACGACCGTCGACTGGCACGAGCGCCATCAATTGTTGAAAGTGGCGTTTCCGGTCGACATTCGCGCGACGGAAGCGACCTACGATATCCAGTTCGGCAACGTCAAGCGCCCGACGCATTGGAATACGAGCTGGGATTATGCGCGTTTCGAGACGGTCGGCCATCAGTGGGCGGATCTGTCTGAGACGGGTTACGGCGTGAGTTTGCTGAACGACGGGAAATACGGGTATGACATCAAGGACGCGACGCTCAGGCTGTCTTTGTTAAAAGGCGCGACGTATCCTGACCATTCGGCCGACCAAGGCCGCCATACATTTACGTATGCGTTGTTGCCGCACTTGGGAGACTGGATCGCCGGCGGCACGGTGCAGGAAGCGTGGGATTTGAACCAGCCGCTCGATGTGGTAGAAGGGCGCGTTCTCGGGAATCGCCCGCTTTCCCTGTTCCGGGTTTCGGCCGACCACGTCTTCATCGATGCCGTGAAAAAAGCGGAGGACGCCGATCGCGTCATCGTTCGCCTCCACGAATTTACCGGAAAACGCGGACCGGTCGAGCTGCAAAGCGATTTTCGCATTAAAGCGTGGCAGGAAACCGATTTGATGGAACGTCCGATCGGTGAGGAACACCGCGGCGAGCCGCTATCGTTTACGATCAAACCTTACGAGATCAAGACGTTCATGATTGAATTTGAATAATGCCGCGGGGATGTGCCCCGATGTAGCCGGGCGGCAGCATCGAGGAGTAGTGCAAGGCCGGTAAAGCTGACGCCGTCATGTCGCCAGCCCGTGCTGTCCAAAGCCTGCGGAAAATGGGAGCACATTGAGCGGACCGCCGCCCAAAGCCCGATGATGGAAGCGGACAGGCGCACGCGGACCGCGGCGCGCCTGGTCGAAGCGCTCAAATTCCTTTATTCAATGCGAGGCCTTTCTCCTGCGAGAAAGGCCTCATTATGTTTTTGGCCTTGGACAGTCTTCCTCTTTTCAGCCGGAAAGGTGTAAAGCTCCCGTTTTTCACTGAATATTTAGATTTATTGAATTTCGATCGATTTTTGTTGCATTCTTTCCCGTTTTCCTTGAATTCTCCCCGATTTTCATTGAATAAATAAAGGTTCTCGTTGAATTCACATCGATTTTCCTTGAATCATGACGGAGCGCCGCGGACGTTCATGGAAAACACACCGCCGCTCAAAGGCCATCTCCTATGTTGGCCCGCTCCTTGCGGCGTTTACCGGATCACAAGACATGCCCGCCGTCAGACACGAATGCGCAGTTGTTCACATTCCGTTCATATTGCTCGTGTAGAGTATTAAACGTGAATGCTTTACGGCCATCGCAAATGGATTATGTTACACTCACAGAAGGAAACGTTGCAGGAGGGACGCGCGATGACCAAGATTTTGGTCGTGGATGATGATCCGCACATTCGCGAATTGGTGCGGCATTATTTGCAACGCGATGGGTTTGACGTTGAGGAGGCCGCGGACGGCGCGGAGGCGCTGGCGATCCTCGATTCCACCAAGCTCGATCTCGTCGTGATGGACATCATGATGCCCCATGTGGACGGCTGGGCGTTGTGCCGCGAGATTCGCGAACGCTCCCAGCTGCCCGTTCTCATGCTGACGGCAAAGGGCGAGACTTCGCAAAAGATTAAAGGCTTTCATCTCGGCGCCGACGATTACATGGTCAAACCGTTTGAACCGCTCGAGCTGGTCGCCAGGGTGAAAGCCTTATTGAGGCGTTACCGCATTGCGGCGGAACAAACCGTTCAGGTCGGTGAACTTTATTTGGACCGTAAAACGTTCCAAGCGTTTTTTGCCGGCAAAGAGCTGTTGCTGCCGCCCAAAGAATTTGAGCTTTTGTTCATGCTGGCTAGCCACCCCGGCCGGACGTTGACGCGGGAACAGTTGATTGAGGACATCTGGGGATACGATTACGAAGGCGATGAGCGCACCGTGGATGTGCACATCAAGCGGCTGCGGGATAAATTTCCGGAAGAAGACTGTTCATTTAAGATCCGCACCGTCCGCGGATTGGGGTACCGCCTGGAGGTGAAGGCATGACCGCCCAACGAGTCAGACATGAGAAAAAGCGGCATGAACCGATCAGGATGGCCCTTCATGATGCTTCCCGAGGAGAGCCTGCCGGACCAACGTTCAGCATATGGGGCATTATTTTTCGGGTGGTCTTGGTTATCGGCTCCGCCTTCCTCATTTTTTTGTTCGCCTTTTGGTTGACGGAGTGGTTCTTCAGCCGCCATCGTTTTCATCCCGGACCGTATGTCGTTCATATGACGGGCGTGATGGTCGCCTTTCTACTCATGATCATCGGAGGGACCATCATTGGGCGGATCACTGCGCCCAAACAACGCCTTTTTTTTCAATTGCTCATCGATGCGATCCGCCAGATGGCGAAGGGGAATTTCAATGTGCGCATCCCCGTGGAGATGGTGCGCGAGCCCGGCGGGGAGAGGCACCCGTTCCGGCAATTGGTCTACAGTCTTAACAACATGGCGGAGGAATTGGCGCAAATGGAAGAGCTGCGCCAAGAATTTATTTCAAATGTCTCGCACGAAATCCAATCGCCGCTCACCGCCATCACCGGTTTTGTCCAGGCGTTGAAGAACGACGATTTGACGAAAGAACAGCGGCTGCATTACCTCGACATCATTGAAACCGAAAGCAAACGGCTGTCAAGGATGAGCGATAATTTGCTCAAGCTCACCTCGCTCGAATCTGGCTGCCATCCGTTTCACCCGGAAGTGTACCGCCTCGACCGGCAAATCCGCGAAGTCGTTTTGTCTTGCGAACCGTTGTGGATCCAAAAGGAGCTACAACTTGATGTTTCCCTTCCTCCCGTCGAGGTCGTTGCCGACAAGGATCTCGTCAGCCAAGTGTGGATGAACTTGTTGACGAATGCCATCAAGTTTACCGGGCGGCATGGCACGATCGCCATTTCGCTTCATACGGAAGACAAATGGGCCGTCGTCCGCATTGCGGATAGCGGCATCGGGATCGCCGAAGAAGACTTGCCGCGCATCTTTGAACGTTTCTATAAAGCGGACAAGGCGCGCACCCGGACGACGCCCGGAAGCGGATTAGGCCTGGCGATCGTCAAGAAAATCGTCGATTTTCACCACGGCGACATCGGCGTGGAAAGCCGCCTCGGTGTCGGAACGGCGTTTACCGTCCGGCTGCCGCTTGAGTTCCAACCATCCACCGGTGAAACCGCTTGATGATGCAGCAACTTTTGATCGCGAAAAGAAATCGGTGAAGGTGCCGCCTGTTTTTCGGAAAGTGGAGACGTTAAAACAAAACACGTGGAAGGTTGAATCGCAAAAGCCGATGCAAATGAAAAATGTTTAATGAGTTGCCGGTTTCGCCGTGCGCCGGACGATGAAACGGCCGATCAAGCCTCCCCAAAAAACAGCAAATACCGCTATGATGCAAACGAATGCAGTGAATGCCGCATCAACTGCGCCGGAGGCGTGCCTTTTGAAAGGCCGAAACGTCCCCGGCGTCTGATTTTTGCCGGCCAGCGGTTGTTTTTCCGCCCCGGCTTTTTGTCTGTTCATATTCCGTTCATATACGCGTCGTATGCTAGGCTTAGGCCGTCCGCCGCGCGGGATGCCGTTGTTTGGAAACTGTATCCATATTCTCTTTGTTGGGGGAGAACCATATATGGAAACCATTATTCAAGTGGAAAACTTGGTCAAACAATATCGCAAGGCGAAAGAACCCGCGGTCCGAGGCGTCAGCTTCGATGTCCGGGCCGGTGAATTCTTTGCCTTTCTCGGGCCGAACGGCGCGGGAAAAACGACCACCATTTCGATTCTCACGACGACGCTCGCAAAGACGAGCGGCACCATCACCATCGCCGGTTACGACCTTGACAAACAACCGAAGCAAGTCCGGCGCAACATCGGCATCATCTTTCAGAATCCGAGCTTGGATCTTGAACTGACCGCGGAGGAAAACATCCGTCTGCATGTCAGTCTGTACGGCCTCTATCCTTACCGGCCGATGTACCGTTTGATGCCCGCGGACTACCGGAAGCGCGTCGCCGATCTCGCCGAGATGGTCGGCATTCAAGACCATTTGTTCAAAAAGTTGAAGAAGTTTTCCGGCGGGATGAAGCGGAAACTGGAAATCGTCCGCAGTCTGATGCATCGCCCGAAGGTGCTTTTTCTCGATGAACCGACGTCCGGGCTCGATGCCGTCAGCCGCCGCTCCCTCTGGGAATATCTGAAGAAGATTCGCGATGAGGAGAACATGACGATCTTTTTGACGACGCACTACTTGGACGAAGCCGAAGGCGCGGACAGGGTCTGCATCATCAATCAAGGGCGCATTGAGATGGTGGGGGCGCCGCATGAGTTGAAACAGCAGCTCATCAGCCGTTACATGCTGATCGATGCCGCCGATCGGGACCGTTTGCGTCAAGAGCTTGAAGCGATGCAGCTGCGGTTCGCCGAAACGGACAACGGCTTCCAAGTCCGTTACGATGGGCCGACGCCGCAGGCCATCATCGCGCAACTGCAAACCCCGTTGTCGAAGCTGGAGGTATACGATCCGACGCTGGAAGAGGCTTACATTCGCTTGGTCACCCGGCAAGAAGGAGGGATGGGGGCATGAAGTCTTCCGTTTTTCATGAAATAAACGCCGTCGTGGCCATCGCGGCCCGCGACATCACGCGTTCGCTCAAGAGCATCCAATCGCTTGTCATCAGCTTGATTTTTCCCCTCATCTTCGTCGGGCTGATGGGGGAAACCATGAACCAAAATATGGGACAAGGCCTCGGTTTCAACTTTCTTCAGTACATGCTCGTCGGCATGGTGGTGAACACGCTTTATCAAGTCACGATTGCCGGGATTTCCAATCTGGTCGAAGATCGCCAAAACGACTTCACGCAAGAGATCTTCGTCGCCCCGATTTCGCGGTACGCCATCATTCTCGGCAAGATCATCGGCTCCAGCTTTTCGAGCCTCTTTCAGCTTGTCGGTCTGGTCGCCATCGCGCTCATTCTGAACATCCCTCTCGGCGGCTGGGATTTTGTCCGCTTGTTGCTGCTTTCGCCGGCCATCTGCCTTTCGGCGGGCGCGCTGGGCATTCTGCTTGTCGGTTTTGTGCAAGATCAGCGGACGGCCCAGATCTTGATGCCGCTGGTCATCTTCCCGCAAATGTTCTTGTCCGGCGCTTTGATCCCGGTGAACCACTCGACGGGCATCCTGAATTTTCTCTCACACATCATCCCAATGACGTATGTGGTGGATTTGGCCAAAGCGGTGTTTTATTGGAGAGATCCGGCCTATGACAAAATCGTCATGCATTCGCCGATGCTTGACGTTTGGGTGATGGCAGGCTTTTTCTTCGTCTTTTCCATCCTGGGCACGGTGCTGTTTGCAAGGGCGGAAAGAAACCGCTAGACGACCTTCCGAACGGCCGGCATCGTTGGTGCCAAATAAACGCGTCCCCTTAGGCGCTGCCGCCGATCGACGCGCGGCTTCGGCATCAAGACATTCCGATGCCGGGCTCAAGGAAGGCCGTTTGAATATAAAACAAAGGGGCCGGGACATAACTAGCCCAAAATAACGTAAAAAAGGTTCCGATTATCGCTTTTTGATGGTCGGAACCTTTTTCAGGTGTTATTTTCCCTTATATTTAGGTGGATTAACTTTTCATGGCGGTGATCTTTCTCAAGTTCACCGCCATGAATGCAAATCCCAATTCATTTTTCACCTTTTCTTTGCCTCTCACTGACAAACGAGTGAAACGCAAATTAGCCTTCAGAAATCCAAAAACTGGTTCCACATCAATTTTACGTTTGCCGTAGATTTCACCAGTTTCTTTTTCCGAAAGCTTCTGCCTAATGAATTCTTTATGTTCTTCCCATTTTTGGTTATATTGTATTCTTCG
>NZ_BDDQ01000042.1 GCF_002003465.1 Caenibacillus caldisaponilyticus | reverse complement strand
TTTTGTTCAGTTTTCAAGGAACGATTCCAAAAGAAGATTTCCTATCGGCAACTATTTCATTTTAACAACTTGCCGATCTTAATGTCAACAACTTTCTTTCGGTCATTCATGAACGCGTCAAATACGCATCCACATTCGCTTGCTTCAGAAGCGACGGTAATTATATTAGCACCGTTAACATGGTGCGTCAATACATTTATGATAGGTAAAATATACCAAAACCCATCTCAAGAAAACGCCAGGGGCACCTGCAGCTCTAGTGTTTATGCGTGATTTTCATCTCACACGGCCCATCGACATAATATGTAAAGCAACAATAAAGGTCTCCTCCAGACAAAAGACACGTTTCCCTAAACAATCAATCCAGAGGCTGACGAAAAGCGGCGGCAAAATCACGGATCGTATGGCGGAGAACGATTTCTCCAAATCAGTTGTCCGCATCAAGCGGCAGACCGCGCGATAAACGCCGGGGTTATTTTCCAAATGCCTTCACACATAGCGCTCGAATTTCTTTTAAAAATTTTAAAATATCCTTCTTCTTTATTTACGCTTCTTGCCGCTCGCGGTATACTTTTTAAAAAGTGCGATGAGCGCCACGACGATGGAGCGTTTCCGGATCACGATAAAATTGTAACCGCTTTATTTCTCGTGAAAAACTTTAATACAATGGGGGGAAATCTTTCGATGAATCGATATCGCGAGGACCATACGTTCATCGATCTATTAAAGCGATCTCTCGATGAACGCTTTTTTGAATGGGCAGACAAGGAATTGGCGCACTTTGCGGAACGAACGATCATTTATGATGAACGGGCCAGGCATACCGATCGCGAAGGGCAGCCCCGTTTGATTAAATACGATCGGTACGGCGAGGACATTTCGGAAATTTGGGTGAACGAAGGCTACCGCCAAACGGCCGATGAGGTCTATCGCACAGGAATTGCCGCCTATCCGCATAAGCCGATCCCCCAATTAGAAGAAAAAGGCAATTACATTTATGCTTTCGCCCAAAGTTATCTCCTGTCGCAAGTGGAACCGGGATTGTACTGTCCCGTCACCTTGACCATGGCCGTCGCTTACCTCCTCGATCATTTTGCGGATGATTCCTTAAAGAAAAAATACTTGCCGCACGTTATATCCACCGGCGAAGTTCCCCTCTATGAAGGCGCCACCTTCTTGACCGAGCGCCAAGGCGGATCGGATGTCGGAGCGAACGAAACGAAGGCGGTGACCCGGGGCGATCATTACCTTTTATATGGGGAAAAATATTTTGCAAGCAACGCCGGGCGCGCGGGAGTCGCCGCCGTCCTGGCACGCATTGAAGGCGCCGGATCGGGAACCAAGGGGTTGAGCTTATTTCTTGTCCCCTGGCGCCGCGAAGACGGTTCCCTCAACGGCATTACCATTCGCCGTTTAAAAGATAAATTAGGCGTGCGCGCCGTCCCGTCCGCTGAAGTCGTTTTTCATGGAGCGAAAGGCTTTCTGATCGGCGAAGCTTCCAAAGGTTTTTATTACATGATGGATGCCCTAAATTTGTCGCGTGTTTGCAATGCCGTGGCTTCCGTAGGGATCATGCGGCGCGCGTTTGTCGAAGCGCGCGACTATGCCAAGCGACGGACGGCCTTTGGCGCGCGGTTGATCGACTTTCCCATGGTAAAAGAAACCCTCGGAAAATTGGCCGCGCGTCAAGATGCAGCTTTACGGGCAACGTTTGAGTTGGTGAAGCGCTTCGACGACGTCATGGGAAAACCGCGCGCAACGAAAGAAAGCGATAAGGCGTTGCTTCGCCTGTTGATCGCCTTATTAAAAGCGCGGACGGCGGCTGAAGCCATTGATTTCGCTCATGAAGCCATCCACCTGCATGGCGGAAACGGCTATATTGAAGACTTTGTCACCCCGCGATTATTAAGAGATGCGCAAGTGCTGACGGTTTGGGAGGGAACGGAAAATATTTTGGCGCTTGAGGTGTTGCGGTTAATTCGCAAATACCGAATTCACGAAGACTTCATTGGTGACGTCCAAGATATGTTGGCGTCTATGCCGGAATCGCTCGCGTCTCTCACCCGACCCGTGCGGGAAGGCATTGAACGGCTTCATGAACATATCCGCCGATTGACCAAGGCAAGCGAGGAATGGCAAACCCTCTATGCAAAACGCATCGCCCATCTCATGACGGATGTATTTATGAGCGCCGTCATCCTTCGCGATGCGGCCGGCCCGGATCGCACATCTAAAAAAATCTCCGCCGCCCATATCTTCATTGAGGAAATCTGGTCGAATCCACACGATTGGGAGAAAGGAAACAAGGCATATACGCATGTTTCCGAGCTCGTGGATTTATAATTTTGTGCAGCCGGCGCACCGCCCTGTTAAAAGACGTTCGTCGAATGGCAGGCGTTGCGTCGGTCCTGCATTTTCTGGGTTCTTGCCGCGGATTGGGTTGACCATCCGAACCGGCCAAGTAAACGGCTGGACGCCGATGATGTGAAATGTCGCGTGAATGCAAAAAATCCCGAGGAAATCCGGGATCCATCAAAAAACAAATTCTTTTTTAGCCACCGTAAACGCTTCAAGCGCTTCTTCATCGACGGCGTATCCGATGCCGGCGCCGTCCGGCACGCGGATGGTTCCGTTTTCGGCCACCACCTCGGGGACAATGATATCGCGGTGCCAATACCGATTCGACCCCGACGTATCGCCGGGAAGCGTAAAACCTTCCAAACTGGAAAGGGCGATGTTATGAGCCCGGCCGATCCCCGCTTCAAGCATGCCCCCGCACCAGACGGGAACGTCCCGCGATCGACAGTAATCGTGAATCCGCTTGGCCGCGGTCAGCCCGCCGACGCGGCCGATCTTAATATTGATGATCCGGCAGCTGCCGAGTTCGATCGCATGGCGCGCGTCATCGAAGGAGTGAATGCTTTCGTCGAGACAAATCGGCGTGTCGATGTGTTGTTGCAGACGAGCGTGATCGACGATGTCGTCATGGCCGAGCGGTTGCTCGATCATCAATAATCCGTAGGCGTCGAGCGCTTTCAAGCGATCCGCGTCTTTTAAAGTGTAAGCCGAATTGGCATCGGCCATGAGCGGAACGTCCGGAAACTCGCGCCGCACGTTGTCGATGAGGTCGATATCGCGGCCGGGTTTGATCTTAATCTTTATCCGCTTGTATCCGTCGGCGAGCGCTTTCCGAATCACTTCGAGCAGAGCGTTCATATCTTTTTGAAGGCCGATGCTGATGCCGACGTCGATCGTTTTTTTCTTTCCTCCGAGCGCACCGGCGAGCGACACCCCTTTGCGTTTGGCGTATACGTCCCAAATCGCGCCTTCAACAGCGGCTTTGGCCATATTGTTGCGCCGAATCGGACGAAAAAGGTCCGTCACGTCATCCGGATGGCGAAGAACTGCCCCTTTTAGAAGCGGTATGAGAAAATCCTCGATGACGTGCGCGACGGTGCCGACGGTTTCCTCCGTATACCACGGCGTATCAAAAGCGACCGATTCCCCGTAACCCTTAATTCCGTCACGATCAACAATTTCGATGATGAAGAAATGCTTGTCCTGAACGGTTCCGAAGCTCGTCGAAAACGGGTGCTTAAGGCGCATGCGCAGTTTTCTCATTACAATTTTTTGTATGGCGAAGGTTTCGGCTCCCATCTCATTCCTCCGGTTTCTCCAATCTTAACGATCGCCCGGCGCATAAAGCATCGGACGCGTCGGCTTGCCACCCGGCGCTCGCAGCGCCTTGCCAACCTTTGTTCATCCTGACATTTATATAACGGTATTGAACCGGCGCCTTTTAAAAAACCGGACGGCAAAATTACGCCTAGCACAGAATTGGCGGATGAGCACGCGGCCGGATGTTTTTCAAGGCAAGCAAACAATGTGACAGAGACCTTGCCGGACAAACGGTATCTATCGTCGCCCGCCGCCCCGGCCGATTTTCCCGTTATCCCCATTTTTGCCACTCTTGCCAAACGGCTCATATCGACCGGGATCCAGCCGCGAGATTCTTTCCCCTCAAAGGAATCGCTAATCCATATTATATCTCTTTGTGCAGGACGAGTGAAAACCGCGGTGCGTCACAGCAAGCGGCTTAAGCATCCGCTTTTTTAAGCGGGCCAACGCCGCATTCCGAATGGACCAGGCAACCATGCGAGATGTTAGACGTTTCTAGATGGATGGCCGCTAAGAAAACTACGGCGTGGATTCCAATGAACCCTGGCGGCGGCGAATCGCTTTCATGGAAATTCAACCGCTTGGGAGGATGGCATCGTTCAGGTACAATGAATAAAAAAGCCGTTCCATCGTCTGCCGAGAAGATGAAACGAATGCCTGTTTTTATAATCATTCAAAAAAGGCGGCGAAACGCCCTCATTGACCGCGGCATTCTGTGCCAAAGCCCCGGTTGGACGGACGCTTGCGGGTGACAAAGAACATGGTGCGTGTTGCGAAAATGATGTCGGTTGAAGCTTGGGGAGATCATGAACGGCGAGCCGATGGGTGCAAAAAATTAAAACACTTATAAAGGGGGATGCCGCATGTCCTTGACATTTCGTTTCGACCACGCGGTCTGTGTGGCCCGCGATCCGTTCCAATCATTGAAAGACGCAGAAGCGGTCGGGTTATCCGCCGCAGCGGGAGGCCGCCATGAAAAATGGGGCACGTACAACAGCCTTCTCCACTTCGGCCTTTCGTATATTGAGTTTCTCGGGCTTGAAGATCGAAACCGGGCGGCCGCCGTGGCCGACAACTCATTGATCCGTCAGCTGGTCCGCGAACAGCCTTCTGGGGAAGGGTTGATCCGTCTTGCCTTGCGCACCAATCAAATGGAGGACGCCGCCCGTCATTTTCAAAGGCAAGGCTTGCGGGTGACGGGACCGATCCCGGGCCGCCGGGCGACGCCGGACGGACAAATTTTGGAATGGTCGATGCTTTTCATTGAAGAAACCGGCGAGGATCCTTTTTTCCTGCCGTTTATCATCGATTGGAAACAAACGGATGAAGAACGAGAACACCGGTTGCGCCAACTCGGCTTGCTTAAAAATAAAGGAAGACTCTCGGAAATCGCCACGGTGACCCGCGATGCGGAAAAAGCGGCGGCGACCTGGAAGCGTCTGTTTGGCGCGACGATCGAAAAACCGGCGGTCGACGAGCGGCTGAACGCCCGTATGATCCCTGTCTCGTTGGCCGGCGTCCGCTTCGCCTTCTACGAGCCGACCGGCGTCGGACCGGTTTCCGATCTCCTTTCGGCGCGCGGACAACGGCCGTTTCGCATCGTCATTGAAGACAGCGGTCTGAAAACGGCCCGCCGTTTAGCGGGCGCCGAAATGTGGTTTCGCTGATGTGAAAGGTTCCGTTTGCTTCTTGGAACTTTCTCCGCCGGTTTGCCGGCGTCATTCCGCGGCGGTTTCTCCGCGGAATTTTTTATGCGCTTCAAATCGCCGCCTATTCCTGAATACCTCTTTCCGTCGTCCAAACGTTTCTTGCGTACGAATGGGACGAGCGCTTGATTTTCCAACTGCCCATTTTTGTGTCGTTTAGGCCGTTACCCTGTTTTCGACGTTCTGCCGCTCTTTCCCTTCCATTCCGAGGACTTCTTGGCATTGAACGGCGCCGGCGCGCGGCAAACGCCCCGACGCCCCCGCCCGCACATGTTAAAGCCGCGTTGAAACGATTTCTTGGCGAACCTTGCATTTTTTCATTATATTAATTAAGTGTCACATTTACATCGTTTGGAGGCCATTGCAATGATCGAAAGCGAACTGGCGCGGTATCCGCTCGCCGACCGAGTGAAGCGGATCGTGCTCGACATACATCGACGTGAAAAACAACTGAGCGATGATGAACGGCTGCTGATCGGATCGCCCGGCTATACCGCCAGCGATCCAAATGTGGTCGCCGACGCGGTTACGGCGCTGGCGCTCGGAAAAAATGTTCTCCTAAAAGGGCCGACGGGTTCCGGCAAAACCAAACTCGCCGAGCTGTTGTCGCACCTATTCCAGCAGCCGATGCACATGATCAACTGCTCCGTCGACTTGGATGCCGAAGCGTTGCTCGGCCATAAAACGTTGGGAAGCGACGGCGAAGGCCATTCGCGCATCGACTTTGTGCCCGGTCCGGTCGAGAAAGCGATGAAGCGTGGACATTTTCTTTACATTGATGAAATCAACATGGCAAGGGCCGACACGCTGCCTATACTGAACGGCGTTCTTGATTACCGCCGCACCGTTCACAATCCTTTTACCGCCGAGACCGTGCGCGCCAGCGAAGGCTTTGCCGTCATCGCCGCCATCAACGAAGGCTACATCGGCACGACGCCCCTTAATGAAGCGTTAAAAAACCGCTTCGTCGTCATCGACGTGCCATACTTGCAGGGCGATGCCTTAAAAGCGTTGTTGCGGCGCCAATCGAGCCTGCAAGATGACGTGTTGCTCGACCGTTTTGTCGCCTTAAGCCGTGATCTAATTTCAAAAGCGCGCGACGGGCAAATCGCGGAAGAAGGCGCGTCGATCCGCTCCCTTCTCGACGCCTGCGATTTAGCGGCGTTCATGTCGCCCCTGCGTGCCATCCGGCGAGCGATCGCCGATAAACTAGATGATGAACGGGAACGGGCCGCCGTCCTCACCATCGCAGAAACGCTCTTTGATTCTTAACTCAGCGCATTGGCAATGGAACGCGCTCCCTCTCATCGAACGGCGCCGATCGACAAACACAAGTGATCAAGTTCATAAACTTTCGCCGTCCCATGGACATTTTTAACCAATGGACGCGTATCCCTTGAAAGGGTGCCTTTGTAGCAACAGATCGATTTCCATGGCGAAAGTTGGCGATGCCGCACCCGATTCTTAAATGCGTCCGGTGCCGATGAACCGAGCAGACATTTCTGGGAAAGGAGGGGATTCTCATTGAAAGCCTTTAAATTTATGGAAAAACGAATCGACCCGTTTTTGCTCATGATCTTGACCGATCTCGCCCGCACGCTCGCGGAAGATCCCGGTTTGGAGGTCGACTTCGCCCTGCATTCGTACTATGACCGGAAAAATCGGCGGGTGACCATCAGCTCTTTTTGGGATCGGCTGCCGGACGAGCGCCGCATCGACGGAATGAAAACCGATGTCTATTTGCGCGCCTATGGCCACGCCCATTTCACGGATGAAACGGCTGTCGCCCGCTTCTTGTCCCGCCAAGACCGGAGCGACCATCCTTCCTTCGCCAAACAACTGTTGGCGTTATTCGAAGAACACCGCGTCGCCCGGCTGGCGATCCAGGACCGGCCCGGGATGAAAAAGGCGTTTATGAACCGCAGCGAATGGTTGCGGCGTTCCTACCGCCACCGCTATCACCGCCATCTTGCCCAAGGCGAGTGGACCGATGCGTTATTCTGCGGCATCGCCATACGCCTTGAAGGACGGCCGATCGCCTTAAAAACGCCGCTCGACGCTTGGGCCCCCCGCGTGCGCGCCGCCGCGGAAACGTTGCCTCATCTTGCCACGACTGAGGAGGTTTGCGCGCTCGCCGAAGCGCTGGCCAAAAACGTGCCGTCGGATTGGCCCGACATGACCGCCGCCTATGTCACCATCCTCACGGCGGAAGACAAGGCGGATGCCCGTTCTCTTGAAAAAAGCGCCAAGGCGTTAGCCGACACCTCTCCTGCAGAAAAAATGAACGGTGAGGAGGACGCCCATAACGAAAGGTTTTCCACTTGGCATCGGGAACAAAAACAGGCGGGCAACCACTTTTTATCGTTTGACCTGAACAAAGGCGCCAAAACGGATTTGCTCGGTACGGGCGAGCGAAAAATGGAAAACGGCGACCAGGCGTTCGCCACTGTTTATGGCGCGTCCCGCCGGTCGGACGGCAACCGCTATGACCGGTTACCGGAAGAACCGAAGACGGCCAGCGACTCTCCAAGCGGGCGCGATGCGCCATATGGCGCCGCCAACCGGCACGCCGAGGCGCATGACATCGAAGCGCGCCCGCCAAGCGCCGCAGACGCCGAGAAGTATCGCGCCCTGAAGGCGCAAGTTGCACCGTCTGTACGCACCCTAAAACGCACGCTGCAAAAAACGTTGGAACACCGAATGACAGCGCCCCGGCACGACCTGCACGCCGGCCGCCTCGGCAAGCGGCTCGTCCGCATCGCTACGGAGGAAAACCCGCGTCTTTTCTTCAAAAAAAGTACAACCGATCCGATGTTTGACGCGGCCTTTTACCTTCTCGTCGATTGTTCGGCATCGATGCACGATAAAATGGCAGACGTGCAAAAAGGGCTTGTCTTGTTTCACGAGACGCTTCAATCCCTCTCCATCCCCCATGCCGTCACGGGGTTTTGGGAAGACGCTTTAGCGGCGAAAGACCGTGTTCAGCCAAATTATTTTTTAAAAGCCGTCGAATTCGAACGATCGCTCCTTCCGGATTCGGGGCTGGGCTTGCTGCAGCTTGAGCCGCAGGAAGACAACCGCGACGGCTTTGCGATCCGCATCGCGACCGAGCGATTCATCAATCGACCGGAGAAACACAAATGGTTGATCGTCTTCACGGATGGCGAGCCGTCGGCTTATGACTATGCGGACAACGGCATCCTCGATACGCAGGAAGCGGTGCGAATGGCCCGCAAAAAAGGCATTCGGGTCATCGGCGTCTTCCTGTCGGACGGGAACGGCCGGAAAGCCGAGGCAGAAACGCTCAAAGACATTTACGGGACGGAAAGCTTGATCGTTCCGTCGATCAAAGACATCCCAGAATATCTTTCGCCGTTGCTGCGCAAGTTGATCCACCGTACGGCAGCGGTCGAATGAGCGATAAGGGGCGTTCTAAGACTTGCGCGCCATGCGCCAAGCCCAATGGGCTTGGTGCGCCATCGCCTTACGCCCCTTCATCGCACCTTTCGCTTCCGTTCGGCAGGCTCTGCGCGAAGCCGAATGCCTGCCATGCTCCCTATGTTCCTAAGAACTTTTTGATTTTGAGGGTCCGACACGCCGTGATGCATGCGGCTCTCCTCCACATCGCCCCATTCGCTTCTTTATTCAACATCACAAAAAGCAATCGTTTTTTATCATCGCGAAAAATCCGCCAAAACATTTTTTATCTTTCATTTCGATGCCTTCATTAAGCGAATGAAGCGCCCGCGTTTTCCTTTCGTGTTCAAATCGGTAGCCATTCGGGCTTCTCTTAAATGAAGCAGTTTCTTTATATCTTAGAAACGGTTGAGACCAAAAAGTTTTAACGAACGGGGTAATCGCACATTTTCCCATGAGTCAATCGTTTATAGGTTGCTGTCCATATCCCGGGACTTCTCACACACATAAATTATATCGAGATTTCAATTCAACCATACAGGTGAGGTGGTATGATGGAGCATTATAATGCCCCAAACATGGGCGGCAACCCCGCAAACGAGATGGCCAACTTAGGGATGACCAATGTCAACCTGCAGCCTAATCCGATGCCGAAAAAACCCGTGGCTGGCGTTCAAGAATGGATGCCGGAGCCGTGTGAACCGGCCGCATGTCCCAAGCCGTGTCCTCCCGTCGTCATGCCTGCCGTCGTGGATCCGACTCGACAAAATTTTGACCCGGGTGTTGAACAAGTCGTCATCGTCCCCCACATTCATCCGTCGCACACAACGCACCGGCATCACACCCATTATGTTAACGCCCATTACTTCCCGCACACGGAATCCGTCGTATGCACGGAAAGTTGCGAAGATATCATTTGCCCCCCTCCGCCATGTCCGCCGTGCGGTCCCCATTCCCATTTTGGCTATTGATGGAATATGAATCCTTTTTCGGCTGTCTTCTACGGCAGCCGAAAACCCGTTTTTTTACAAAATGCACGCCCACATATCGGACAACGGGGCAGCCGGACGCTTACCTGCTCGACGCGCGGTTCACCCGCTTGTTCAGCGCCGGGAATCCGTATTTCATATGAAACGGCAACCGCCGATGAACGACTCGGCGAACTTTTCGCTCCCCCATAAATCGATGCGCTCGATCGACCGGCCGGTTTGCGGAGCGTGCAGCATTTGCCCCGCACCCGCGTAAAACCCGACATGATGGACGGCGCCCTTCCCCTTCTCCCGGGCAAAGAAGACGAGGTCGCCCGGTTGCAGTTCACCCTTCTTCAGAGGTCTCCCCGCCTTAAATTGATCGCCGGCATCGCGCGGAATCGTGATTCCGAACCGTTTATGGACGGTATGAACAAATCCTGAACAATCAAACCCATAAGCGGACATGCCACCCCAAAGATAGTCCAAGCCGAGAAACCGTAACCCTTCTTCGACGAGCATGGCGCCCGTCGGCCTGACCGCCTGATCGAGTGCGGCGTCGCTCTTCCGCAACCGCTGTACGCCGTCGGGCGTCGCGACCGTATATGCCTCTTCCGCTTCGCCAACCAACGGCAGCCTCGTGCCATAACTCACTTCTAGAATGGGCGACTTTCCCGTTGGATCGTAAAGCCATGCCTTTGAAACCGTGACGACGACTGACCTGGCTCCTTCATATGGCCTCATCGTTTCACCATCCGCGAGCTGACGGACCGGCATCCATCCCGGATAGGTTTTCCGCCCGTTCGGACCCGGCTGTCCATGCACGGCGACTTCCGCCCAATCCCCGTCGCTTTCCGATACGGTCACCTTTGTCCCGTATAAGGCTTGGGTATCGACGCGTCCGACCAAATCTTTCTTCTCTTCATTCGTCATGGCGGCCAGCCATTCGTTCATTCTCACCGGGCGGTCGAGCGCAGGTTCATCGACGGCACGAGGAGCACCCGAATTTCTCCAAACCGCCGCGACGGCAACATTGACATAAGCGGTTTTCGGCGATTCGCTCATCTTTTTGCAAGATCCTCCCTTTCCCAGACACGCGGTGACGGCTATTGATACTATATTCTCCGCGTCGCTTCGGTTTCCTCGTGGCAGAAAAATTGGGAGCATGGAAGGGAACCGGCCCGACACGGCCTCTGCACGACCAGGGCTTGCTAAATCACGCTTATCATCCATACGAGATAGACAGGCAAAAAAGAAAACGCCGGGCCAAACGGAAGGATCGCCTTCCGTTGGTCCGGCGTTCGTTTTTATGAGGACGCATTGGCGTGGCGCAGCTTACGTTCGCTCGGAAGAAACAAGGCGAGTAACGCGCCGAAGAGCGGCAATATCAAAAAGAGATGGAATATGAAGTCGACGCCGTAGCGGTCCGACAGCCATCCCATAAAGGTCGCGCCGATGCCGCCGGCGCCGATGCCCAATCCGATCATCAGACCGGAAGCCAAGCCGACGTGGTCCGGCAACATCATTTGGCCGTATACAACGGTTACCGCAAATGAAGATAACACCAAAAAACCGAAGAGGAACAAGATGATGACCGCCAAAAGACCATGGGAAACAGGCAGCAGCCACGCGAACGGGATGGTCAAAGCCATCGAGCCGAGAAGCAGCCACTTATGGTCCAGCACATCCGAAAAGCGCCCCCCGAGAAACGTGCCGAGCGCACCGGCCAATAAAAATAGAAACGTCAACATATCGCCGATCCTTAGCGGAATGTGTTGATGCAAATAAAAGAACGGCAAAAAGCCGGCGACCCCAACCTGCGTCCACGAGCGAAGAATGACGATCAACGTCAGGAATATGATGCCCGGTATGTGTTTTTTTCCCGGTTTGGCCGCTTTTTTCCGATGAATCGCGTCAAGTTTTTCCCGATACCATGGTACGAGCGGGCCGGTCAAAAGGGCGCCCAACAAGCCGATGAACAAAAACCAAAACACGCCCTTGACGCCGACCGAAAGCAAAAACAGCGGCAACATCAAAGGCCCGAACGCTTGCCCCATGTTTCCGCCGACCTGAAAGATCGCCTGCGCCGTGCCCTTGGCGCGGCCGGCCGCCAAGTGAGCCCCGCGCGACGCCTCCGGATGGAAGAGCCCGGAGCCCAATCCCGATATGGCGATGGCGACGAGCAACAGCGGAAAGGACGGCACGAAGCCTGTCGCCGCAAGCCCTGCGCCGGTCACGAGCGTCCCTAAAGGCAGCAGCCACGGCTTCGGCCGGCGGTCGGTCAACAGACCGAAGACCGGCTGCATGACGCTGGAAACGAGATTGGAAACCAAAAGAATCGCGCCCGCCTGCGTATAGCTGAGATCAAACGCTTCCTTATACAAAGGCAGAAGCGCCGGGACGAGCCCGGTCGTCATCAAATCGTTCAAAAAATGGGCGCCGCCGAGCCGCCACAGCGCGTTTTTCTCAAGCCCCCGCGAATCTTTTACGGATACGGTTTGATCCGCCATTGTTCCGTCTCTCCTTCTCTTTCGATACACATGCATTATAACGAAAACCGAAGGAAAATTAAATCAAAACGAAGCCGTGCGGCCTTTGGGTGATTCAGCGGAACCCTTCCGGATTTCACCCGTTGATGAGCCGAGCCCGCGGGAATCCTTGCGGCGCCTACGCCAGATAGCGGAAAAACACATAGACCGTCGCCATGATGACGGTGAGAATCATCAACGGAAAGCCGATTTTCAAAAAGCGCATGAAGGAAAAGTCGTGGCCTTCATGGTCGGCCAATCCGGCAACAATGACGTTCGCGCTCGCGCCGATCAAGGTGCCGTTGCCGCCGAGACAAGCGCCGAGGGCAAGGCTCCACCAAACCGGTTCGGGGTTGGCGAGCCCCAATTCACCCATCTCCTTGATCATCGGTATCATCGTCGCGACGAACGGGATGTTATCGACAAAAGCCGAGGCCAAGGCGCTCAACCATAAGACCAACAGCGACGTCTTCGCGACATCCCCGCCGGTCATGTCCATCGCTTTTGAAGCGATCGCATCAATGACGCCGGTTTCCACCAAACCGCCGACGAGAACGAACAATCCGATAAAGAAGAAGATCGTCGGCCATTCGATCTTCATCAACGCCCTTTCCAACTGACGCTCGCCGGTCATCAACAAGAGCAACACGGCGCCGATGAGCGCGACGGACGCCGATTCCAAATGGATGGTCTGATGAAGGAAAAACCCGGCGATCGTGAGCGCCAAAACGGATAAGCTTTGGACGAGCAGCCGGACATCCGTGATTTCATCACGCTCATTCAATGCCATCAGCCTGACCCGCGCCGCTTCGTTCGCCTTAAGCTGTTTCCGGTAAAGGCCGGCCAATATCAACATGACCACGATGGCGATCAAACCGGATATGGCGGTGAGATTGGCAATAAACGCATTAAACGTCAATTCTTTAACCGCGCTGCCGATCATGATGTTCGGGGGATCACCGATCATCGTCGCCGTTCCGCCGATGTTGGACATCAGGACTTCGGATATGAGATAGGGAAAAGCCGGAACTTGGAGCCGGCGCGTAATGCTGAAGGTGACGGGCACGATGAGCAATACGGTCGTGACGTTGTCGAGAAACGCCGAACCGCCGGCTGTGATGGCCGAGAAAATCAACAAAATCTTGAGCGGACTCCCCTTAGCTTTTTTGGCCGACCAGATGGCGATGTAGTTAAATAGACCGGTCTCCGCCGTGATGGCGACGATGATCATCATGCCGATCAAAAGGCCGAGGGTATTGAAGTCGATGTGATGAATCGCCGCCTCCTGATCCAAGATGCCGAAAACAATCATCGCCAACGCCCCGAGCAGCGCGGCGATGGTGCGATGAATTTTTTCCGTGATGATGAAGGCGTAAACGATGACAAAAAGACCAAAAGCCAGCCAAGCTTGTTCGTTCATGTTTCCTCTCCTCCCACAAATGCTGGATACGGCCCGGCCGTTTGGAAACAGAAAACGGCTTCAGCCGAAAAAAGACAAAGAGGAGCCCGTCGGTTGACAGACTCCTCCTAAAAAAACAATGTTATTCATTTCAATTTCTAATTTGATTATAGCAAAAAACGGTTCAGTGATCCACCTTGATTGGATTGAGGATGCAGTCAAGCTTTTGTGGGCACTTTTCTTGTACAATGCAATTTGAAAGCGTTCTCCTATTTTCTTGGACTTCTTACGGAAGCTCTCTTAATGTTTAAAAACCGATCAGCCCTTTCAAAGTGCTGTGAATCATCGTGCCTGAAGATTGTTTCATATAGGGGATGTTGTCGCGTACATCATTTACGATTTGCTTGGTCAGCCTTTTACGGGTTTTGGTCTCTGGAGCCTTACGACCCGAACCGTTTGTTTCACGGTTCGGCACCCATTGCCCAAACCACGTTTTGACCTCCAACCGATCCTTGTCAGCAATCATCCATTGGGTCATCGCCTCTACACCGGCTG
>NZ_BDDQ01000041.1 GCF_002003465.1 Caenibacillus caldisaponilyticus | reverse complement strand
CCCTTCGGTTCGGCAAGCTTCCTATGAATGTAGGATTGTTTTTCGCCACGCGCGATCCGTTTCGGCCAACCGCCTCCAAACCTCTTTCGGCTGAAGGCCGTCCTCCCATGGATCAAAGGGCCTTGGAAATGTATATGCCTGCGCCTACACCCTTATGAATGCGTTTTCAAATCATAGGTCCGCAAATTCGGATGTACCGGTCTGCTTTTTAACGGGATCGATCATTCAGTCGACTGTACGAGCGAGACAAAGAACCGCCCGCATGTAAATTTCTAAAGACAAGCGCCCCATCGGATCGATCTCAACTTTAAAAAAAACGATCGGCGAAACGACAACTCAAAAGGAAAAGCGCCGGCACACCCGGCGCTTTCTTAATCCTTTTAACCGACTATATGACACCCCCTGTCTGCTGAAACAAACCCAATCGTTTTCCAACCGCGCGCCGTTCACTGCGACCAACTTTAGTGAACGACTTTTTTCTTTATCCCCCGCTTTTCACGCCTCACCATGGGGACAAGCGCGTTCCATTTAAAACCCGCCATTTTCTGCGAACGCTTTAAACCAATAGGCGCTTTTCTTCGGCGTCCGTTTTTGCGTTTTCAAATCCACGGAGACAAAACCGTAGCGGTTTTTATAAGCGTTCGTCCACGACCAACAATCCATAAACGCCCACAAATGATAGCCTTTGACATTACAGCCTTCGCTTAACGCTTTGTGCACCCACTTCAAGTGCTCTTTAATAAAATCAATCCGGTAGTCATCTTGAATGATCCCGTCTTTGATAAACCGTTCTTCGTTTTGAACGCCCATTCCGTTTTCCGATATGAAGCATTCAATGTTTCCGTAGTTGTCTCGTAAGTTTATTAAAATATCATAGATGCCTTTTTCGTAAATTTCCCAGCCCCGATAAGGGTTCATTTTGCGCCCCGGCATCTCGTAGTTGTCAAAAAAGCGTTCGGGCATAAAAGGGGCATAAGGGTTGGGCAGCGTTTCCTTCGCTTTCACGCGGCGCGGTTGATAATAATTGACCCCGAGCCAATCGATCGTATGCTCTCTAATCAACTCGAGATCGCCCTCTTGCGTCACCGGCAAAAACCCGTGCGCTTTCAGAAGATCGATCAAATCTTGCGGATACTCCCCTTTAACCGCCGGATCCAAAAAACTCCGATTGAAAAGCAGATCGGCGATATGCGCCGCCTGGCGGTCGGCGGGGTGCTCGCTTCTCGGATACGAGGGCGTCAAATTCAAGATGATGCCGATTTTTCCATCCTTAATGTTTGCCTCCCTGAACGCCTTGACGGCTTTGGCATGGGCGACGATGGTATGGTAGGCGACTTGCACGGCTCTGCGGAAATCAACGATGTTCGGATAATGAAAGTCGTACAAGTAGCCCCCTTCGACCGGCACGATCGGCTCATTATGCGTAAACCATTTTTTGACCCGGTCGCCGAACTTTTCAAAACAGATGCGGGCATAGCGGGCATAAGCCTCGACCACCTTCCGGCTTTCCCATCCGCCCAATTGCTGCATCTCCAAAGGCATGTCGAAGTGGTATAAATTGGCGAACGGCTCAATGCCGTTGGCGAGCAATTCGTCAATGACCCGATTGTAAAAGTCGACCGCTTCGGGGTTCACCTCGCCGATGCCGCCGGGAATCAATCGCGACCACGAAATCGAAAACCTGAACGAGTTGTGCCCGAGTTCCTTCATCA
Organism: Caenibacillus caldisaponilyticus; assembly: GCF_002003465.1. Taxonomy (GTDB): domain Bacteria; phylum Bacillota; class Bacilli; order Bacillales; family Sporolactobacillaceae; genus Caenibacillus; species Caenibacillus caldisaponilyticus. Next base: position 34,345 of record NZ_BDDQ01000041.1, on the reverse strand, counting down.
GTTTGATGTCTTCACGGTAGCGGTGATAAAAATCGGACGTCGTATCCGGTCCAACGCCGTCATAAAAGCGATGCGGTTCTTTCTCAAACCAATAATCCCAGATATTCAGGCCTTTGCCGCCTTCTCTGGCCGCCCCTTCGATTTGGGTCGCCGAAGAGGCGCCGCCCAACCAAAAATCCTTAGGAAAGCGATATTGGACGTCCTTGATTCCGTCGTCTGCTCTTTCCATGCCGTATCCCCTTCTTCGATTGGTATTCCGATTTATGCTGATTGCGATTGCGGTGTCTCCTCCGCTTCCTGTTCTTTGCGGACGTTCATCCGGTCGATGAACTTCAAGAACGGGAACCAAATGATCAACACGATGGCGAAGTTCACGAGCTGCAACAGTCCGCCCGCCAGCGAATTGGTCGCCAGAATGCCGTTGATGAAAATCGGTACGGTCCAGGGCACCGTCACGCCCGTTGGCGGCGGAACCAAACCGCTTGACATGGCCAGATACGTCACGAGCGTGACCACCATTGGCGCAATGATCCAGGGAAAGAGGATCAACGGGTTCATGACGATCGGGAGCCCGAAAATGACCGGTTCATTGACATTAAAGATCCCGGGGCCAATGGCCAGTTTGGGCACTTGCCGCATTTGTTTGCTCTTCATGAAGAACAAAATCGCGAACACCACGGCTAGCGTCATGCCCGTTCCGCCCATGCCGACGGTATAGGTATCGATGAACTGTTTGGTGATGACATGGGGAACATGGCCCGTTTTGGTATAAGCATTTAAATTTTCCAGCGCCAAGGTGTTCCAGATCGGGTCCATCACGGAGTTGACGATGATCTGACCGTGGAGACCGAAAAACCACAAAATTTGAATGCAGAATATCGCGATCAACGTCGCAATAATGCCGCTCCCCAGGCCGACCAGCGGCGTTTGCACCAGTTTATAAATGGCGTCATGCAAATTGGTATGGAACACTTGCGTCACGATGATGTTAATGGCCAGAAAAACGGTCAGCGTGGACACCGCGGGAATCAAGGCCGAAAAAGATTTGGCGACGGCTGGCGGCACGCCCGCGGGCATCTTGATCGTGAAATTCTTTTGAACGATAAAGCGGTAGATTTCCGCGGACAAAAAGGCAACGATCATGCCCAAGAACATGCCTTTGGCCCCCAAACGGTCCAGCGCCAAAACATTTTCCACGATTCCTTTTCCTTCCACGGACGTCGAAAACGGCGTGACCATTAAAAAGGAAACGAGAGCGATCGCGCCGCCGAAGATGCTCTCCACCTCATAGCTTCTCGATAAATAATAGCCGATGCCGAAGACGACAAACAGGGTCATGATATTCATCGTCGCTTGCGGCGCCACGCCGAGAGCCGCTTGCAACGCCTTGATCGCGCCTTCGCTCATCACCTTGTCGAGGAACGGAAGGTTCATGATGACCACGGCGATGGAGCCAAAAATCGTAAACGGGAAAGCCAACATAAAGGCATCCCGCAACACTTGCAAATAGCGGTTGTTGTTCAGTTTTCCAGCAATCGGCACCAAGACATGGCTCAACTTGTCGAACATGGATTGACTCATTCTGTTCTCCCCCTTTTCGCGTTCGCTCATTTTTCGAGAATGAGCGATAAGGCCAAGTTTTTTCGCATGGCAAAGATGCGGTCAGACGAAACACCGGCAGTCGGACGTTTCCAAGTCGCAAAGCGAGTGAGCCTATTCACATGCCCCCGTACACCGCACGCCATTGGCCGGCGTTCCATATGAACCGCTCGACGCCCTTCCTTTATAAGCGCTGTTTTCCCCATTCGATTAATTCTTTGACCAATTCCTTCATCGTCAACGTGGACATCAGATGATCTTCCGCGTGCATCAGAATCAAAGAAAATTCGATTTTTTCGTCGCTCGCTTCTCTTTGGATCATCTGAAAGTGGATGTGGTGGGCGCGGTTCAAATCCTCTTCCGCCTCTTTAAGGAGGGCGGCCGCCCGCGCCTCATCGCCCTGCCGGCTTTGGCGCAGCGCCTCAAGCACTTTACTGCGCGCGTTTCCGCTGTGAAGAATCAGCTGGAAACCGATTTGTTCGTTGGTCAACACGTCGATATTGGCTTCGTTCATTGGTTTTCACCCATCAATCTCAGCGCTTGTTCATAGACCTTTTTGCCGTCGGCCATGCCGTATGCCACCATGTCGATGACATCGACCTTTACATCGTATTTATCCGCTTCTTTTTGCAGCTCGCTTTTCAAGAAACTCATCTGCGGGCCGATGAGCACGACGTCCGCCTTCGCCATCTCGGCTTTGGCCTGATCTTGGCCGACGGCCCAAATTTCCGCTTCATCACCGATGGATTTCACATATTGCTGCATCTTCGTCACGAGTAAACTCGTCGACATGCCGGAACTGCAGGCCAACAAGATTTTTTTCACGCCCATTCAACCCCTCTCCATTCAATAAAACGCTTTCATGCACCGCTTTCAAGAATTATTATATACATTTAAATTTAAATGTCTAGTCATTTTTTAAAATCAACAATACAATCAATGCAAGATCTTCATCCTTTTTGGCTCAACCAATTAGCGATCGGTTCAATATCCATAAATGGGAGCAATGAAACAATGAGGGGAATAAAATGAAGTCCAACAAAGGAAGGAAGCATGGCGGAAAAAGGGACGCTTGCAACCACCGATAAGCGGCGTGCGACAACAGAAGAGAACGCCGATTGATTGCATCGTTCATCTTGGCGACAAACGATCTGCCGAAAATGAATAAACACAGGAGAGGCCTGACTCCCGTGCACGTTTTCGGACTACCGCCCCATGATTTTCCTATCAAAGGGCATAGCGTTGACTTCTGTTTAAGTCTCTCCATAGATTCAAAACAGGCCATGATCTTTCGGCTGACGGCGCTCAAAGAGCCGGGGATGTCCCGGAAGTCGATCGATCGCCTAAACCGAAACGATAAGATGCGTTTTATCACCTGCTTTGTCGCGTCTCTCATCCTTCCGGGACCGTCGGATGCGGGTCTTAGGGTGCCGGCCGCCGTGGCGCCGCTTATTTTGCTTCTTTCCCGCCTCTTTCCGCGTCGGCGCAACTTTCGGATTCGGCAAGCTAAACCGACCGGTTCAGAAAACCAGCAAACAGGCATCGGCATTCACGCGAGCTTCCTGCAAACGATCCAAACAGGAATGGCCATCAAAACGAGGGCGTTCAATTTCTCCGGATATTGACCGAAGTAAAGACAAACTTGTCGTAGCGGTGCCTCGAGAAGGAATATTCAAACGGCACACCCGTATTTAAATAGCCGATCTGTTCGACCTCCAGAACCGGGTCGTCGGGAGCGCATTCTAAATATTTAATATCCCATTCGTTCGGCTTGCAGGCCCTGACTTTACGAAACGAGCCCCCCATGGTCAGCTTTAAGGTTTCCGTAATGTGGCGGTAAATGGATGAGTGAAGCACCTCTTCATTTATGCCGGTTATAAGGGAAGCGGGCATGTACGTATGTTCAATGACATACGGTTCGCCTTCGACATATCTCAAGCGCATGATTTCATAGACCGGTGTCTTTGAATCGATGGACAGCTGATCGGCGACCTCTTTGTCGGGGAACTTGACCTCGAATTTCAAAATTTTGCTCGTCACTTTCTTTCCTTGTAATTTTAAAAGATTGGTCAAACCGACCGATTCATCCACGGTGACATTGATCAAATCATTGTCGACCGCCGATTTGACGATAAAGGTGCCGTGCCCGCGCTTCCGATAAAGCAGCCCCCTCATGACCAATTCATCCAAAGCTTTTTTAATCGTCATGCGGCTGCATCCAAACTCTTCCGCGAGGGAAATTTCGTTGGGAATCGGCTCATCGGCCGAATATTCTTTGTTCATGATGCGCTTTCGAATGATCTCCGAAATTTGACGATACTTCACCACGATCGATCAGCTCCCGCTAAGTTCGTCTCCGCCGCCGGTGCAAAACCATGCGGCTTGTCCCAATCGCTGAATGTAAAACCGTTCCGTATAAACCGCCTCTCAAAAAACACCGCTTCACTTTTCACTCGCTGAAAAACCGCGCCGCACAAAACACAGGGTGTTTTCGGCATCATCCGCCTTTACCGACGACATGTTGACAATTCTTAATTATATCAAAACAAATGAACAGCTGGGAAAAAAGCCAACAGCCGCACGATCGCACAATCCCATAAAAAAAATGGCCGATTGGCCATCTCGATGTCGCCTTTCCGTCCCGCCTTGTTTTTGTAGCTGCAACCGCACGAGCAACCTAAAGCGGTGGTACCGTTCCTTGCGACGCTCCCTCGGACGAAACCCGGGCCTCCCGCGCCTCTCCTTAGATTGCTTTCAACGATGGGCGGATGTAACCAATACGCAGGGATCGCTGCATGCCATAAACCGAAACGTTTTTATCAAGCTGAAGTTTCGGAATCGAGCACATCTCAAAGTGCGGACTGCATGTCATCAGCCTTTTATTTTCGCGTACAGATCGACCAATTCGCCGGCCAAGTCTTTGACCGTAATGGCGTTCATCAAATGATCCTGAGCATGGACGAGCAAAAGCGCCACTTCGGTTTTTTCTCCGCGCGCTTCTGCCTGAATGAGCGACGTCTGAATGCCGTGGGCTTCGCTCAACGACTGATCGGCTTCCGTCAAAAGGCGGCGCGCTTCCTCGATGTTTCCTTGTTTTGCCGCTTGTATGGCCATCATGGCGCTTGAACGGGCATTGCCCCCGTGCAAGATAAGTTGAAATGCAATTTCGCTAGCTTCCATGTCTGTCGACCCCACTTCATCATCTTAATGATCAACCGAAAGATTTGTAAAACAGTCGATGTAGCCGTTACCGCCATGACCATGATCGGCGCCCGTTCCGAATAAAAAAATCCGGAAACCGGCGCTATGCTCCCCGTTAATTATGTATGAACACGAAAAGGCGGCCCAAAGCGCGGCCATCCTATACGGATCTATTATAACGGTCAAAGAAATCGTTTTCAATCCGCCGTGTGATTTTTGAACTTTTGCCGACCGCATCCGCAACGATGCCATACCATCGCTACCTTTTTGATGCGGAAAACGCAGAAGCGTTCATCAGCCGCCGCACATATTTTGAACGGCAGCACCCGGAGATTTTAAGTGAATCAACCGCCGCCCGCTTTCTTTTTAACGATTCCCCCTGCGAACCTTCGTGCTGCGGAGAATCACGTGAGCACCGGCCTGGCTCCTCCATAAGAAAGCGGAACATCCATTTTTTCGTAAAAATGTAAAATAAGATGGGGACGGAAACCACCCGTCCCCATCTTATAGCCGGCAAAAGGACCGGCACGATTGCCGCTTCGCATATCCGACTTTTTATTATCCGATCCAAACCATGCCGATCAAACCGGCGATGAAGCCAAGCACGGCGACGCCGGCGCCAAGGAACGCCAAGACGCGCCAGGACAGGGCATTCCGGACCATCAGCGCGGAAGGCAGGCTGATGACCGGCAGCGTGACGGCCAACACCGCGGCCGGACCGCCGCCTAGACCGAACGACATGAGCGATTGGATGATCGGGATTTCCGCGGAGGTCGGAATGACAAAGAGCGTGCCGACGATCGCAAACAAGAGGACAACGAGCAGGCTGTTGCCCCAATGGCCGCTGAACGCCGGGAAAAGCCATGCCCGCAAGCCGCCCAAAACCAAGACGCTGAGCACATAAGCGGGAACGGTCGTGGCGGCCACCGCCACGATGGTTTTCAACCAGCGCCATACGAAGGGGCCGCTTTCATCCGCCGGCTTCTCGACGCTTTCGACCATCTGTTGAATGTCGGCCGGTTCTTTGGCGAAGCGTCCGGCCAAATAGCTCAATCCAAAGACGAGAATGAGACCAAAGATAAAGCGCAGCAGCGTGAACTTCCATCCTAAGACGAAAAACATGAATATTAAAACGGCCGGATTGAGCGCCGTGTTGCCGAACCAGAAGGCAACCGCCGCGGCGACGGAGCTCGATTGTTTCCGGAGGCCGACGACGAGCGGAGCGGCGCAGCACGTGCACATCATGCCGGGCAGGGCGACGAGACCCGCGGCGAGCGTGCTCCCGTAAGACGTTTTTCCGAGAACCCGTCGGATCCAGTCCTTCGGCAGCGCGACCTGCACGAGCGACGAAAGCACGACAGCGACAAGGAAGGCTTTCCAGATCGCTTTAAAATACGTCACCCCGTATTCCCAGGCCGCTTGCAACGACGGGCCGCCGTGTCCCGGGCGATCGCCCAAAATCGAGGCGCCGAGGGAATGATCGTGGGCGGCAACGAACGCTTTATGATAATATGGATTCCATTTGGCCCAATAAAGCCCGAGAAGCGCGACGACGACAAACAAAGCAGCGCCCAAGGCCGCGTTCCGGTTCCGCGCAGAAGAAGCTTCGCGGGCTAAAGGCGTTTCTCCGTTCATACACCTTTCCTCCCTAGTAAACAATGATAAAATCCAAAAATAAATTATATACAAATGGAAAGAAGGCGTCATTTAAGCCGCATCATGAGCGTGATTTTCCATGCCGGCACTTTGGTGTTTTTCACATTCATATTTCTGTTATGCGGTTTTAGTACGGTTAAAATGGGCAAACATCTGTATGGAACCTCCGGTCGGCTTCCGGCTATCCCGCGCTGATCCATCCGGATCTGCGAATGGCCGAATCCAAAAGCAGTGATACCTTTTGCGGCACGAATCTACCTATTACATTTTTAATTGGAATCGCCGTGCAACACCTTTCCATTGAGGAGATCATACGAGGCGACAGATCCCTCCTTGCGGGCGGCCTTGTATTGTCGCGCAGCTGAGCGTCGGCTATAAAAAAGAGAGTCCATAAAAGGACTCTAAAAACAAGCGTCGTTTAATGCGTGATTTCCAAATCGTACCCCGTTTTTTCTCTAATCTCGGCTGCGACCCTTTCGCGTTCCGCTTCGTCGGGTTCAACGCCCGCCTTGACAGCAACGGCCGACCGTTCCGTATGCAAGGAAGGATTCCCCTTGATTTCCCAATGATCGGGGACGGCCGCTTTTGTCACGCGAATCACTTCGTTTTGTTTCGGATGCTTCGCATAGGTGACCCGCATGCCGGTCCGGTTGGCGAGGTCTTTCATATCCTTTTCATAACGCGCCGCCACTTCGGGAGTGATGAAGTGGAGCTCCATCAGCGCCGCACCGGGTATTTGTTTAACGCCGACCTTATAAAGCCGGATTCCGAGCTCATCTGCCCACCGCTTTGCCTCTTGAATCGCCTGATTGATTTCTAGCGGCCGGCCGCCGATATCCGGCGCGATCGCGTCGGGTCCGGCCTCCGCCGCTTTATTGACTTCATCGGCAAACTTCAATTCGAATCCGGTCGTCTTACGAAATGCCGCCGCGATCGTTTCCGCCTGATCGGGACGCGGCCCATGAACGACGACGCGACGTTCAGCCAAATGAATCGACGGAGCGTCCACAGGGCGGCCGAGGAGCGATTCGATCAAAGGTTGGAAGGCATCTTGCCGGACCGAGTCGGAAAACTTCACGACCCAACCCGTCCTTTCCAAGATTAAATCGGCCCATTTTCGCCGTTCTTCCGCTTTGACCGCGTCGGGAAAATCGAAAGTGACCACCAAACATTCCTCCGCCGAACCGACGTGTTCCGCACCGCACCGCAAAAAGCGCGGATGATAGCGGAACAGGGTGCGCACCGTCTCCATCGCCCGGGCCGGATCCATTTTTAGCGCTTGGATCGGCAACGTCAAATCCCGAAGCCCCTGCTTCGCTTCGTCATCCAACCGGTAACCGCGCCGGCCTTCCATATCATAGGTTATACAACGGTCGGGCAACGCTTGTAAAGCGAGGGCAACCGCGATCCTCTTATCAATGTCTTCTTCGCCGATGCCGAGCGCGTCATAAATTTCCTGGAGGGAGAGGGGATGTCCGGGTACTCGCTCCCATTGTACGTCTTTCAAAAACGGGCGCGAATAAGTGAAAACCGCCTCAACGGCAGCCTTCAGCTCGCCGACGGCGCGACTCCATTTTCCGACCGACTCGACGACTTGATCTTTCGACAACTGGATCGTTTTTCCCTTCGGCGATTCGCATAGAAGCGTGCCCATCTTCGCCCGGACGTTCAGACAAAGGGCCGGCTTCAACGGCTCGCCCGCCCCTTCCCTGTACAAAAGCAACGAACCGATCCAGTCTCGCAGTCGGAGGTGTTCGGGATTCACGCGGTACCGTTTGCCGACGACCCCTTTCCCTGAACGCCTTGCATAAAAAGGATACGATTCCCCGTTTTCAACCAAAATTGGATGGAAACGCGGATCCAAGCGGCGCGCCAGCTCGTCCCTCGCCGCCTCGTCGCCGTGGACGAGCAAGGTGTAGGTCGGCTCGACTGCTTCAATAAAACGCGTCATTTCGCCGGCATCGGCGTGAGCCGATAAACCGTATTTATCGACGCGGCACGCCACAGGATACGCGGTTCCGTTGAGCTCAATGGTGTCCTCTTCTCCGTCCGCGAGCGCGAGCAGCTTCCGCCCCGGGCTTTCTTCGTCTTGATAGCCCGTGATAAAAATCGCGTTCTTTTCGGAAGAAACGAGCCGTTGTGCATACCAAACGCTGGCGCCGCCGGTGAGCATGCCGGAAGAAGCGACGATGCAGGCGGGTTTTCCCGCGAGCACTTGCTCGCGCTCCCTCGGTTCCACGGCGTGACAACGGCCGTTCGTTAAAAATGCGTCGCCGTTCACCCGAATCCGGTGCGCGACCGGCCCCTTTAAATACTGAGGATAATCGCGGTAAATCCGGCTGACCGGCGTGACAAGGCCGTCGACATAAATCGGAAATTCCGGAATCTGTTTTTTGTCCATGTAATCTTGCAAGATGAGCAACACTTCCTGGGCACGGCCCAAGGCGAAAGCCGGAATGAGCGCGAAGCCGCCGCCGGCAACCACTTCGGCGACGGTTTCGGCGAGCCGTTTCTCTTCCAAATGCCGGTCCGTATGCAATCGATTGCCGTACGTCGACTCCATGACGACCACATCGGGGCGGATTCTCGGCGGCACTTGGGCGCCCGGAATCGTCCGGCCGCCTTTAAAGGAAAGGTCGCCGGTCACGAGCAAGCTTTCACCGTCCCCTTCCAGAAAAATCATGACCGCGCCGAGGATGTGTCCGGCCCGAAAAAGCGTCACTTTCAGGTTCCCGACGGTCAAGCGTTGGCTCGCGGGAAAAAGCCGGACATCCGCCAAGGTGGCGAGCATTTGCTCTTCCGTGTACGGCATGAGGCGTTCCGCCGTTTTACATTGTTCTTCCAAAATTTTATAAGCGTCCCGCAACATGATGTTCATCAAGTCGGCCGTCGGGGGCGTCGCGAAAATCGGGACATCGGGGTATAACCCGTGCAAAACCGGCAGCGCGCCGATGTGGTCGGCATGGGCATGGGTGATGAAAACCGCTTCCGGCTTCGGCAGCTGCTCGAGCATGCCGAAAGCGGGCAAGGCGTCGTCCCCCGCCATCCGCATGCCGGCGTCGATCACGACGCTCGTCCCCGCCATCTCCACGTGCAGGCACGAGGCGCCGATCTCGCTTCCGCCTCCTAATACGCTGATCTTCATGCCATCATCCTCCCGTTCTTATACTGCGACTAGCGGCCGTCTTTATCGCAAGCGGCTGTCCGTCCATCCTCATAGAATCATGATTTTTTTCAATGATAACAAGAACAAACGCGGATGAAAAACCCCTTCCGTTTCATGCAACGCCCAAAATACAGCGCTACCCGCTGACGCCAAAATGCCTCTCAATGGGCGGCTTCCTCCGTCATATGTTTCAACGTTTCTTTGTAAACCGCCTGTGCGCGGCCGAGCCCGTAGCGGCCGGCCTCCGTCAACGGGATCACGCGGTATGTTTTGGGTTGAACCCACGTCGGGATGAATCTCGGATGTTCAATGACAATCTTTGGTTTTACGCCGTCATCCGTTTTGATGATCTTAAGCAGCAAGATGCCGCCTATTTGGTTATATAATCCCTTCTGGCCGGAGAGAAAATTTCCGAGGGAATAGATGACGAACGTCCGGTGGCCCGTCTTCCCGGTCACCCATTCATACGGCTGCAGCACATGGGGATGCGAGCCGAGAATGACGTCGACGCCCGCGTCGGCGAGTTTCCGGACGAGCGCCTTTTGCTCCGCGTTTGGTTCCCGTTGATATTCCGTCCCGAAATGCAGGCAAACGACGACCACATCGGAAAGCCGCCGGGCCTGTTGCACGTCTTTTTGTATCAAGGGAAGATCAATGCGGTTGACGAGATAATCCTGATTTTTCGGCGTCGGAATGCCGTTTGTTCCATACGTGTACGCGAGAAAGGAAAAGGTCACGCCGTTACGGGACACGATCCGGATCGTGTCGCGATCCTTTTTTGACAAAAAACTGCCGGTATGCACCATGCCGATTTTGTCCCAATAATGGATGGCATTTTCGATGGCGACCACGCCGCGGTCCAAGGTGTGGTTGTTCGCCATGGTCACGACGTCGAAACCGGCATCTTTCATGGCGTCCGCCACTTCGTAAGGGCTGTTGAAACTCGGATAAGTCGACAGGCCGATTTGGCTGCCGCCGATGATCGATTCGGAATTGGCGACCGCAATATCGGCTGATTTTATAATGGGTTTAACCGTGCGGAACATCGGTTTAAAATCATATCCCGTTTTCGTCCGGGCGGCATTGTAGACGCGGTCGTGGATCAAGACATCGCCGACGGCGGCGAGCGTCGCCGATGTTTTCCGAACGGGAATCGACGCAGAGTTGGCGGGTGCGGCGGATTCTGCCCGGTTTGAAGATTGTGCGGGATCCGATTTTTTGGCGGGCGCCGCAACGGTTTTCATCGTTTTTTCGTCAAGCGGCGGCTGTTTCACCCGCACATTCTCACGGACAGGAAGGAAAAGCGCGATGACGAGAAAGAGGAGGGCGAGCGACAACAGGCCGATGAGCCAGAACCATGTTTTCTTCATTTTAAAAACCATCCATCACATCGTTCGCCCGCATTTGTGAGAGGTCCACCCGTCGCTATAGGCCATGTGAGGCAGACGATGCGTCTGATTGATTTGATAATAATTGAAATGCGTCCGTGCGCATTTCCGAAACGTTCCGCATTGGCATGAAGACCGGGCCGGCTCATTGTCATCATGTCGGAAGCGCTCATGATGAGTTTGCGAGCAACGAGCGGCGCGACGGCGGCGACACCGGATCCGAACCGCGCTTTTTGTTAAATGGCGGGCATGAGCGCTCTTAAGTTTATCTCATCGCATCAACGCCTCGCCCTGCCGTTGTCTTAACCTTTCGGCGACGCCTTCCCGGCTGGCATCAAAGCCGAATGCCAAACGTTTTTCGTTCGTTAAATAGCAACAGGAACTTTTGTATAACGCGTTTTTTGTCATTATATCACGGCCCGTTGTCAACGATAATAGATTAAGATGTTTTTTCGTAATTTTTACGCACCATCCAAGCGCCATGATTGGACATTACGCGAGGCGCAGTTGATCGACGGCGTAAGCGATGCCATCTTCGTCGACGGGTTTCGTGACAAAATCCGCGACCGTTTTTAAGCGGTCGACGGCGTTGCCCATCGCCACGCCAATCCCGGCAAACGACAACATTTCAATGTCATTGGCGCCGTCGCCAAAAGCGATCACATCTTCCGGCTGATCGCCGGCCCACTCTAGCAACTTTTTAATGCCTTGCGCCTTGGAACCGTTTTTCGGAAGGATATCCGCACTGTACGGATGCCAGCGCACGATGCGAAACGGCGCCAGCGAAGCGTACGCCTTTTCCTCCTCCTCTCTACAAAAAAGAAGAGCTTGATAGATCTCGGTTTCCGCGTAATAACGGTCTTGGTAGGCGGGATGCTCGTAATTTAAGGTCGCCAAGCTTTCCCGGATCAAAGGGTTGTCCTTGACGTTGGCTTTCATATCGGCTTCTCCCATGAAAACGAGCGGATGACGGAAGCGCGCGGCAAAGCGCTCCAAATTTTCGAGGTCAGCGCTCCGGTACGGATTTTTATGGATGACCTCGCCTTTGTAGACGACAAACTGGCCGTTGAAACTGACAAAAGTGTCGATGCCGAGCGCCTCGCGCACGTGTTGAATCATAAACGGCGCTCGTCCGGTGGCGATCGCCACCTCATGGCCCGCGGCTTTTAAGGCCTCTACCGCCTTTTTGGCAGAACCCGGTATGCATTTTTCATCGTTAAGCAGCGTTCCGTCGACATCAAAAAAGATCCATTTTTTCTTCATCAAAGCGTCCTCCATCCAGAATCGGAACTACATGGCCGCCCGAAGCGGCGCGCCCGTCGCTTCATCCGTCGCCACCGGCGCCGGTCGCGAGCGCCCATTCCGTATCCGATCGCTATTATACCAATGATCCATTCGGCATGCCGCGCCTTCTTTCACATCGCATCGGCGCCGGAGCGGTTGCCGTCCTCATAGATTTCAAGCGGCAACCCGTCAGGATCTTGAAAAAAGGTAAACCTTTTTCCCGTGACCGGATCCGTGCGGATCGGTTCGACCGGAATGCCCCGTTTTTCCAACTCCCGGGCGGCCTCCGACACGTCGCGGACCGCAAACGCGAGATGCCTCAAGCCGCAAGCTTCGGGATAACTCGGACGCGCGGGCGGATCCGGGAAGGAAAACAGCTCGATGCGCCCGCCGGCCGCGGCCAAATCCAATTTATACGAGTTTCGTTCGGGCCGATACGTTTCCGCAATCACTTCAAAACCTAGCTTATTGACGTAAAACTCTTTGGAGCGCTCATAATTTGAACAAATGATCGCGATGTGATGAATGCCATCAAACAACATGGCGGCTGCCTCCCTTCGCTTGCCACGTTTGGATCGGACGAACCTTCCCCATGTCCGAACATCATAAAGGCTTCGCCCGCCGCCGGGGAAGCACTGCTTCATTCCCGGTCGATCGCCATCATCAGCGCGCCGGTAATGCCCGCGCGGTCGCCCAGAGCGGGCGGCACGATATAATCGTCGATTTCGTCTTCAACATAAGGAAACGGCATGTAGCCGTTCAACAAGCGTCGCACTTTTTGGCGAATGAGCGGGAACAATTGCGCTTGTTTCATCACACCGCCGCCCATGATGATTTTTTTCGGCGTCAAAATGAGGATGTATTGGACAAGCGCTTCCGCCAAATAAGACGCTTCCATTTCCCAAACCTCGGGGCGGTCGGCCAATTCGGCGCCCTTTTTCCCCCAGCGTTCTTCCAAGGCGGGACCGGCGGCCAAGCCTTCAAGGCAATCCTTATGATACGGGCACTTGCCTTCATAGCGGTCATCCGGGTGCCGGCGCACGAAAATGTGCCCCATTTCGGGATGGGAAAAGCCTTGCAACACCCGGCCGCCAACGATGGCGCCGGCGCCGATGCCCGTTCCGACCGTGATGTACAAACAGCCGTCCAATCCCTTGGCCGCGCCGCGCTTCCACTCCCCATATGCCGCCGCATTGACATCCGTATCAAAAGCCACGGGGACCCGTAAACCGTCTTGCAAAGTTTTCAAAATCGGATAGTTTTTCCACGCGGTCTTCGGCGTCGCCGTAATATAACCGTATGTCGCGCTCGTCGGATCGATGTCGACCGGCCCGAACGATCCGACGCCGATCGCTTTTAAATCATATTTCCTGAAGAAATCCACCACAGCCGGCATCGTGACGTCCGGCGTTTCCGTTTTCAGTTGGATGAGGTCCGTTATATTCCCTTTTTCGTCACCGACGGCACAGACAAATTTCGTTCCCCCGGCTTCAACGGCTCCATACAGCATGCTCGATCCTTCCTTTCCCGACTCAGTCTCTTACCGAAAGTCGATGACCGCAGCCTGTCTTCCCTTCACTAAATAGGCATGACATCATGACAACCTATGAGAGCGGCGTCCTAGGCTGAACGCCCCTGTTCGGGCTTCGGTGTGCTGCACCAAAGCGGTGCCGCGTGAATCCAGCCACAAACGCTGGCCCATTTTGAAGCAGCCGTGCGGGATCGGCGCAATGGATGCGTGGGACGGATTTTAAAAAACGGCCAAGAAAACCGCTATAAACCAAAAATTGAAGATTTCCACTCTATAAGTTTACCTTATAAATCGACAATCTGTCCAAAAAATTCGTAGCTTTTCCGATCCGAACGGAAAGGCGGCTCACGCCGCCTTTCCAACAATCGATCTATCCGGCACATACTGTCTGATTTGCGCGATCCCCATGTCTGATTTTGACCGTCTTGGCGTCGAACCTTCGCATTATTTCCCGGAAAATAAGTGACGCATCCCTCTACCGAACGCGATCAGCCCGGACAGCGATGCCGCTTTTTCCAACGAGCGGCGCAAAGAAGACACTTTTAGCCGATGCGTTCGCTCCAATCCTTCTCATGGATCAATTTCATCTTCCATGCGCTTTTAATCCATCTATCGAGAGCAAAAAGACAATCTCCCCGTTCAGCGGGGGTAGATTTCCTGATGCCAACGCATTTCCGGACACGCCGGCACGAAGTGTGCCAACGCTTTTTTATTTAAAAGACCAGCCTGTCCGCGGGCGACGGGCCATTTCCTACAGCGCCTTGACCATGCCGCCGTCGACGAGCAAAGTTTGCCCGGTGATGTACGTGTTGGCCCATGACGCGAAAAACACGGCCGCTTTCGCAAATTCCTCCGCTTCTCCGTACCGGCCGAGCGGAATGTCCTTTTCGAAGGAAGCGCGGACTTCTTCCGGGGAAAGGTTTAATTGTTCGGCACGAAGGCGATCGAGTTGGGCCACCCGGTCCGTGGCAATCCGACCGGGCCCCAATGTATTGATTAAGATGTTGTCTTTGGCGAGCTCCGAGGCGAGGGTTTTCGCCAAACCGGTGACCGCGACGCGGAACGTATTCGACAAAATTAAGTGATCAATGGGCTGTTTGATGGAAGACGATGTGAAATTAACGATCCGGCCGCTCCTTTGCTTTTTCATGTATGGGAGCACTTCGCGTATGGTGCGAACAAAGCTCAACAAGTTCAATTCAAACGCCTTTTGCCAATCCTCATCGGAAAATTGATCAAAACCGCCCGCCGGGGGGCCGCCGGCGTTATTGATCAACACATCGATCGTGCCGTTCCGTTCAACAGTGCTTGCGACCAGGTGCTTGATGTCGTCCGCCCGCGTCATATCGCAAACAACGAAGGCCACGTCAGAGTTTCCGGTTTGACTCACGATCTCGTTTTTGGCTTTTTCCAGCGCTTCCGCGTTTCGGCTCGCGATCACAACGCGGGCCCCTTCGGCGGCAAACCGCTGCGCCGTCGCTTTGCCTAAACCTTTGCTCGCCGCCGTCACGAGGACCGATTTGCCTTGCAGACCTAAGTCCATGAATACTCATCCCCTTCGTTCGCTTTGGCATATCTATTTTCGTGGAACTCAGATAAATTTTCAATGACGGTGCTTAAATTTAATAAAAGTAATTTTAAAAATGTAAATTCCATATGTCATAATCTTGGAAATTAAATAAAGTCAGTTGGAGACCTCTCAAAAAAACATCCCGTACCACTCTTAAGAGCGTACGGGATTTAATGCTTTAAAAGGATATGCTATTGGCGAAACCGCTAAAGCATCCGAATTATATAAGTGATATTCTAGATCTAATACCATCAACATCTCAAAAATATTTTAGCATTTTAAACCATTTTCTGATATGACCTCTTTATACCAGTAAAAACTCTTTTTCGGTATGCGTTTAAGCGTCCCGTTTCCGTCGTTATCTTGATCCACGTAGATAAATCCATACCGTTTTTCCATTTCTGATGTTGACGCGCTGATGATATCGATGCATCCCCAGCTTGTATAACCCATCACTTCCACGCCGTCCTGAATGGCTTCATAGACTTGCTCAATATGCTTCTTTAAGTAATCGATCCGATAATCATCTTGGATAGACCCGTCTTCTTCTATTTTATCCGTCGCGCCGAGGCCGTTTTCCACGACGAAGAGCGGAATTTGATAGCGGTCGTAAAGGTCATTCAAAGCGATGCGCAGGCCAACCGGATCGATTTGCCATCCCCATTCGGACGTTTCCAAATAGGGGTTTTTTACCCCACCGGCAATGTTGCCACAAACTTTATCCATTTGTTCCGCGTTTATGCTGTTCACGAGCGACATGTAATAACTGAAAGAGAGGAAATCGACGGTATGCTGCTTGAGGATTTCATCGTCGCCCACCTTTTTTTCAATCACGATATTTTTTTCACGGAAGTACCGATTCATGAATTTCGGATACTCGCCCCGTACTTGGACATCAGAGCTGAAATAGTTAAATTGGTTATCTTTTTGCGCCAACAAGACGTCTTCCGGATGACACGAGTACGGATAAGTGAGCAGCCGCGTCAACATGCAGCCGATTTTCGCGTCCGGAATGATTTCGTGGCAGTATTTGACGGCGAGTGCGCTGGCCACGAATTGATGGTGCAAGGCTTGGAAAATCGCTTGTTCGAGATGCTCGAAACGCTCCGGCACAATTCCGCCGCTCGTGAACGGATGGCGGATGATGCTGTCAATTTCATTAAACGTCAGCCAGTATTTGACAAGCTCTTTGTACCGGGAAAAAACGGTTTTTGCATAATGGACGAAGAAATCGACGACTTTCCGGTTTGTCCAGCCGCCATATTCGTTGACGAGGTATAGCGGCATTTCATAGTGCGACAAAGTGACGAGAGGCTCAATGCCGTGCTTGCGCATTTCTTTAAAAAGATTTTCGTAGAAGCGCAGCCCCTCTTCATTCGGCTCGCTTTCATCGCCTCTCGGAAAAATGCGCGTCCAAGCTATGGAAGTCCGCAAGACTTTAAAACCCATTTCCGCAAACAGGGCCAAATCTTCTTTATAACGGTGGTAAAAATCGATGCCCCTTCTTTTCGGATACTTTTTATCCGTCGGATCTTTCATCGCTTCTTCAATTTGCTCGTTCGTAATCAAGTAGTGTTTTTCATATTCATCTCTTTTGAGATGCTTCCGATAGACCGCGACATCGGCGGTCGAAAGGCCTTTGCCGCCGACGTTCCAAGCACCTTCCGCCTGATTGGCGGAAATCGCTCCCCCCCATAAAAATCCTTCCGGGAACTTTTTCACCGTGTTTGCCATGCTTTCTCCTCCTTCAAGCCAAAGCGTATAAAATTTTTTCCGCTTTCGTGACGCCGTTTTTTTCCGTCGGGACGATATCCAAGTAATGGTCGCTGTTGGTAATGACGACGGGCGTCGTGACGTCATAGCCCGCCTCTTTGACTTTATCCAGGTCAAACTCGATCAATAAATCGCCTTGCCTGACTTTGTCGCCTTGGGACACCTTCTTATAAAAATGCCGGCCTTCCAACTGGATGGTGTTCAACCCGACATGAATCAACACTTCGAGACCGTCATCGGACTTTATTCCCACGGCATGGCCGGTCGGAAACAGCGCGGAAACGGTTCCCGACACCGGCGCGTAGACCTTGCCTTCTTCCGGGATGATGGCGACGCCCTTGCCCATCGCCTCCGTCGAGAACGCGGGATCATTGACGTTTTGAAGCGGAACGATCCGGCCTTTCATCGGCGAAAACAGTGCCGTTTTTTTCACGCCGGACGCCGGGGCCGGCTCGGATTTTTCTGGCGCCGCCTGATCGCCGGTTTCTTCATCGAACCCCAAAATATAAGTCAATAGGGCGGTCAAAATGAACGAAACGGCGATGCTGATGAGATAATAAACAATCGTGTCGGTCATGAACGCCGGAATCGTGGTGATGGCCGGAAACACATAAGCCATGACGGTCGTTTTAAAGGCGCCCGCGATCGCGCCGCCGATCGCGCCGCCGATGACGGCCGCGATCATCGGCCGCTTATATTTGACCGAAAGCCCGTAGACGACCGGCTCCGTGATACCGGCGAACAGCGACGGCAGGATGGCGGAAAGGGCGTAGGATTTCAGCTTTTTATCTTTTGCTTTCAAAAACACGCCCAAGGCGACGCCGCTTTGCGCGAAGGTCGCGGAAGCCATCATCGGCCGGATCGTGTCGAAACCTTTAAGAGATAAATTGTTCAGCATGGCGGGCACAATGCCCCACTGCAGGCCAAACATGACCAAGAAGGTCCAGCCGCCGCCCAAAATCGCTCCGGTGATGAGCCCGCTTTTATCGCTTAAGAATTCAATCGCCGCGGCAATGCCTTTGCCGGCATAAACGCCGACCGGCCCGATGAGAATCGCCGTCGCCGGAACCATGATGAGGAAAGAAACCAACGGCACAAAGAACATTTCAATGCTCTTCGGCGTGAACCGCTTCAAAAAACGTTCCAAGTATGAGTACAACCAAATGGCCAAAATTGCAGGAATGATCGTCGATGAATAGGACATCAAGACGACCGGTATCCCGGCAAAGTGGGTGATGTCGCCGACATTTTTCATCAAGCCGGTAAAGTTCGGCTCCAACAAGGCACCCATAATGGCCACGGATACGAACCGATTGGTGCCGAAGGTTTTGGCCGATGAGAAGGCCAATAAAAGCGGAAGAAAGTAGAATACGCTGTTCCCCGCCGCCGCCAATATGAGATAGGTGCTGCTTTTGGCATCAAGCCAATGGAAGGTCGTGCAAATCACGAGGATCGCCTTCAACATCCCTGCACCCGCCAACGCCGGGACGATGGGGGTAAAGATCGAACTCATCAAATTAAATCCACGGGCGATCAGATTGCCTTCGTTCTTTTCAGCCGCAGCGGCTTTCCTGCTGCGCGCAAGATGATATTGGTTGACCAACTCATTATAAACCTCGCCGACGTGGTTGCCGATGACGACCTGAAATTGGCCGTTGCTTTCGATCACGGATATCACGCCGTCCAATTGTTCGATCTCGTGCTTGCGGGCCAAACGGTTGTCCTTCAAAGTGAATCGCAACCGCGTCATGCAATGGTATAGATCTGCCACATTGTTTTCGCCGCCGACGCCTTTCATGATCTCAGATGCCAACTGTCCATACTTGCCCATAAACCAATGCCTCCTCTTAATAAATGAATGAATATAAAAATAACCTGACGGAAGGCGGAATGCGGGCGATCCGCATGTTGCCGTCTTCCATCAGGTTATGCCTTTTGCAAGTGACACCCTGATTTTGATGGATTTAATTAATGGTTTCGGCGGACGATGCGCGCCATATGGAGCATTAAGTAAACTTTTTCGTCATTAGTGATTTCATGATTGTAACCTTTCGCCACATATTTGGCGATCTTCTCCACACATTTATATTCTTCGGGATATTTATTGCGAATGATCAAAAACAAATCATCGTTTTCGCTTTCAAACGATTCGTGCATCAAGGTGCGTTGCGCAAAAAATTTTAAATGGGTGAGAAAGCGGATGAAATTCAATGAATCTTCATCAAACGTCATTTTGAAATGATACTTGACGATGTCCAAAATGTCCTGCACCATCTTGGTCATTTTGATGGTGGTGTCCATTTCGTAGGTTTCCATTTTCGAATTCACGAAATGGAGGGCAATAAAGCCCGCCTCATCTTCATCAAAAGCAACGCCGGTTTTATTTTTTATAATTTCAAGCGCCTTGAGGCCGACCGCATATTCTTCTTTATAAAATTTTTTTATTTCCCAAAGGATCACGTTTTTGACGCGGTACCCTTTTTCATAACGGTCAAACGCAAAGGAAATGTGATCCGTCAAAGCGAGATAAATATAGTCGCTCATTTTCCCGTTCAACCGGTCTTTGGCGTAACGAACGATTTCATCGACGATTTCGGCGCATTCCATCCGGATGTTGGTCAGTAAATCGCCCATTTTTCGCGCCAAGTCATCGGTTTGCAGAACAAAGACCTTGCTGACCCTTTTTTTGTCGATTTCTTGACCGGGCTTTATATTAAATGCAATGCCCTTTCCGGTGACGACGATTTCCCGGCCGTCAACGTCTTTTGCCAATGCCACATTGTTATTTAAGGCCTTCACTAAACGCACGGCTTCATCACCACTTTTTTGTAAGGCATTTCGACAAACAAAAAACCTGGCGTAAAAATCCCATAGGTGGCCCAAAGGCCCCGCTACGGAATATTTACCGCCAGGTAATGCCTGAAACAGTGACACCCTGTCGTTCGCTCTGTAACCGTTTACTTAAATTTTACATATAAGATTGGCATTCGTCAATTCTTTTTTTATTTTTGTTTTCTTATCTATCCCAATTCTAGTAAAAAACAAGAAAGAGGCAACACCACTGAAGAACAGAACGACGGTGAACCCCGTTTAAAGCCGAATGATGCCTTTTGAAACGTGAAGATCCGGATATTTTTCCATCACGGCCGGCAACTCTTCGAGCGCAAACCGGTGGGAGATCAGTGGTTCGACTTCAACGGCCTTTTGACGGATCAATGCGATGGCCTCATCGTGGGTGTAAGGATTGATAAAGGAGCCTTTAATCGTCAGTTCCTTCGAAAAAACGGCATACGGCGAAAGCGAAATCAGCGTGTCCGGAGCGGCCACGCCGAACAATAAGACTTGCCCGCCTTTCGCCGCCGCAGAAACCGCCCATTCCATGGTTTCTTTCTTGCCGACGCATTCGATGACCACATCGGCGCCATCCTTCCAGGCTTCCATGTCCGCCCGATCCGACGGACGAAAGACATGGTGCGCGCCCAACCGCTTGAGCAGCGCGTGCTTTTCCGCAACCGGTTCAACAACGGCAACGGAGGCGACTTGGGCGTGATGAACCAATTGCAAGAACAGCTGGCCGATAAATCCGCCGCCGATGATCAATACGCGATACGAAGGCGATAACGTCAATCGGCTCAATCCGTGCCAGACGCACCCCAACGGTTCAACCAGCGCCCCTTCGTCAAAAGAAAGCTCATCGGGCAACACATAACAATTTTGGGCGGGCACGGCGCAATACTCTGCCATGCCGCCGTCTCTCGTCACGCCGACCGCTTCAAGGTTTTGGCATAAATGGGCGCGATCGCTCCGGCAATACCGGCAATGCCCGCAATAAATATTGGGATCGACCGACACGCGGTCCCCCGGTTTTAAATGGGTGACCTGTTTCCCGGCATCGACCACCACGCCGGACAGCTCATGGCCGAGCACGATCGGGGGCGTAACTTCGGCCGATCCCGGATGGCCGTGGTAAATATGCTGATCGGTTCCGCAAATGCCGCAGCTCTTGACACGAATGACCACTTCGTCCGGCTTCGGTTCGGGCCGTTTCCGTTCCCGAACCGCCATTTGCTTCACACCTTCAAGAATCGCCGCTCTCATGCGCATCACCTAACCCATTAAATTTAAACGGTCCTCGCCACGCTTCCCGTCATAAAGCATCCATTCCCGGGCGGTTTTTCCGCCGTTCATCAACAACCTTCAACAAACGTCATTCGGGCGGGTTCGGAGCCGACGGCGGTGACCCGGAGCGTCTCCCACGGCAGCGCTCGACCGTCCGCTTGGTCGATGCGCACCGTTTTGGAAACCCCCGGCATAAGATCGAAGAAATTATCTTCAAAGATGAGCTGATCGCTGTCCAGTTCGATCGTCACCATGCGGGCGAAAACATCGGTTTGCACCGTCACCTTCCGGTTTTCCCGGTCGACGGCAACGGTCAAGCGCGGAACGGGGAAACGCATGTCCTTATGATCGCGGAAATAATAATAGTTTTCATTCGCCTGGCCTTTCGTCGACCGCAAAACCATGAACACTTCACGGGGATCCCGCCCGGTCAACGCCACGGCTTCAGGCACTTCATCGATTTGGGCGGCCGCGTTGGCCGGAACGCGCACGGTCCACCGTTTGGAAAACACCGTTTCTCCACTGAAATCATAAACGGCCAATTCAATCTCATCTTCATACTCCGCCAAACGGTCGTTGACGACCCACACCTTGACGGGCTGACC
The DNA here is from genome assembly GCF_002003465.1 of Caenibacillus caldisaponilyticus. Classification (GTDB taxonomy): domain Bacteria; phylum Bacillota; class Bacilli; order Bacillales; family Sporolactobacillaceae; genus Caenibacillus; species Caenibacillus caldisaponilyticus. The sequence goes on along the minus strand of NZ_BDDQ01000041.1, from coordinate 12,453 downwards.
GGGGTCGTGATCAATATTTAAAAGAAGCGGGTGAAAGAATTTCTTCGCATAATAATAGGAAGCTTTCGGAAGCAAGTGATAGTCGATCAACGACCAACTCGTGCCCGGCCAGCAATCGTTTAACTGCCAGATGAGGGCGCCGCTCGTGTTCGGCTTATTCCGTCGGTAATGTTCCACGCCGTACTTTAAGCCTTCCGCTTGCGTCAGCATGGAGTAAGCCAAATACTCATCGATGTTTTTGGGAACGCCGGTATAGCCTTCCATCAACAGCAGGCCTTTGGGATGATGAGCGTCTTTGTTCCGGTAGGCCATTTCCTCGCTGCCCCAGTAAAATTCGTTCTCCGGGATATACTTCCGCAACGTGTAGCGGTTGGAAGCCGCGTGCATGCCGAATTCGCTGACGAATTTGGCCGTATCCTTTTTGTAATTCTTAAAGGAAACGCCGCTGACGCTATAATCGACTCTTTGGGGCTCGCCGAATTTTCTCGGTTCGACGTTCCCATGCCACACTTGCCAATTATGGCTGTCCCCGTAGTCTCTCGAATTATGATCGTTTCCGCCATATGGAGAGCTCGGCCAGTATAACCGCGTCGGATCGAGTTCTTCCAACAGAGCGGGAATTAATTCGTGATAAATTTTTTCGCCGTAAAAGGGATGAGCGATTTCCCCGGAGCTTTTCATCACTTCATAGATCCAATCGTTTTCATTGTTGCCGCACCAGATGGCGAGGCTCGGATGGTTCCGCAGCCGTTTGACCGTCAGCGTGATTTCTTTTCGGACGTTTTCCATGAAGTTTCGGTTATAGTCGGGATAAAGGGCGCAAGCGAACATGAAATCCTGCCAGACCAATATCCCCAGCCGGTCACACGTCTCGTAAAAAACGTCCTTTTCGTAAATTCCCCCGCCCCAAACGCGAAGCATATTCATGTTGGCGGCCTTCGCCATTTCAATTAAGCGGTGATAGCGGGAATCCGGAGCCGACGCGATCAAACTGTCGACCGGTATCCAGTTGGCTCCCTTGGCGAACAACTTGACGCCGTTCAACACAAAGGTGAAGCGGGGATTTCCGTTTTCATCCGATTGCTGCACCTCAAGGGTGCGAATGCCGAAGCGGAAGCACTGGCGATCGACCGGCTGCCCGTCCGCGTACAACGTTGCGGTGATCTCATAAAGATGGGGCTCGCCGAGATCGTGGGTCCACCACAATTTCGGATGTTCGACTTCCAAGGTCACCGCGGTGTGCGGGCCGTCGATGTCAACGGTTTTGGACACTTCCCGAAGGTCGTCGCGGATGGATAGATCGAGCGTGTATGTCTTGTCTTTCACAAACCGCGCGACATCGACCGCGATGTCCACGAAAGCCCGATCGCCCGTCACGCCGCGCGTTTCGCGAAAACATCTTCAATCTTCGCATAGGTTCGTTTCTCGAGGCGGACGCCTTGCCAAATCCCGGTCGTGACAATTCTCGGCCCCCAGTCCCAGCCGAATTGGGATTGCGCCTTCCGCGTCCAGATGCGTTCCGGGCTGAAGGCCGACCAATAGTTTTGCGCTTTTTCTTTGACATGCAGACGGATCGGTTCGAATTTAACGGCCAGGACATTCCGCCCTTGTTTGATTTCTCTCGTCACGTCGAACGTATGGCGGATGAACATGTTTGCCGCCGTCCCCAGTTCCAAGCCGTTCAGATAAACGGTGGCGAACGTATCCAAGCCTTCAAAGATCAATTCCAAACGATCTTCCGGATGGAGCGGCTCATGGAACTCAAAAGTTTTGCGGTACCACCACACTTTGTTCTCGACCCAGCGGCATTTCAAATCGTTGTGGCCATAGAAAGGGTCTTCGATTAGACGATGCGCTTTCAATGCGGAATGGACGTCACCGGGCACTTTCGCCGTCATCCAAAAGTGGTCCACATAATCCGGAGAAGCGATCTCCAAGTCCCGGACTTCCCCGACATCAAAGCCTTGCAGTTTCCAGTCCCCATTTAAATCCATCATGTCGACTCCCATCTTCGCGAGTGTACGTGATCATGAGCAGTGACAAATGCGTTCGAACGCCGGCTTTGCGGCTGGAACAATCCGAGAAGAAAAGAGGCATCCCTGACCGCTCGTTTGATTCTTAAAGGGGGATTCGACCAAGATCGGCAAACGGATTTTGGCTGAATCCCACCTTCATTCATGGTCAATCATAAGTCAGCGATTCAAGGATTTCATTCAGGCTTAATTCCGCACAGGCCATCGACGTATCCGACACGCCGTAATACATCTTTACGACATCGCCTTCGACCAAGGCGCCGCAAGAAAAGACGACATTGCCGAAAAATCCTTCTTTTTCATAATCCGCTTCCGGTTCGAGAATCGGCGCATCGGAACGGGCGATGATGCGGGTCGGATCGTTTAAATCCAAGAGAACCGCTCCCATGCAATAGCGTTGGTCTTTGGAAGCGCCGTGATAGAATTCAAGCCAGCCTCTTTCGGTTTTGATGGGCACCGCGCCGGCGCCGATGCGACCGCTGTCCCATTTATCCTCCCGTAACCCGAGCAGATGGCGATGGTTGCCCCAATGGATCAGATCGGGGGATTCGGCCATCCATATTTCCGGCGCACCTTTGCTTTTCGGCACCGGACGGTGAAGGGCGTAATATTTTCCGTTTATTTTTTCGGGAAAAATGACGACATCCTTATTTTCCGGCGGAAAAATCATGCCGTGATGTTCATAGCTTTTAAAATCCGTCGTGGACACGAGCGCCTCGCCAACGCCCACGGGCGACGCGGCGCTGAAATAAATATAGTAAGTGTCGCCTATTTGGGTGATGCGCGGATCCTCCACGCCAAAGATTTCAAGTTCATTCGACGGATAGATAAAAGGTTCATCATCGATGACAAACCGGCGGCCGTCGCGACTGCGGGCGATGCGCAAATAAGAAAGGGATGTCAAATATTCAAACCCCGTCGTATCCCCGCGCCGGCGAATGACGCGGGGATCCGAGAAATCATAGGCCGGATCATCTAGGCGAAAATCCAAGATGTCGAGCGCGTTCTTATCGGGACGATAGACGGGCGCTTTCACAATGTTATTATCGTCGCTGATCGGCCGCTCGGCGACGCGCAACAGCATGATGATTTCATCTTTATATTTGGCAATGCCCGCATTAAACGCCCCGATCACTTCAAAATCATCCCTGTGCGGCCGGACATGAGCCGGTGTGACAAGCGGATTTTCTTCATAACGGTAAACTTGCATCTCTAGTAAACTCCTTTTCTTACAGACGTCGCTATCCATGTTGTTCATAAGGTAAAAAAGGATCCGGTACCGTAATTTTTTGCGCTTCCGCATCACTGATGCCGGCGTAGAACTCGGCGGTTCCATCGCCTTTGCGGATCAAACCGCCGCTGAACACCACATCTTCCAGATCGGGCCGTTTCGCCGGGCCCGGAAGAAAATGACTGCGGGTCGCCAGCAAAGTGATGTCGGAACAATCGCCCGTATCCATGTTCATGACGAAGGTCATCGGATAGTAATGGCGTTTGCCCTGTTCATCAAAGCAGGCAATATGGCCCAGAACGCCGACTAAGTTGTTCGCCAATAGATGGAGTTCGTTCACGCCGCCCCATTCTTCATCGATGAATTGGTTGGGAATCAACGGGGCGGATTCAATGACTTCAATGGTCAAGTCTTCCAATCTCGCAATCCGGGTGAAGCCGATTTTTCCCCGTCCGCCTTTGGCGCCCTGAGGCCTTGTGAAAACGCCGATCGTGCCGTCTCTTAATTCGATCAGCCGGATATCCTTCATGCCATCAGGGCCCTGAGTGAACATTTGCAAGCCGTCAAGATTGTGTCCTCGATAAAACAGCGTGCGCCAGCCCAATTCCCCTTCTTTTTCGGGGTGCGGATAAATCTGCACGCCGCCGAGGAGCAGCTCTCCGCCGATTCGGGTAATGAACGGATCTTGAAGCTCAAAGACCGGCGCCTGCTCCTTCGGAACCCAACGCCCATCTTTTTCGACAAAAAAGTACACTTTGGAATAATGGCTGTCGCGCGGCTCCACGCGGCCGGCAATCACCCGCTCGCCGTCCGCTTCAAAGGGCGCCGTGATGTTATAAACATCGTGTTCGCCCACCCCGGAAAAGATCAGTTTTTCAGGATTGGCGGGTTTTTGGGCGCTCTCGGAATAAGCCTTTAACAATTCGGCGATCGCCTTTGCTTCACGCGCTTTGTTTTGAATCATTCAGTTTCCTCCACTCCATTCCTCCATAATAATTTTTGATTTGGCGAATTTGGCGGTTTGCCAAGGCGTAATCCGTGTAATAGATGGTATCGGTCATCATCCTTACAAATTTTTTATCCGGATTCGCATCGTTTTTCAACTGGTTTGTCCGGGATGGATCCCCCTATTTGAGCGTGAACTGCATGCCTTCATGGAATTTTTTCGACAACAGCAGGAAGATGATAATGATGGGCAGCGTCAACAATACGGCCGCCGCATACATCGGCCCGGGATACGTGCCATAGGGGCCGAACATCTGTGACAGCAAAACGTTCAGCGTCAGCATACGGTCACTATTGGTCACGATCATGTCCCACAGCAATTCCGTCCATCTTTCCATAAAAAGGAACAGAAAGATGACGGTCGTGATCGATTTGGACATCGGCAATACGATTTTAAAAATGATTTGCCACGTCGAAGCGCCGTCCAATTTCGCCGCTTCGATGAACGTATCGGGGATGGCCCGGAAAAAGTTCGTGTACATGAAAATCGCCCATAGGCTGAGCGCCTTCGGCAAAATCATGCCCAAATAGGAGTCGTACATCCCCATTTTCTGGACGAGCAAGAACGTCGGAACCAACAAAATCAATGCCGGGAAGAACATTTGAAACAAGATGATGTTGTTGACCACATGCCTGCCTTTAAATGGAATTTTCGACAACGCATAGGCCACCATCACTCCGAAGAGCATCATGAGAAACGTAGACGCCGCGGACACGATGACGCTGTTGAAAAACGCGTGGATCCACGGCCTCGGGATCACCGCTTCACCGCCGCCCAACAGCCACTCATAAGAGCGCAAGGTGTAATGGGTCGGTATGAGTTTCCGGTCGACTTGATCCCAGGCGGCAAAGGAATTCAAAACCATATAGACATAAGGGAACACCATAATCGCCAACAACCCGATGGCTATGACATAGCGGATGATGATGCCCGTTTTCTTAATCCCAGCCATTGCGCTTACCCCACCATTCCATGAGTCTTCGGATGATATAAATGGAAATGAAGGTCACGACGGAAGCGATAATCGCGATCGCCGAAGCATAACCCGCCTGCAAGTTGGTGAACGCTTGCTTGAAGATTTCCATTTGCCACGTGTTGGTCGCATTGTTCGGACCGCCGCCCGTTAATTGGTAAACTTCCGTAAAGATGCCGAACGTCACGCCCACCGCCAAAATGAGGACGGTATAAAGCGCCGGATACAGCAACGGCAGCGTGATTTTCCAAAACCGTTGCCAAGCGTTGGCGCCGTCGATCTTCGCCGCTTCATACACATCTTGATTGATGCTTTCCAATCCCGAGGTCAAGATGAGGGCATAATAACCCGTAAACTTCCAAGCGATCATGACCGAAACGACGACCAGCGCAGAAAATGGCGTACCCAACCAGTCGATGTCCAGTCCGAATCGATGCCTTAAAAAGATGTTAACCGGGCTGTTATAAGATAAAATCCCTTTGACGATGAGCGAGGACACGACGCCCGAAGCAAGGTAGGGCAGGAAAAAACCGACCAAAAACAGCCCTTTAAATTTCGGCAACGCATGGACGACGAACGCGACGATCATCGAGGAAACGACGACCATCGGCACGAACACAATGAGAAACTTAAACGTGACGAAAAACGCCGCATGGACGCCGGCGTTTTTCAGGGCCTTGATGTAATTCGAGAAGCCCTCGAAATTGAACGTCGGCGCGATCAAGTTCCAATTCGTGAAGGATAAAAAGATCGACCAAACAAGCGGGATCGCGAAAAAAATGACAGCATACAAAAGGTAAGGACTGGCAAACAGCCAGCCCAACCTCCCTTGTCCCTTATGCCTCATTATTTAAGCTCTCCTTCGATCGCCTTTTTCATGGCCTCCCAGCCTTTTTGGGGATCGATTTTGCCTTGTACAACCGGATTGAAGGCTTGCTGACCGATTTGCGTTTGGATATCGTTGTATTTCGGATTGTCGATCGCCGGGATGGCATAAGGGATTTCAGCCGCATACGGTTTCAATTCCGGATGCTTATCGAAGTAGGAAGTAAATTGCTCGTTCGTCGACAAGTCGTCGCGAGCCGGTAACAAGCTTGTTTTTTCCATCAGCTTCAGATCGTTTTCAGGATGGGAGAAGACCCATTTCATAAACTGCAGCGCGGCTTTTTGCTGCGCTTTCGTCGCCTGAGCGTAGATGACCAGACCTTTCGTATCGGCAAACGTATACGCATGGTCGGATTTTAAGTCATCCGGAACCGGCGGCGTCGATAACACGAACGTTTTGTTCAGTTGCATTTCCGGATATTTATCTTTCCACATCGTAAACGTCCAGGGTCCGAGGTCGCTGAAAATGCCTACGCCTGTTTCAAACGGATCTTTGGCTTTCTTGGTCAGAAGCGCATGTTGTTTTTGCAAATCCGCCATCAGCTTCAGGACTTTAACCCCGGCTTGATCATCCGCCACCCATTTGTTGCCGCTGATAAAGTTGTTGCCGTTGGACGCGGCGTGATACAGCATAAAGAAGTCAAACCAACGTTTCCATGCGGTCGGGTCGACGAGATCCGCTTTCGCCCAAATGTATTTTTCCGGATATTTCGCTTTCAATTTCTTGGCGACATCGAGCATTTCGCTGTAGGTTTTCGGAGGCTCATTATAGCCAAGCTTTTTCAAGATATCAATTCTCCAGGCGAACAACATGGCGTTGGAATAAAGCGGCGCCACGTATTGATGTCCGTCGGAAAACGTCCAGCCTTTAATGGTGTTATCCATCTTACGGGCCTTGACGACATCGTCCCAGCCGGATTGATCAAGCGGAACGATCGCTTTGCTTTGCGCCAATTCCGCGGCAAAACTTCTGTTGATGTTCTCCGACATCGTCGGTGCATTGTGACCGGCGATGGCCGCTTGAATGCTCGCTTCCGATGTCGGGCTTTCTTTCATCGGGCTGACCTTAATTTTAATGTTGGGATGTTCTTTGGTGAATTGGTCAGCCATCTCTTTCCAATACGCTTGCTGCGTCGGGTTGGGAGCCGCCCAGAAGGTGATCGTCGTCACGCCCTTCTTGGAGGCCTCTTTCCCGCTTCCGCCATTCCCCGTCGAACAGCCTGCCAATGCCGCACTGACCAAAACCAACGCTACAATGAGGGAAAGAAACTTCTTCATCCTGCATCCTCCTCTGCTTTCAGAAATGAATGGATGTCACTTCGTTGGCGCACATAATGAAATGGCAGCGTCCCCAGACGTTACATAACCTTACTTGACGACATGACAAAGAAGATTACAAAAATTATTGTAGCGCTTTCATTAACTTTACAAATTCATTATTACACCATGATAAAACCGGAGTCAACATGTATTTTAAATCATGATATAAAATTTTTTTGCCCTCTATTATGTATAAATCTACCCTATCCGGTTTACTATTTAACTATAATAAGCTATATTAATTTATATCACGTGATTTTTAAATGACACAGCATGACAAATAAACGATTCAAAAGGTCATGCCGCAATGTCTGACTTTCACCAAAGCAAAGGATTGGAATCGCGATGGCCAAGAAAGTGACGATGCAAGATATTGCCGATAAACTGAATATCTCCAAAAACTCCGTCTCCCAGGCGCTCTCCGGCAAGGGGGGCGTCAGCGAGGAAACCCGCCGGCGCGTCAAGCAAGTCGCTGAACAATTGGGATATAAATATTCAAACAATCGGAGGCAAAAAGCCAACGAGAGGAAGCGCAACATCGCATTGATCGCTTCCGATTACGCCTTTTCCCTTAAAAGCTTTTTCGGAGAAATTTACTTATCGATCGAGGCGGAAGTACATAACCAAGGCATGAACTTGTTGATTCAGTCGATCAATAAGGAGCTGGTCGATCAGCTGGCGCTGCCTCCGCTTTTTGAAACCCATCCCATCGACGGGATCCTCATCCTGTCCCATATCACGACCGAATATATCAATAAAGTCATTGCGACCGGCATTCCGACCGTGATCATCGACCATCATCACCCGCACATTAAAGCCGATGCCGTCTTGACCAATAACCGGTTCGGCGCCTATACCGCCGTGGAACATTTGCTGCAGCTCAGCCATCGCCGGATCGCCTTTGTGGGAAACATCGACTTTTCCCCTAGTTATTACGAAAGATTGGAAGGCTACCTCATGGCGCTTAGAGACTATGGCGTCAAACCGGATGAGGCGCTGATCTTCTCCAATGCTCGTGAAGAAGAAGAAATGATCGATCAATTCATCAAAAGCCTGCCGGAACAACCGACGGCATGGTTTTGCGTCAATGACGGCCTCGGCTACTTGGTCAACGCTTGTCTCCAACAAAACGGCATAAAAGTGCCCGAAGAAGCCTCCGTGTGCAGCTTTGACAACGGCCAGCTTTCCCGGATCGCCACGCCGAAAATCACGACGATGGACATCGACTTGCAATATTTCGGCCAAAAAGCCGTTGAACAACTTTGTTGGCGAATGGCGCATCGCGATGCGCCCATACAGGAGATCCTGCTTCCGACCAAATTGATTGTCCGGCAATCGACCGCCAATGCCCCTGAATGATTTAAAACGTGGGTGTCCGTCCGGGCCGCGGGGCACCCTGAAACGATTCCTTCATCTTTTATTTCACCGGCTCCTTCATTCGGAAATAATCGCCGCGGATGATCCAATCCGAGATTTTGAGCGCTTCCTTCTCTTTTTCGGGAACGTCAAACGTGACGGCATTTCCGCGGATCAACGCTTGTTCCTCGTAATCGCCGCTCGGAAGTAACACTTGGTCCGGCGAAGCGGAAAAGATGTTGTGTCCGAGCGTTTGAGAGACATAGGCTCTTTCCGGGATGCCCATTAAGTAAGCGAGCGTCGGCAGGACATCGATCTGTCCGGCGTTTTTCGTCACGACGCGCCGAGAAAAACCGGGATTGTAAATCATGAACGGGACGTTGGTATACTCCCGGATCCACGTTTCATCCGAGATCGGGCTGCCAACCAGCTTTTCCACCGAGCCGCGGTCTTGTTTGAAAATCCCTTTGTGATCGCCGTAGAGGACGATCAAAGTGCGGTCCAACAAATGCCGGGCTTCCAAATCCTTTATAAAAGCCCCGATCGCAGCGTCTGTATAATGAATGCTCTCTAAATAGTCGCCCAAAAGGCGGTTTTTCAGTTCGGGCGGCAAAGGCAAGGTTTGTTCTTTTTCCGGAATTTTAAAGGGCGTATGGCTCGTCAGCGTGATCAGGAAATCATAAAAAGGCGGTTTTTGCTTCCCGATGATTTCTCCGCATTGTGCCAAAAAGCTGCGGTCGCCGAGCCCCATGCCGATCATATCGTCACGCCGGAAATGTTCCAAAGAATAAAAGCGGTCGAAGCCGAGATGCGGATAGATTTGATCCCGATTCCAAAAATCTTTTTCATCGCCGTGAAATGCCGCCGTTTGATATCCTTGGCTTTTCAACATTTTGCCGAGGCTGAAATAGTCGTTATACGGGAAACGGAAATACGTCGAACCGGCCGCGACCGGAAAAAGCGACGTGTTGGTCAACAGCTCGGCGTCGGAACTGTTGCCGTCAATGGTTTGCGCATAAAAATGCGTAAAATAGAGGCTATGGTCCAACAGCCGGTTCAAATTCGGCGTGATCGCCTGCCCGCCGACCGAACGGCCGATGACGAAGTTTTGCAAGGATTCGACCTGAATCATGATGAGATTATAGCCGCGCGCACGGCCCGCGGCCGGCGCTTCCGAGGAAAGCGGGTAGGATTGGCCGAGGGCGGCGCGGATCTGTCGGATTTGCGGCTCAGTCAGCGACCGCTTTTGGTTCTCCGCCAAATACAGCGAATAATCAAGGGCGTGCGCGCCGAGGATTCCGTAATTTTCCACGAAAGACAGACTGGTCATCCGCCGGGTCAACGGCGCATGGGTCGCCAAAAGTTTGATCGGCTTCACGGCGATGATCATCGCGCTGAGCGCCACCATTGCGCCCATCCATAACCAACGCCTGTCGCTCTGAGGCCGGTAAAGCCAAAATCCGACGATGGGCAGGATGAGCACGGGCAGGATAAACAGAAGGTCTTGCACCTTGAAGGATTCCCATACGCTCGGCCCGAGTCCGTTCAGGTTTTGCGCTTGCATCAAGGTGTACACGGTCGGAGGCCGGTGATAATAACGAAAATATAAGAGATCGAAAAGGGCGATCGCGCTGATGAAGATTTCCGCCCCCGCCAAATAAGCGATTTTCCCCCTGCCTTTGAAAAGCAACGAAACGCTGACGATGAACAAAATCACCCCGAAGTTGGTGAAGACAGCCCCCATACTCCAGCCGCGGACCAACTGGTGATCGGCGATCGTCACTTGTAAAAACATGACCCCGAACGCGATGAAAGCCCAGATTGCATGTTGATTACGATCTGACATCTTCATTAACCTCTCTCCCCGGACACTGGTCAGACAACGCGTGAGCGCCATCCCATCGCTTTCTCATTCAGTAAAAAACAAAAAGGCCCAGATTTGGTTTTCCCATCTCTGAGCCTGTGCATACACCAAACGGCTGTGTTTGCTTTTGTAAACCGACGAAGGTTTATGGCTTAATTGACTGAAAGCGGTTATTAAAAGCAACACATGAACTGACCGTATGGCAAGTCCTATGGAATAGGTTCAACAACAATTTTTGTCGTCCAATGAGAAACGTGGCGAACGATCCAATTATAAAACGACGAATGAATATCATCCATCTTACCGAGTAATAGACATTCTACTATTACTGGTTGGTTATTATTTTCTTTCATTCGTTCAATGCAGAATTCAAATTTCATCAATACCATTTATAATGGGAATTAAGAAATTACACTGAAAAACAAATTACAACCATGCCTTGTTCTATTTTCGAAAATTCTTCAGCCGGCTGGTCAGCGGTTGGGTATTTCGATAAATGTCTTTATAAATCTTGAAGAGTTCTGCATATCGTTCAGCCGTAGCATTTCGTGGTTCGACAATGGTTTTCACCCGAATAAAGGCATCGGCACATTCCTTAAGCGAGTTGAACCAACCGCAGCCGTATGCCGCTATCATAGCCGCCCCCATGGCAGGTCCTTGTTCACTCTCCAATTTCAGAACGGGAGCGTTAAAAATATCGGCTTGAAGTTGTAGCCATTCGTCACTTTTTGCGCCACCGCCAATGGAAACAATGGATGATATCTTCTTCCCATTGTTTCTTAAGATTTCTATCGATTCGTTCAACGAAAAGGTGATGCCCTCAATGACCGCCCGGGCAAAATGGGCCGTTGTATGGGAAACATCTACCCCAATAAACGAGCCTCGCACGTCGGAATCCGCGTAAGGGGTCCGCTCTCCGACGATATAAGGTGTAAACAACAGGCCGCCTGCACCTAGATCAACCTGAAACGCCTGATGTATTACTTTTTCAAACCCTTCATCCGGAATAAAATTTCTTTTAAACCAGTCAAGCGAATAACCAGCTGCAAGCGTTACACCCATGATGTAATAAGCCTTATCTTCGACGTGGTTAAAATAATGAACGCTTCCGTCGAAGATATGATCTCCTCTGCTTTCATAAGATAAAACAACACCCGATGTCCCAATGCTGCACAGCGTATTTCCTTCCGAAAGAATCCCAGCCCCTAAAGCCCCGCAGGCATTGTCCGCTCCTCCTGCAAACACTTTAGTATTTTCCGATAAACCAACCTCTTCAGCTACGGAAGACAGAAGGTGCCCCACACATGCTGTTGAATCGACAAGCGGCGGGCATAAATCAGGCGCAATACCTAGGTAATCACACATCAAGCGGCTCCATTCTTTTTTCTCGATATCCAATAATAACGTCCCCGCTGCATCAGAAAAATCGATCGCCATCTTTCCCGTCAAACGGAAGCGCACATAATCCTTTGGGAGGAGAAAGCAGACTGCGCGCCTAAAGATATCTGGTTCATGTCTCTTGACCCATAGTATTTTTGGCAGCGTAAACCCTTCAAATGCTCTATTTTTAACATTCTTTAGCAATGTTTCTAATCCAACCGTCGCCTCGATTTCTCTGCATTCTGCAGACGTCCTCGTATCGTTCCACAGGATGGCCCTTCGAAGAGGAGTTCCTATTTCATCCAACAAAACAAGCCCGTGCATCTGCCCGGAAAAACTAATGCCCTTTACTTCTTCTGCATGTATACCGGATTTCCGCAATAAATTTTTCAAAGCGATTTCGTT
>NZ_BDDQ01000040.1 GCF_002003465.1 Caenibacillus caldisaponilyticus | reverse complement strand
GATGTGCAGCGCTGTGTCGTGCACAAAGTCCGCAACACCCTCAGCCGTGTTCGGAAAAAAGATCAATTCGAAATGGCCGAGGATCTCAAGCTGATTTATCGCGCGCCGAATAAGGAGATGGCGTTACAAATGTTTCAACAGTTTGAGTCGAAATGGTCCAGCAAATATCCAAGAGAAGTTCAATCTTGGGCCAATGAGTTGGATGTCCTCCTTACATTTATGGATTATCCAAGCAGTATTCGAAGTGTGATTTATACGACCAATGCCATCGAACGAACGATCAAGGAGATTCGGAAACGTCTAAAGCCGATGAACAGTTTGAGCAGTTTAGAAGCCGCTGAAAAAGTCGTATATTTGACCGTTCAAGATTTTAACGAGAAATGGGCAGAACGAAAGTTGCGAGGATTTGCCGAAGCGCAGGAAGCCCTCGAGCGAATGTTTGAAGAACGTTATCATTAACCAAATAATGTAAATAGATGAGATGAGGGGATTCTCCCTTTCCCCCTCAAGAGACTGAATATTCAGTCCCCTGGGGGGGAACCAGCCCCCCCTCTATTCCAAATCTATTTCAGAGATACCCTATCTATCTTACATTACACAAAATTCTTGACGGTACCCGCAGACTGGCACAGATTTTTTTGAACGCTGCATAAATCTCGTAAATGTTTGAATTACGATATCGGAACGGGAAATGAGACACAATGGTTAGAGCAATAGGCCCTAATAATGCACATATATTGTATTCTTAAATTTTTAATTACACTGCTGCAGCGGGCTGAAACACTACTGATTGCCATGATTCAGGAAATCGATGTTTCATGGTGCCTATACAAAAAAGATGAAAGAGGCTCATGGAACATGTTGCTCTAGATCGCGGATTAATTGGCGCTTGTATCATATTTGGAAATCGAGCGTTTTCTGTCCGTGGTGATTTGATGATCAAAGGCTTTTTCATAATATGAAACCACATCAGATTGTTTGGCATAAGCGTTCACCGTTTGGCTTGTGACGGTGCGATCGATATTTGCCACAAGTGTGTTCGAGTGCGGACCCGAAATTAATAACGATCCGTCATCTTGCGCATAGGCTAAAAATACATAGGTTTTACCGACTTCCGGGAGAGCATCGTCCTCAAATATGACAATGGAATCCCCCTTTTTGTCAATACCGCCAGCTTTTTGAACGGGAATCGATTGATCGGTTTGCAAGCTGCCTTTTATATTTTTTAAAACCGTGACTTTATAATTGGTATAAGGCGTTGCAATCTCTTTTGTGCCATTTTCTGTTTCAATTTGGACCTTATTTTTGTATACCGTTTTTCCTTTTTTATCGACACGGGCCAAAAAAACATAATCCGCGTCACCGACGGTTGCCCGGGGATCATCCATGTTGATGGAAAACGAACCTTCCATGTAAACTTTGGCCCGATGTTTTCCTTCCGCATTTGACTCCTTATTATGCGAACACGCCCCCATGATGGCCATAAGCATCAATATTGTCAGGATCGATAAAAACGAACGGCTTTTTTGCCTGCCTTTCAATTTAACCCCTCCTAACTCGTCCAATCGCATATATGCGTCCTCGACGGCAACCTCATGTTATGATGGACCATTCCACATTGGATGTCCCCGGCCTTTTAAAGATTTTTTCAGCCATCTGTTCCAAATATGACATTGTGATAAATGGCGGTTCATGATGGGAAAGTGTATGGTCCGGTGCGGTATTCATATACAAGAAAACCGCCCATAAAAGAGCGGTGAATGCTGTGCGGATTTTTATCGGTATCCTCTCTTACCGGTTATTTTGCCAAGTTCAGTTGCCATGAAACGCCGTATTTATCTTGCACCCAACAAAACTTTTTACTAAATGGATAAGCGGCCAACGGCATTAAAACCTTGCCGCCCTCGGATAGTTTCTCATAAATCCGGTCGAGCTCGTCTTCCGTATCACAATTGACATACAATGAAATGGAAGGTGTGAAAGTAAAATCATGTTTCACGTTGCTGTCAATGCACATAAATTCTTGGCCGTTTAATGAAAATATCGCATGCTTCACCGTCCCTTCTTCCCCCTCCTCATTGGCGCCATAACGGGAAATACTGATGATTTCCGACTTGTCAAATAGAGAAGTATATAAATTCATCGCCTCTTCCGCCTGGCCTTGGAACATCAAAAACGTCGTGATTTTTTGCATCGCGAACAGACTCCTTATCGTTTAGTTAGTGATTATGTTTGTATTCTCGTCCCTATGATGAATCCTTTTGAAACTAAACTTCCCGTTCGCCCATAAATATATTATTCCGCAAAGTTTGCCGAAACCCTCTTTTTTCTTTTTTCGTTCTCCCGTGCTGATGGTAAATTTTCTTCATGGAGGCGGGAGGTCTTCAACCACCGCTCCAGAACGAATGAACACCGACCGTTCAAAGGAAGCCCGCATTTGCCCTGGGGTTTCCTCGCCGTTATGATCGTATGAGTTGCCCGGTTCACGTTTGCTTCAGGGAAGAAAGATTGCGGGAACAAGCTCGATCGCGGTGAAGGCGAGCGACCACCAGAAGGTGCGCCCGAACGCATCTGCCCGCGCGGACAGTTATGTCACAATGATACGCGCTCAACGGCTTGTTAGTCATGTGGTTATTGCTCTCATTGAAAAACGCCGGATGCTTAATCTTTCACTTTCAGCAATCTCAGCCCATTTAAAGTAACGATCAACGTTGCGCCCATATCCGCAAAGACAGCCATCCATAGGGTGAGCCAACCCGGTCCGATGAGCAATAAGGCTACCGTTTTTATTGCTAAGGAAAAAGTGATGTTCTGCTTAATGATTTGCAACGCTTTGCGACTTAACTGCATGGTGAAAGGCAATTTTCCCAAGTCATCAGCCATCAGCACGATATCCGCCGTTTCAAGGGCCGAATCCGTACCGGCTCCTCCCATGGCAATCCCAACTGTAGAGGCTGCAAGGGCAGGCGCATCGTTGACCCCGTCGCCGACCATCGCGACTTTGGAACCGTCTGAACGAAGTTGTTTGATAAACTCAAATTTGTCTTGAGGCAACCGTTCAGCCTGAACTTCGCCAATTCCTAATTGTTTACCGATCGCCTCAGCCGTGGCCCGGTTATCGCCAGTCAACATGACCGTCTTTTTAATCCCCAGTTCATGCAACCGTCGGATTACTTCCTTACTGTTTTCCCTTACATCATCCGCTGCGGCAATCAGAGCCAGCATTTCGCTTTCCGTTCCCAATGCCATCACGGTTTTTCCTTGTTGTTGAAGATCAAGCATTCGTTTCTTCGTTTGGTCTGGAATGCCGGCCGGCAAGAGTTCTTCAAATAGTCCAGGACTGCCCATGTAATAATAAATCCCGTTTATCTTTGCTCGGACCCCTTTTCCCGTCAGAGAGAAGAAATCTTCGACCTCGCGAATTGGAACGGCTTCTTCCTCCGCTTTCCGCAAAATCGCTGAGGCCAACGGGTGCTGTGAGTGTTTCTCAATGGTTGCCGCTATGCTTAAGAACTCTTTTTCTTTGTCGGATATCAACGGAATAAAGTCTGTCACCACCGGAACCCCACGCGTTAAAGTCCCTGTTTTATCAAAGGCCACGACGGAAAGCGCTCCGGCTTCCTCCAAATGGATGCCGCCTTTGATCAGCACTCCGTTTCGCGCGGCATTTCCGATGGCCGTCACTATGGAAACCGGTGTTGAAATCACCAATGCGCATGGGCAACCCACGACCAAAAGAGCCAACCCGCGATAGATCCAATCGTTCCAATCCGCTTGGAACAGAAGAGGCGGAATAACAGCAACCAGAAATCCGGCCATCAGAATGGCAGGCGTATAAATCTTGGCAAAACGGTCGACAAAAGTTTGAGAAGGCGCTTTTTCCGCCTGGGCTTCTTCGACCAAATGGATGATCTTGGCAATGGTCGTATCTTCGACGCGTTTGGTTACTTTGACTTCCAACAGCCCTTCTTCATTTATCGTTCCGGCATATACTTGATCGCCTACATTTTTTGTCACCGGGATGGATTCCCCTGTAATCGGAGCTTGGTTAATTGAGGAACTTCCTTTGACGACCACGCCATCCATGGCCAGTTTTTGCCCCGGCTTCACAATCATGATGTCTCCTATCTGGACCTCATCGACCGGAATCAAGAACTCCTTGCCTTCACGGCGAACAAGAGCTTGCTTGGGGGCAACGTCCATCAGTTCGCGGATGGATTGACGGGCCTGATTCATGGAATAGGTTTCCAACGCTTCGCTGATGGCAAAGAGAATGACCACAGTCGCGCCTTCTCCCCACTCACCAATGAAAGCAGCACCTAAGACGGCAATCGTCATCAAGGTATACATATCAAATCGGAGTCGAGTGAGGTTTAGCAATCCTTTCCGGAACAAAGCATATCCGCCTATTAACATGGAAAGGAAATAAAAAGCTACAGAAAGAAGGCTGTCTTCGCCATAGAACTTACCCATCAACCAGCCGATCATGAGAAGCGCCAATGAAACCCCGACTTGAATGGCTTCATTCCGCTTCCAAAAGGGTTCTCTCTCCATACGGACGTCCTGATTTTCCGGATAAATCTTCAGGCTCTCAAATGCGCCGGCCTTCTCCAAATCTTTTATGGAAGGCTCCCCATATACGGTGATTTTAGCGGCTCCAAAGTTTACCTGGGCATCCCTGACACCGGGAAGCTTTTTCACATTCCCCTCAAACTTTGCTGCACAGCTGGCACAGGTGAACCCTTGAACACGGTACACTTTTTTATCTTGAACTTTTACTTGCTCCACTTGTGGTTAACCCCTTATTTTGAGTGAATGCCAATTGGACAAGTTGTTTGACATGGTCATTATCCAGAGAATAAAAAACCATTTTTCCTTCTTTCCGATACTTCGCAAAGCCGATATTCCGAAGAAAGCGCAAATGATGGGAAGCCGCAGCTACTGTGGATTCGATAATATTCGCTACATCACAAACACAAAGCTCATCCTCTTGAACCAAAGCATAAACAATTTTTAGGCGCGTCGGATCGGCCAACGCTTTGAAAAGCTGTGCCGTGCCGAGAAAGTCTTCTTGTTCCAGCGAACGATGGACCCGCCGCACTTTCGCTTCATCATAACAGTAAATATCGCAACGATCTTCAGCCAAAAACAACACCCCATTATAACATTCAAATGATTATTTTAATAATAACGCAAGATGATCAAACAATCAAACCATTGTTTTATTATTTATATTGACTACTCCCTGCTCAAGAAGCTCGTATCATTGTGTTAGATTGAGTTTCTCGAGAAAATCTTAGCTGGAATATAAATGTTTATTAAATTATAATATAAGCATATCTTTATATTTTATGGGGAGATATCTATGCTTGATTGGGAGCAATTAGCGGAGTATCACAAAGCACTGGGGGACAAAACTCGATTACGCATCCTCTCCTTGCTCAGAACAGAAGATCTATGCGTATGCGAATTAGTGGAACTCCTCAAAATGACTCAACCGGCCGTTTCCCAACACATGCGAAAGCTAAAAAATGCAAAACTCGTTAAGGAGCGACGCCAAGGAAAGTGGGTGTTTTATTCCCTTGATGGTTCCATGTTCCCTTTCTTCCAAGAGTTTCTCAAAACACTCCCGGATACCTCTAAGGAAATTGAAGAACTGAAAGCCAACGGATTAAAGGTTGTATGCGATTAAGCCAAAGAAGATTTGGTCTTGTCATGGATATCCGTTTTAACACTTATCGTTTTTTGATTGCATGAATTTTCGTGATTTGGCAACCTAAGGGGCTATCGATCGGTTGGTCCGCAACAGGAGACGCCATCCTGGCACTGCCATAAACCACGACAGACATGCCAATTTTAAAGATCCCAACGGCCAAAAACACAAGGACCGCATTTAAAACAATTGCCGTTACGGTTCAGACATCTCCCAAGCCCCCCCATTCCACCGAACTCCTCTGGGTATCCATCTTACACTAAAGGAGTGTACAACATGTCCGACAAAAAAATCATCTACTTCCTCTGTACAGGAAACTCTTGCCGTAGCCAAATGGCAGAAGGGTTTGGAAAGAAATATTTAGGCGATCGATTTGATGTATACAGCGCAGGGATTGAGGCGCACGGATTAAACCCGAAAGCAGTCAAAGTCATGGCGGAAAAAGGCATTGATATTTCCAATCAAAAGTCCGATATCATAGATCCGGAGTTGCTGAATAAAGCGGACTTTGTGATCACTCTCTGCGGCGATGCCAACGATAAATGCCCGATGACACCTCCGCACGTTCATCGTGATCATTTGGGATTTGAAGATCCGGCAAAGGCAAAAGGAACCGAAGAAGAAGTATGGGAAGTGTTCCGCCGTGTCAGAGACCAAATTGAGGCACGTATTATTCAGTTTGCGAAAGAAGGAAAATAACGGTTTTAGGAGAGGTCGAACATGGAAAAGGTTATCGTTTTGGGGACTGGGCCGGCAGGATTAACGGCAGCCATTTTAAAATGAAACCGGTCACGACTAAAACGAGTGTTCCAGGCGTGTTTGCCTGTGGCGATGTCCAAGATCATGTTTACCGTCAAGCCATTACCGCAGCGGGAACCGGTTGCATGGCCGTGCTGGATTGCGAGAGGTACTTGACAGGTTCAGCCGTTCATGATTGGAGTCCAACACAGTAGAAAGCCGAGCCACATCGATTTTGAGATGTGGCTTTAATCAAATGTTCAAAATGGCTGGGAATTCTTGTTTAGTTGCTGCGCGGGTCATCCAGGGTACACTTATTTAAAAAACACCGTTAGCCCTTTACCACCAAGGGCAAAGGGCTTTTGATGTTTAGCAACATTCTTGTTCAGTTTGTTCACCGCAACATGGTTCCTTTTGTTCTGATTGCACTTCTTGGATTTGAATGTTGCAACAGGATTCTTCTTTTTGGCTAAACCATTTCAGCATGTATTTCACCTCCTTTAAATGATATAAAACAGGAAGCCTGAAATAGAGGCCATCATCACAACGGAGACAACAAAAGCCATGACTAACCGTTTTTGAAAGATAGAGTTTAACAAGGTTAACTCAGGTAGGCTGGCACCTGTAGAACCAATCATTAAAGCCATGACAGGACCTAACGCCATTCCCTTTGTGATCAATATTTGCGAAAGCGGGATCATCGTGGAAATTCGGACATATAAAGGAATTCCGATGATGGCTGCCACAGGAACCAACCACCAGTTTTCACCACTAAAGTGTTCTGAAATCCATTGGGATGGTACCGCCTCATGGATGATCGAACCGATGCCCGCACCGATGAGGAGGTAAGGATAAACAGATTTCATTAAACCGAGCGTTTCCTTTAGAGCCCGTTTAAAACTGAATGTCACTTGCTTTTCTTCATATCCGGTCATGATAACCCGTTTCACTGCTTTTTCAAATCCCAATTTTTCTAAAGCAAGCCCAATGACAGCCGATAACATAGAAGTGATCAAGGTATAAGCGACCGCAACCTTTACTCCCAGTAGAGTGGCCATTAAGGTGATGATGGTTGGGTCCAAGACAGGAGAAGAAAAGAGAAAAACCATCACAATCCCAAACCGTACTTGCTTGTTTAACAGATTTACAACCACCGGAATGGTTGAACAGGAGCAAAAGGGAGTAACAAAGGCAAAGACAAGCGCAGCGATCACTCCAAGAAACGTATTCTTCCCGGACAATGCTTTGTTAATCTTGTCATAAGGAATGAGCCCTTGAAGGAGACTGATAAGAAATGAGATCACGACGAATAAAACAGTCAATTCGACTGCGATGGAAAAGAAATCATGGGCGATTTTGCTGAACATATGGGCTTTCCCTTCTTTCCCCATGCTCAATATGAGTTGCAACCGGGTCGCCATCAATATATAATCGATAAATTTCTTTCAAATAATCTTGAAATGTTGATCGGTTTATGGAATAAAAATTCCACTTCCCTACCTTGGTTTCTGTAACCAAGCCCGCATTTTTCAGTTCTTTCAGGTGATAAGAAACTTTTGATTGCGCCATATCCATCTGTTCTTGGATATCACAGACGCAAACGCCGCCCGTGCAACAAGCAACCGGAGGATTGACATCTAATTCACTATATCCGGCACGAATGAGATCGAGAATTTTCAAACGGATAGGATCGCTAAGGGCTTTTGCGATTTTAGCCAATTGCTCAGTGTTTAAAGTCATCTCTTACACCTTCTTCCAAAAGAACAGATCAAAATTTCTTGATATAAATTTACATCAATTTTTTTTGATGTGTCAATGCATAAATCAAAATTTTTTGATGTAATCACTAAAAAAAACAGACGCAGAATATGTCTCCTGCGCGGGAATCCATTTATATGTTCTTAAATACCATATTCTGTAGGACTAAAAATACCCCCCAACCGCCGATGCCTAATACAATCGATAAAATCAATGAATTGGAAGCCTTTAAGGACAAAGCGACAATGAACAATAAAAGGAAAGTTGCCGGCAGTCCCCATAAAACGCCAAATACAAATTTGCTTAGATTTGGCGTTTGTTCCCCTTGAATATAAAGCCAACTTAAACTGAGTAAACTCACCAACGGCAATGCGGCTATAATCCCGCCGAATGTCGGGAAGCGCTTTGCCACTTCCGTTACGATTCCAATTATGACGGCAGATACGACGATTTTTGCTAGCGCAAACATTGCTTTACTCCCTCGCTAAAAACGGAAAAAGCCTTTTGTATGATCTCCAAATCCGATGGGCTGAGATTTTCTAAAACCTTTCTCAATTTATCCCTATCTAATCGGGTATGACGATACAGCACGTTACGGCCTTTTTCAGTTAAAGCGACGAACACCTTTCTTTCATCCGTTCGGCTTCTGCGTTTCGTCACAAGCCCTTTTTTCATCAGTCTTTTTGTATGTTCAGAAGCGGTATTATGGGACACCTTTAAATGTTTGGCTAAATCCCCTATGGTCGCTTTCTCGTTTTTTTCAATATATTGCAATAAACGAATGGCTTGATGCGAGAGATTGTCATCGTAAACATAATGCAAGAGGTAATAGATGTCCGTCCATTGCTCGTTGATTGTCTCAACCATCTCGTCCAATTGCATACAGCGGCCTCCTTTCGCATTTATATCTTATTATAAGATATATTCTTATTGCAAGACATATAAGAGGAATAAAAGGGTGAGAGTGATTGAGTTTCCCGTTATAACGAATATGCAAACATAAAGATGCCTTAAAAAATCGGTGAGGCAAACGCCGCCGAATAAAACGAACAAGATGCCTTATCTTGATAAAACTCAGTGCGTCACGATCAGCAAATGAACATAAAAAATGATGGTCGTCAGCCGCTCTGCCTCCGACTGATCAACCATCAAAGCGATGCCTTTACCAGGCACCAGGATCACCGTACCTTGAGAATCGAAAAACCCGTTCGGTCATACAAAGCGGTTTTGTATGCGGCATTCAGATAAAGGATTTCTTTAAAAAGCGCGCGGCCGTGATTTTTCCCCTTTCTCCGTTGGCACAAGCAATTTCGGGATAAAAAACAACGGGTAAATCAGCAGAAAGGCGTTCGGTAGCCACCAAAGAGGATCGAAGTCAAGGCGAATCGCCCAAAAAGCGAGCGCTTGCAATCCGGAGCAAAACGTCAATACAAGGGAAATGAGAGCGGTCGAACGCCATGAAGAACGATTTTGCCCGTACTGCCGCAGACTGATCAAACCCGTTGCCGAAATAAGCAAATCCAAGGGCAAAAACGACCAGTTCCAGGCAACCAGAACCGGATGATCGTAATCTTTAAAGAGCCATTCGTGCGGAATGAGATGCAAAACGGTCATCAGCCAATAGAGAATAAAGGCCACGTCGACCGCGAGAAAATACCATTTCAAAGTCGTCATGACGTTGTTCATCGTTTATCCCTCGTTGTTCGTAACATTGAGGATCACGGTGCCGATCAAGATGAGCACGATGCCGATCGCCCGATAAAGGTCCAGCGTCTCGCGCCAGACAAAATAACCGATCATGACCGTACCGACCGTTCCCAAGCCCGACCAGATCGCGTAGGCGACACCCAGCGGGATATGTTTCAAGCTTAAGGAGAAGAAATAAAAGGCCGTGCCGTACCCGATGACGACGATGAGGCTTGGCCACAAGCGGCTGAACCCTTGTGAGGCTTTCAACGAAGCTGTCCCCACCACTTCGCTGGCGATGGCTATCAATAAAAACAGAAACGATTTCACGGTTTTTGTCCCCCTCCGGCCCATCTCTCAAGCAGCGCAAGCACGCGGGCGCGCTGCTCTCCCTTTGGCGGCGCCAGATCGAACAGGTCGGCGAACCACAGCCCGTCTGCGGCAAGGCGCAACACGGTCGCCAGAGCCGGAGCCAATCCGTCGTCATCGATCCGACGCTGCCATTCCCGCTGGCGTTCCCGCAGCGGATTCAGTAGTTGCGGATCGGTGACGACTGCCGCCAGCAAAGCAGCGCTGATCTCCCCCATCTGTTCCGCATCGGCAAACGTGCTGCGAATATAGGAACGAACAAACCGTCCATTCGCACTTGAACCCGCCGGATAATCCTCGGATTCCTTCCGCAGTTCCCGTTCAAGGCCGTCGTTGAACCGCTCCGTCAAGTAGTGCACCATCCCGGCAATCAAGTCCTTTTTTGAAGGGAAATGATAGAGCAGTCCCCCTTTGCTTACACCGGAAGCGCGCGCCACGGCATCCAGCGTCAAACGGCCGACCCCTTCCGCGCGGACAATCTGGCAGGCAGTTTCCAACAAGCGTTCCCGCGTTGTGGTCATCCCGGATTTCATATCGCTCATGCTCATTCACTCCTCTTATCTGAACTATACCGTCTGGACCGTATTGTTGTCGATCACGCGGCGCTTACTCTCATAAAAATAGGCAATCTCTCCCAACAAACATGGAGGAGATTGCCTTCATTTCTCTCAACTATCATCCATCCAATGCCAGCACTTCGCCGCTCACCGCATCCACAACATCGCCGCAATCAAGTTTTCCGCACAAAACATAGAGTTTTTGTTTGAAGTCATAAACGTAGACCGGCTTTAACTCAATCCGATCTTTTATTTTTTCATAAGCTTCTTCTTTTTTTATTTTAACTTTTTCAGGCGCTTGCAATGGACCGAAAATCTCCAACAAAGCTTGATTATCCATATAATTGACGGCTTGAAAATGTTCCGCATCGATCATGACGATCAGTTTTCTTGGAAGCGCGCGGGCCTCGGGCCGGCTTTCTCTCAATGTCGCATGAATATATCCGTTTTCGCGATGCAGCGTATGAAGCCGCCATTTTCCGCTGTCATTCGGATAAACCCGGCGCAGAAAATCGCGAACCGCCTCCACGCACTGTTCTTGCTCAGGCTTGGTAATCGGCAAAGAATCGGGATGTGGCTCGCCGGTGAAGGCTTGTTCGGCCGTTATGTTCTCCGTAAAACTCAATGCTTGGCTTTCAAATGGAAGCGCAAGCGGTTTGTTCCAAGACAGAATGTTGTCGATTTCCAGAAATGATCCTGCATTTTCAATGAGTCCAAAAGGCAGCGTCGATGACCCATCATTGGTGACAAAGAGCTCTTCCAACGCATAGACGGGAACGAGCCGCTTCTCTTCATAGGAAGGAAGTTCGATCAATCGGAATTGATCCTTCGTCAGATGTTCCACCTTTTCAAGGGAAAGGGCATAGCTTTCCTCCCGGACCATTTCTTCAGAAGGAAACGGACCGCTGACGGAAAATAAGGTGAGGTTTCTGTTCGGATCCCAGCGCAATTCGATAAACCCGGGCGGCGAAACCGGGATGCCGTCAAAACAAGCCTGAAAGTTGAACGCCCCTGGTTCTTCCCTTTCCAGTTGGAAGTGCAGCCCGTACGTTAATCCTGTCTCCTGTTCGATCCACTGGATCATGCCGTTTTTATCGAGACCGGCAAACGCAATCCCGCCGCGGGCATAAGTTTTGCCGCCAACAAAAATCACGTTCTGAACCCTGCGGCTCTTGACGTCGATGTCAATCACCGCGGTCCCGTCCGGATTTAAATCCTCATCCTCTTGTGCGATAATCGGATCCGGAAACCATTCCATGCTCAATGTGTACACGGTTTGATTAAAGAGATTGACATGCCGCGCGAACCGGTGCCTTTTTAAATCGTAATGGTGCAATCCAAATTTTGTCCTAATGAAATCAATCAGTTCTTGAACCCGTGCATCCATGGAAGGCCCCCCTGTAGATTAAGAAATGTCGTACCGGACAAAAAATGCCAGAAATCAACCTCTCCCATTTGGGAGAGGTTGGCTCTACTATTTCACTTTCACATAGCGATAACCGCTCTTATTTCCCGCTTTATCTTTTGCGTAAATCTTGAGGGTTGAGCCTTTTTTCTGTTTGCTGATGTGAACGACGTAGTTTCCTTTGGAGTTTGCCGTCCCTTTCCCAAGATATTTGCTTCCGTTATAGACGTAAACGGTGGAACCGGCTTCCGCCTTTCCTGATACGGTAGTCGATTTATAGGTTACGGTCTTGACCGTCGGTATCCCGGGTGGCGTTCGATCATATCCCCATTACAAATACTCTTACTGTATATTATTTTAGCACGATTTAAAATTGGTTTGCATATGAAATATCGGTCGGATGCACAATCTAGCCCCATTCGGAAAAAGATGAATCTATGAATAAAAAAGCCGCCGAGTAATGCCATTAGTAGAGGGCCTCGACGGCTGCTTTTGCCCGTAAAGGATTTAAAATGATGCCCCTGCTTAAAGATAACGCCGCAAACGCTTTCCCTGCAGTCCGTCCTTTAAAAAACCGCCCGCTTTATCTCGACCTCAAGCCGCCGAAACATCTTGGGTAATTACATTTTTAATCCGCAAATCCAAAAACGCTTTCGCCAAAATAAAAAAGAGCCCGCACCGCAAACGCAAAATCGTTTGCAGGTGACGGGCCCCTGTGCCAAGCCATCAACCGATCCAAATCGTTTTTTCTTCGGCCGGAGTCCGTTGCGCTTTAATCTCCGATTCTTTTTTCGGATAACCGACATAAACAAAACCGATAATTTTATCGTTCTCATCTAATTGGAGAAACTTATGCAGCTCTTTTTCATACGCCATATCCCCGGTTCTTACTTTTGTAGCCAGGCCCTTTTCCGTTGCGACAAGCAAGAGGTTTTGCAAGGCGCAGCCGGTCGCCGCCACTTCTTCTATTTCTGGCACTTTTCCGGACGGGCTCGTGGCGATGACGATGATGACCGGCGCTCTCAGCGGAGCTTTTCGTGCTTTTTCAATCTTCTTTTGCGCTTCTTCTTCGCTCAAGCCCGCAGCCTTGGCCGCCGCAATGCGCGCCATTTCTTCACCGAATTTTACGCGCCCTTCTCCTTTGACGACGCGAAATTTCCAAGGCTCCGTTTTTTTATGGTTCGGCGCCCATATCGCAGCCTCCAATAATTCCCGGATCACATCGTCCGGTACCTCTCTATCTTCCACAGCGCCAATGGAACGGCGGGATTTGATTAAATCCATAATCTCCATGTGGACTCACTCCTTATTATAATTCTGAACATAGTAGAGTATAGGACAGTCGGGACACTCCTTCAAACGTCAAACAACAGTTGCCTTGAGCGACGGATCCATTCCCGCGCCGAACGATCCCGACTTGAACAGCGGCGCCGATCTCTTTTTGTCAAACGCCGCGGCGAAACGGATAGCGGCCGGCGCTCAAACTCTACCAAGGTCTCGCACGAAGCGCCGGCAGGACATAAACTAAGCCATTTTGAACGATCCGGCCGAATCGCGCATGACGCAAAGGTTAAAGCGTCACCCCGCGGAAATCCGGACAACATCGCCGACCGCAAAGCGAAAGGCCGGAAAACCCAAGCAAACGCCGCCTTCGCACGATCCGCATCACTCGCGCACAAAAGATTAGACATTGGGCCAAAGAGGCTTTTTTCCTTGTTGCCTTAAAACGGCGGCTGAAAACATGGGACACATTTTTTGATGCCCGCATCTTTAGTTTAACAGACTATTGCCACTTTTATATAATAGAAACGTTGAAAGATTAGGAGGGGATTTTATGTGAAACGGATCGCCGTATTTTGCGGCTCCAGCAACGGGGCCTCTCATCTCTATGTAGAAGGCGCCAAACAACTTGGCAAAGAACTGGCAAAACGGAACCTCACGCTTGTCTATGGCGGAGCCAGCGTTGGCGTGATGGGCGCCGTCGCGGACGCCGTTTTAGAGGGAGGCGGGCGTGTCATCGGTATTATGCCAAGCTTCCTTGAAAAAAGAGAAATCGCCCACAAACATTTATCAGAACTCATGATTGTGGATACCATGCACGAGCGAAAGGCCAAAATGGCTGAGCTGGCGGACGGATTTATTGCTCTGCCGGGCGGACCGGGAACGTTAGAGGAGTTTTTTGAAATGTTCACGTGGGCTCAATTGGGGCTCCATCAAAAACCGATTGGGCTATTAAATATTAACCATTATTTTGATCCCCTTGTCGAGCTGTTTAATCATATGACGAAGGAACAATTTTTACATGAACAATACCGTTCTATGGCGCTCGTAGACGACGAGCCAAGCCGGTTGCTTGAGCGATTTCACGCCTACGAACCGCCCGCCGTCAAAACTTATCGCTAAAACAAATTCTGAATGTCCAAAACAGGCCAAAGATGTCCCGTCTTGGTCTGTTTTCAATGAACTCCTCTTTTTGTGGCCAAGTCGCTCATTGATAGAGCACATGGCCCCGAAGCCTTGCAGTAAAATCGTAAACCTCCTAAACGGACAACCATGAAGGCGCCAGAGAACTGGCCTGCCAGGCGACCGTGCGACAAGCCCGCTTCCACGGCAAGCCGCTAAAGTGTACGGATTTCCCCACGGCGCCTTTCTTCTCTGTACAAACGTCGTGGAAGCACCAAATCCGCTCCGGCCCACACGGGACACCGAGCAATCGGTTTTTCCTTTCGGGCAGCGCTCCAGCATGCAGGTTTTCCTGAGCGATGAAATCCGCACGGCCGCCACCGTCCTCTCCGTCTTCGGGCCGCTTCATCTTTACCTGCAATTTTTTCAGCCGCTGCCGCTGTGCTTTTCCCGGACGGCAAGGATGCCCGAACCCCCTCCAATCCGTTTAGCGCAACCCGAAACGGGCTTGATGGTACAAGTAGGCCAACCACTTTTGACGTCGTTTGATGCTGCTCCGCTTGACGCCGGCAAACATGAAGCGCCTGACCTTGCGGATGCCGCAAAACTTGAGGATCGCATCTCGGATGACCGTCCATTCCACGCTTCGGCGAACCAGTCTGACGTACCATCCGGGCGAGTCCAGCGTATAGACCACCCACGCCGATTTTCCCTTCAGCAATCCCTTCGGCACCGCACCGTCATAACGATAGGCAAACCCGGAGGCAAAGACCCGATCGAAAAAGCCCTTCAAAATCGCCGGGACGCCATACCACCAAACGGGAAATATGAAGATGAGATGATCGGCGTCCCGCACGAGTTCACGATAATGTGCGGTTTCCGGATCGTTTTTAAGATCCCGGCGCCGGATTTTGTCGTTGTACACCAAAACCGGATTAAAACGGTCCTTGTACAGATCGATGACCGCATACGCATGACCGGCTTCTCGCAGCCCGCGTTCCACGGCTTTTAAAAGGGCGGCGTTAAAACTCTCCGGATTCGGGTGAGCGTAGATAATCAACACCTTCATCGAATGCCCTCCAACGTTCGATCACAGGATGGGAAACAACGGAATACCATCCGTTTGATTGTACAACCAACCAATAACAGAGAAAACTACAGCCTTTGAAAATGGGTATCCTGAAAAGCGGTCGGGTATTTCAGCCCAAAGCCCATCGCCCGGTCAAATCCAATATGCGCGGACCAGATCAAGCCAACCTGCAAAAGCAGCGGGCTTTGCTGCCACCATCCGGCCGCCAAGATGCCCGTGGGCAGAAAGTAACTGTGGGCCAAATTGTACACCATCGCCCCTACGCGGGGATTCACCCGATAGCCCGCCATCGCGATGTCCGGAGCGAGAAGGAAAACAAAAAACGCCGCCCAGTTTAGATGAAGCGTGTAATAGGCCGCCGCACTGAGCAGCGCCACGCACAAGCCTTCCAACCGCATGAGGACGCGAACCATAATCATTTTCCCTCGCTTTTTGTTTGGACAAACTGTTTGGCCATTTGACCCAGAACCCGGTAGGCTCCTTCTAAATCAAAATCCGGATCAATCAAAGCTTGCAAGGCCAGGCCTTCAAAACAAGCGAACAAAATGGCCGACAGCTCCGCCCCATTGGATAAAGGTTTGCCAGCTACAGCCTGCACGGTTCCTTCGATGCCCTCGCGTCCCTTTGTGAACAGCTCTTTGACCCCCGACCGGATCGTGGGATTCCGCAAGGCCAGGACATACAACTCGTAGCGCAGCTTATACCAGTCCGCATGTTCTCTCGTCCGTTTGAGCGGCTCGGCCAATGCGGCGTCGGCCAGCCGGTCTCCTGCGACGGTTGCCCGCATATGCTCCATCTCTCGGCAATACGCATCAGTCGCTTCTTTAACAACCGCCGCTAACAGTTCTTCTTTGTTCGCAAAGTAATAATGAACCAGCCCCGGCGACACCCCCGCCTCACGGGCAATGTCCTTTATGGAACAATTCTCATACCCCTTTTCGGCAAGCACCTTATAAGCCGCTTCGATCAATTTGGCCCGCGCATTCTTTTCTCTTGTTTTCATTCCGTCCTCCACTCACTTTTGATTGGTCATACAACCAATATATCATTCATGTGTGCGATGTCAAGATGTTCCATGGAGATGGCGCCCCTTTAAACAAGCCTCTGCGGCGAAGAACCGTAGCTGTTGTTGAGCGCAGCGATCGATGGCGGCGTCAATATGGGATGGTGGATAACCTCTTGCCGTCAATAGATTTCTGATGCGATCATATTGTTTTATAAAGGTGTCAAAAAGAACACCCCCCCTCGCATCCGAGAAAACGACGGCCACTTCATTTTTTAATGCCATTTTTTAATTCCCCCATTAGGTCAAGTCCATTTTATTGTGTAAATTTCCCTTTGATAGAAAGATGGACCTGATGACCTGACGTATGGCAGGTAAGTCCGGCAAGTCTCCCTGCCGGTCGCCTTCCCGGACTAATGATCATTGTTGTCAAAGTACAGGTGTGTCAAGGCGCTTTCGCGGCAACTCCTCGCTTCCGAGGTATTTCACGTTCTCCTTGACACGTCGAAGAAATTATCCCACTTTCTTGATCGCCGAAACTTCCTGATTCATCGTTTGAACGCCTAACTCTTTCGTTTTCCGCCACTGCCAATAGTCGGACATATCCAGGTATTTGCGTCCCGATATCCATTTTTCG
>NZ_BDDQ01000039.1 GCF_002003465.1 Caenibacillus caldisaponilyticus | reverse complement strand
CTACCGAGGAAAAACGTACATCCTCGACGTCCCAAATTCCAGTCCAACCATTCCGGCCAAAACGCCGGTGGAAGTCCGAAAAACGCTGGATGGCAGACTGTTTGTCTGGTACAAAGGTAAGCCCTACCCCTTGATGGAAGCAACCCGGAACAAAGCGGCAAAAACTCCTGAAAAGAAAAAGGAGAGCTCAGAAAAGAAATCGTACAAGCCAGGACCTGATCATCCTTGGCGCAAATATAGGCCCACGAATTCAAAGGAACTGAAACCGGCTTGAATGAACTGAGGTCAAAGTAAATATATCAGTGACATATTCACTGACGCGTTAGTATGACATTTTCACTGACGCTTGACAGGACGTCATACGACCCTTCCCTTTCAGAAGCATCAGGTCATCCATTCAATTTTTTTCTCAGTAAACTATATCACACATGACAAATTTTCGGGAATTGCAACTGTTAATGTTTTATGACACTTTTATGTGTGCCATCACCATTTTAGTTAACCGTAATATTATTATGTATTTTATATTGGCTGCGGCCCGCTCCCGCCGCCCTACGGCAAACGAACAGATGCGTTCCCTTCTCCCAACAATGTCAATCCGGTACCGGAAAACCCGTGATCATCCGAATCACGCAAAACGGCTGCCGAAACCATCCAAGTTCCGACAGCCGTCTTTCATATTGCTTACCTTTTCATGATCCAAAAGCGGAACATGGGTTTGTTTTGGGCAAGGCCGCCTTCATGTCGGCCCGGTTCGTCATGCGTCGCCAACCTCACTTATGGTGCATCTTAAATTCCAAAAACAGTTCATTGTAGCGGGCGAGCATGCGTTTGCCGAGATTTTCGTAGACTTCAAGATTCTGGACTTTATCCAAATCGGGATAAAACCGCTGGTCATTGCGGATATCTTTCGGCAAATATTTCATGGCCGCTTCGTTCGGGGTGGAATAGCCGACATATTCGGCGTTTTGGGCGGCGTTTTTCGGATCGAGCATAAAGTTCATGAATTTGTAGGCGCCCTCAATATTCTTCGCCGTCTTCGGAATCACCATATTGTCAAACCAAAGGTTAGACCCTTCCTTTGGCACGACGTAATCCAATTTCGGATTTTCGCTGATGATTTCCGCCGCATCGCCCGACCAGACGACGCCCACCGCCGCCTCTTCGTCGGCGAGCAACATTTTGATTTCATCACCGATGATCGCCTTGACGTTCGGAGTCAGGGCGTCGAGCTTGCGCTTCGCTTGCAGCAAGTGCTTTTCATTGGTGTCGTTCAAAGAATAGTGCAGGCTGTTCAGCGCCATGCCCATGACTTCGCGCGCCCCGTCGACGAGCAAGATTTGGTTGCGCAAATCCTTATCCCACAAATCGTTCCAGCTCGTAATCTTTTTGCCGCCGAGCATTTTTGGGTTATAGACGATCCCGACCGTCCCCCAAAAATAAGGAACGGAATATTTGTTGCCTTTATCGAAAGACAGGTCCAAAAAGCGCGGATTGATGTATTTTAAATTCGGCAATTTATCATGATCGAGCGGAATGAGCAAATGCTCTTGTTTCATCTTGCTGATCATGTAGTCCGATGGCACGGCGACATCGAAGGTGGTGCCGCCCTGGGCGATTTTCGTCAACATCGCCTCATTGGAATCGAACGTTTGATAGATCACCTTGATGCCCGTTTCTTTTTCAAACTTTTTGATGAGGGCCGGATCGATGTAATCGCCCCAGTTATAAATCGTCAAGGTGTTTTTTCCGGAGTAGCCTTCACTTGTGTTCAGCCGCGCCGCCAGGAACAACAATACAAACGCGGCGGCGAACACACCGATGAAAAGGCGTACGAGTTGTTTCATTGCCGCATCCCCACCCCATTCGGCCGGACGCTCTTCCTATTGATGAAGTAATAGCCGATGACCAGAATGATCGTGAAAAGAAAGATCAGCGTCGACAGCGCGTTGATCGAAAGCGAAATCCCTTGGCGCGCCCGCGAATAAATTTCGACGGACAGCGTGGAAAACCCGTTCCCGGTCACGAAAAACGTGACGGCAAAATCATCCAGCGAATACGTCAGAGCCATGAAAAAGCCCGCGAGAATCCCCGGCGAAATGAACGGCAGGACGACACGGGTCAACACGTCCCGGCGCGTCGCCCCGAGATCGCGGGCCGCGTCGATCAAAGTCGGGCTCATTTCCTGCAGCTTCGGCAGGACCATGAGCACGACGATCGGAATGCTAAACGCGATGTGCGAAATCAGTACCGACGTAAAGCCGAGCTTGATGCCGATCAATGTATACAGAATGAGAAACGAGGCGCCGATGATGACATCGGGGCTGACGATCAGCACATTATTCAAAGTCAGCAGCATGTTTTTCGTGCGCCGGCTGCGGGCATTCGCGATCGCCAACGCCCCAAGGACGCCGAAGATGGTGGCGATCGCCGACGATAACAACGCGATGACGAGCGTGTTCAAAACGATCACGATCAAGCGCGTGTCGTGAAACACTTCTTTATACCATTCTAAGGTAAACCCTTTGAAATCGTGCATCGCGCCGCCGCTGTTGAATGAATAAATCATAAGATAAAAAATCGGCGCATAAAGAATGATAAAGACGGCGATGAGATAGATGTTCGCCCCTATTTTTTTCTTCATGGCAGCGGATCACCTCCGGATCCCCGTCACGATCATGATCAACGCCATGATGAGGATCAGGAAGACGGCAACGGTGGAGCCCATCCCCCAGTCTTGGGTGACGAGGAAATGTTCTTCGATCGCCGTGCCGAGCGTAATGACGCGGTTCCCGGCGATCAAACGCGTGAGCATGAACAAGGACAGGGCCGGAATGAACACCGCCTGACACCCTGATTTGACCCCGTCGATCGTCAGCGGAAAGATGACGCGGCGGAACGTCGTCCACGGCGAAGCGCCGAGATCGCGCGAGGCGTCGGTGAGCGACGGGTTTAGCTCTTCCAGCGCATTAAAGATCGGCAAGATCATAAACGGGATGAAAATGTAAACCGACACGAACAGGAAACTGAAATCCGTGAACAAGATTTGTTTGGGGCCGATGCCGAAGAGCCCCAATACGGCGTTCGCGAACCCGTAAGTGCCGAATATCCCCAAAAACGCGTAAGCCTTGAGCAACAGATTGATCCAAGTCGGCAAAATGATAAGCAATAGCCACAATTGCTTATGTTTCGTCTTCGTTAACAAGTACGCGGTCGGATAGCTAATGACAAGGCAAATGGCGGTGATCAAAAACGCGTACCAAAAGGAACTCAGCGCCATCTTGAAATAGACCGGGGTGAAAAACTTTTCATAATTGACAAGCCCGAAATGCCCGTCGATGTCAAAAAACGAATAATAAAGGATGAGAAGAATCGGCGCCACCACAAACAAAACGATCCAGAGCGCGTATGGGATGAGATAAATGTTTCTCGTCCTATTTTGCATGGCTGACCTCTCGATAGGATTCTAAGCGTTTATCAAATTCTTCTTCCGTTTCTCCCAAACGCATGACATGAATCGCTTCCGGATCGAAGTGGAGGCCGATTTCTTCTCCGACGGCCGCTTTTTTCGTCGAATGAACAAGCCATTCGTTGCCGTCTTCATCATAGCAACAAATTTCGTAATGGACGCCGCGGAACAACTGGGAATCCACGCGCACGCGCAGTTTGCCCTTGTCCGGCTCGGTGATTTCCAAATCCTCGGGACGGATGACGATTTCCACCGGTTCATTCGGATGGAAACCTTGGTCGACGCATTCAAAGACTTTCCCGTTGAACTCGACGAGAAAATCTTTGATCATCTTGCCGGGGATAATATTGGACTCGCCGATAAAATCGGCGACGAAACGGTTGATCGGTTCATCGTAGATATCCGTCGGGGTGCCCCGCTGTTGGATTTTCCCTTTATTTAGAACAAAAATTTCATCCGACATCGCCAGCGCTTCTTCTTGATCGTGCGTGACGAAAATGAACGTGATGCCCAGACGCCGCTGGAGCTCTCTCAGCTCGTATTGCATCTCCGTCCGGAGCTTCAAATCGAGCGCCGACAACGGTTCGTCCAGCAGCAACACTTCGGGCTCGTTGACGATCGCGCGCGCAATCGCCACCCTTTGTTTCTGTCCGCCCGACATTTCTTGAATTTTTCGCGATTCGTAGCCTTCCAGGTTGACGAAGCGCAACGCTTCCTTGACCTTCGCGTCGATGTCGGCCTTCTTCATCTTTTTTACGCGCAGGCCGAAGGCGACGTTTTCGTAGACATCGAGATGGGGAAACAAGGCGTAGTCCTGAAAGACCGTGTTCACCTGCCGCTCGTTGGCCGGCACGTGATTGACCAATTTCCCGTTGAAATAGATGTTTCCTTTCGTCGGTTCCGTCAGGCCGGCGATCAGACGCAAAATCGTCGTCTTGCCGCAACCTGAAGGACCGAGCAGCGTGTAAAACTTGCCCCTTTCAATCTCGAAGCTCACGTCATCCAGGACCGGCGGATCCTCATCATATTGCTTCGTGACGTTTTCAAAGCGAATAATCGCTTGTTCCGCCAACACGGTTTCCCCCTTTATCTCTAAAATGTATTATTAATAAGACCGAAAAGAGCGGTCCGATACGAAAGAACGCCTGAACGTATGCCCCCCGCGCGGTTCGATGCCCTTGCGGCATGCAGCGGAGCGGGGCTTTCTGCCAAAGCGCTTTATAAATACGATTCCGTGGCGACGAGCAAAAGCTCCGATTCGCCGTCGTGATCGTTGACGATTTGATGTTCCTCCGAAGCTTGAAAATAAACGGATTCGCCCGCCTTGGCGGTATAGACGTTTTTCCCGAGGTGAACCTTGATCCGTCCGCGCAATACAAAAGCGAACGTCTCGGAAGGCGACGGTTCAAACTTTTTGAAAGCGCCGCCTTTATGTAAAAGCAACCGAACCGGTTCCATCTCCTTTTCGTTCGACTCCGGGACGAGCCATTGAATCCGGTAACCCCGGTCCTCATCGACGTATTCGGTTTGGTCCTGCTCGTTATAGACGACCTTTTGTTCGCTCTCCTCTTCGTCAAAAAACTCTTTAGGCGTCGTGCCGAGCACCTCCAAAATGTCAAAAAACGTCTCAATGGACGGCGAGCTCAAATCGCGTTCGATTTGCGAAATATAGCCTTTGCTGAGATCGGTGCGCTCCCCGAGTTCTTCTTGCGTCAATCCTTTTTTTAAACGTAAATTTTTGATTTTTCTCCCGATACGCATCCTCTGACCTTCAATCTTTTATTTTTAACAGTTTCCGTCATATTTTATGAATACTAAACTTTGAGTTTAATAAGAACTCATGTGATTATTATATACATTATTCGTCACAATGCAACAGGTTTTTTTAAAAGCCTGTGAGAAACTCCATTCAATAAGAATTTCAAGGGAAGCGCCTGAAACATTCGGCGTGAGGCGCCGCTTACACGGCGCATTGAGCGCATGAAAAAAAGAGCGCATGCTTTCCATGCGCTCTTGTTCTGAACATCTTTGTCGAACCGCCGGCCGCCCTCATTCTCGGTCGCCGATCAGGCGAACCTTGGAGCGTTCGCCGGCATGCGCCCAATAGTTGAGAAAATAAAGGGCTAACCCCGCCGCCAGCCAAACGGTCAAAAGCGGCCAAACGGAAAGAATGAGATGATAGCTAAATGAGACGAGCACGGTGATCGAAACGACGCCGCACAGGACAACCAGCCATTTCGGCGGTTTCACCCGCGCCGACTCATACAGCTGCGGCCGGACGAACGGCAGCGCCAGCAGGGCAAACGCGTGGCCGATATACATGATGAACATGCCTTGCAGAGAAATGTTCAATATAAATTGAAGAGTGTGCGTCCATAACAACAATAAGACCAAAACCGTATTCACGGTCAGCGCAAGATGCGGTGTGCCGAACCGGCTGTTGACGCGGGCGAAAATCTTCGGCAGCGCCCGGTCTTTCGAAAAGCTGTACAGCATCCGCGAGGCGACCATGAGCACGGAATTCAGCGTCGTGGCGAAAGCCATGACGATCCCGAGCGTCACCACCCATTTGCCGATCCCCGGCAGATATTGCGCTGAGACATCCGCCATCGCGTGATGGGACTTGGCCAGTGTTTGATAAGGCAGATGCCCAAAGGCGACAAACGAAACGGAAAAGTAAATGATGGCGGTCACGAAAAGCCCGATGAGCATCGTCTTCGGCATGGACGAACGGGAGTTTTTCATTTCTCCCCCGGCCTGAGCCAGCTGCTCAAAGCCGAAATACGAGAAAAATAGAGACGGCAAAATGCGGATGAAACCGTCCAAGCCAAAGGGAAACAGCGGCTTGTAATAACCTAAATTCATCGAAAATAAGCCAGGAATGACCAAAACGGCGATGGCGATCAACAGAATCGCGGTCATCCATAATTGGATCCGTCCAAACCAGCGAACTTCCACGACGTTTAATGCGTAAAAAAGTAGAACGATGACGCTGGCGAGCGCCACCGGGGAAATCCCGGGAAACAACGGCGCGATAAATTGCCCGAAAGAAATGCCCATGATCGAGATGACGCCGATGAGGGCGATGTATTGAAACCACATGAAGATAAAACCGATCAATGGGTTGTTGAACGTGCGGCTGATATGCGTATACGCTCCGCCCGGTTCGTCGCCCAGGGGGGTGCTGAGAAAGACGAGATAACCGACGGCCGTGCATAAGATGATCGGCAGCAATACAAGATAACCGAAAGGCACCGAAGGCCCGGCCTGGCCGCCGGCTTCCCCAGTGACGACAAAGAGGCCGGCGCCGATCATCCCGCCGATCATCATCGCGTAACCGTGCCATTTGTTTAATTGTCTGACGAGTGGTTGGCTCATGATGAATCCCCTCAAATCTCTTCTTTTCACTTTCGCACTTTTAAGCTTTTAAGCTTTTAAGCGCTAAAGTAACATCCCCATCTTAATGCAAAGTGTGGCGCGGGTCAATCCTCTCACCTCGAATTCCTTTTTTTCCAACATGTTCAAAAATTTAAAAGGCCTTCATCCGCAGAACGGATAAAGGCCAAAATATTCACGAGACTTTGAGGTTTTATGAATGGAAAATCAGGCAACTGGCTCAAAGTTATGGCGTTAAAAGGCTTTCCGCCAATTCGAGCTGGGCTTGGACGGCTTCGGGAGCCGTGCCGCCGTCACTCTTCCGGGCGGCGACGACGTTTTCCGGTTTTAACCGTTCGTAAACATCGCTTTCAAATAACGGGCTGAACGCCTTAAATTCGTCCATGGACAATTCCAATAAATACTTGCCGTTTTGAATGGCGTAAAGCACAAGCCTGCCGATGATCCCGTGGGCCTCGCGGAACGGCACGCCTTTTTCCGCCAAATAATCGGCAAGATCCGTCGCATTGGAATAATCATTCAGCGCCGCCCGGCGCATCCGCTCGCCATGAACGGTCATCGTCGCCAACAACGGCGCCAAAAGCCGCAAGGCGCCTTCCAATGTCTCAACGGTGTCGAACAGCCCTTCCTTATCCTCTTGCATGTCTTTGTTATACGCGAGCGGCAAGCCTTTGAGCACCGTCAAAAGGCCGATGAGGTGGCCGTAGACGCGCCCCGTCTTTCCTCTGAGCAGTTCGGGCACGTCGGGGTTTTTCTTCTGCGGCATGATGCTCGAACCGGTGCAAAAGGCGTCATCGAGCTCGATGAATTGGAACTCTTGGCTGCTCCAAAGAATGAGTTCTTCGGACAACCGGGAAATGTGGGCCATGATGAGCGAAGCGGCTGCGAGAAACTCGACGACAAAATCGCGATCGCTGACGGCATCAACGCTGTTCGGATAAATGCGGTCAAAGCCGAGGGCGCGGGCGACTTGGCCGCGATCGATCGGAAACGTCGTGCCGGCGAGCGCCCCGGCCCCCAACGGCAGCCAATTGATGCGCTTCAAGCCGTCCTTCAACCTCTCTTTATCGCGCTCAAACATCCAGAAATACGCGAGCAGATGGTGGGCGAAAGAAACCGGCTGCGCCCGCTGCAAATGGGTATAGCCCGGCAAAATCGTATGGACATGGGCCTTGGCCTTTTCGACGATCGCCCGCTGGACTGCCTCCAAATGTTGGATCAACGATTGCGTTTTCTTCCGTAAATAAAGATGCAGGTCCGTCGCCACTTGGTCATTGCGGCTGCGCGCCGTATGAAGCTTGCCGGCGACCGGTCCAATCTCTTCCGTCAAGAGCCGTTCAATATTCATGTGGATGTCCTCGTCTTCGACCCGGAACTCGACATCTTCTGTTTCAATTTTTTTCAAGATGGTCATCAAGCCCTGCTCGATCGCCTCCGCGTCCTCTTTGCCGATGATGCCGCACGCACCCAGCATGCGGACGTGGGCGAGGCTGCCTTCGATGTCTTCTTTCGCCAATTTCCGATCGAAACCGATCGAAGCGGTATACGCTTCAACGAGTTCATTCGTTGCCTTGGTAAATCGTCCGCCCCAAAGCTTCTCCATGGTTTTCCTCCTGACCGCTTTGATGGATTTCCGCGTACGTTTTGGTCGGCAGCCCCCACAGTTTGATGAACCCGACGGCGGCGTTGTGATCAAAGGTGTCGCCTTTCATGTACGTGGCCAGCTGTTCATTGTACAAGCTGTACGGCGACTTGCGGGCGACGACGACGTGGGAGCCCTTAAAGAGCTTGACGCGGACGACGCCGGTCACCGCTTTTTGCGTTTCATCGACAAACGCTTCGAGCGCCGGACGAATCGGTGAATACCATAAGCCGTCATAGATCACCTTGGCCATTTGTTGATCGATCAGCGTTTTGAATTGCGAAACTTCGCGCGGAAGCGTAAGAAATTCCAGTTCCTTATGGGCGTTGATCAAAATGACCGCCGCCGGATTTTCGTACACTTCCCGCGACTTGATGCCGACCAGGCGGTTTTCGATATGATCGATGCGGCCGACGCCGTGCAATCCGCCTTTTTCATTTAAGGTTTCGATCAATTCGACCAAACCGAGGCGCTGGCCGTTGAGGGCGACGGGAACGCCTTCCTCAAAAGCGATATCGACGTATTCCGGCGTGTCCGGCGTCAAATGAATCGGGTTCGTCCAGTCAAACGCCGCCTCCGGCGCTTCCATCCACGGATCCTCCAAAACGCCGGCTTCGCACGCCCTCCCCCAAATGTTCGCGTCGATCGAGAAGGGATTATCGATATCGACGGGGATGGGGATGCCGTGTTTTTCGGCATAGGCGATTTCTTCATCCCGCGTCATCCCCCATTCCCTGACGGGGGCGATGACCTTTAAGGACGGATTTAACGCCTGGATCGACACTTCGAAGCGGACTTGGTCATTGCCTTTGCCGGTGCAGCCGTGGGCGACGGCCACCGCGCCCTCTTTTTCGGCGATGTCGACGAGCAATTTGGAAATGAGCGGCCGCGACAACGAGGAGGAGAGCGGATATTTGCCTTCATACAACGCGTTGGCTTTCAACGCCGGCAAAATATAGTCTTCGGCCAGCATGTTCTTGGCGTTGATCGCAAACGCCTTGATCGCTCCGACCTTCAGCGCCTTTTGTTTGATCGCTTCGAGATCTTTTCCTTCTCCGACGTCGATCGTGAGCGCGATGACATCATAACCGTACTTTTCCTGGATCCATTTGACGGCCACCGATGTATCCAAACCGCCGGAATAAGCCAAGACGAGCTTTTCTTTTTTCATCACGATCACCTCATTAAATTTAATGGTTTTGAAATGCGCGTCATCGGCCAAATCGCTCAGTTTTTCCCCAGTAACGCTTTTAAAATCGCTTTTTGCGCGTGAACGCGATTTTCCGCCTCATCAAAGACGACGGAGTGCGGCCCGTCGATGATTTCGGCAGCCACTTCTTCGCCGCGGTGGGCGGGGAGGCAGTGAAGAAAGAGGAAATCCGTTTTCGCCCGGGCGCATAGGGCTGCGTTCACCTGATACGGCCGGAACACGTTCAAGCGGACGTCGCGTTCCGCTTCCTGCCCCATGCTCGCCCAGACATCCGTGACGACGACATCCGCACCATCGACCGCTTCTTCGGGGGACGTCGTGCAGATGATGCGGCTTCCGGTCGCTGCCGCGATGCGGCGGGCATTTTCCAGGACGTCCGGATCGGGGGCGTAACCTTCCGGGTTGGCGACGGCGATGTCCATGCCGACGAGCGCCGCCCCTTCGAGCAGCGAGTGGCACATGTTATTGTTGCCGTCGCCGACGTAGGCGAGCTTGAGCCCGGAAAACCCGCCTTTTTTTTCATAAATCGTCAACAGGTCGGCGAGCACCTGAGCGGGGTGATGGAGATCGGTAAGGCCGTTGATGACCGGCACGTCGGCGCTTGCGGCAAAGCGGACGAGCAGGTCGTGCCCGTACGTGCGCACCATGAGGCCGTCCACATAACGCGACAGCACTTTTGCCGTATCTTCAATCGTCTCGCCGCGCCCGAGTTGGATGTCGTGCTTGTTCAAATAGATCGCGTCCCCGCCGAGCTGCTTCATCGCCACTTGAAAGGAGACGCGCGTGCGCGTCGACGCTTTTTCGAAAATCATGCCGAGCAGCTTGCCTTGCAAATACGGATGGGGAATACCGCTTTTTTGCATCGCCTTCATTTCCATGGCTTCTTCCAACAGGAAGAAAATCTCGTCGGGCTGAAAGGCGCCGAGGCTCAGGAAATCTTTGCCGCCGAGCATGGGGGCGGCCGTCATTTTCATGGTTTTCATCACCATGACCTCCTTTTCAACATCGCGTTTCCTTCGCGGTATGCTTTCATCGGGGATACGGAAATACGACTTCCACCTGCAGGCAATGAAAGCATCGCCCACGCGGTATCCAGGCTTGTAAAAAGGGGAATGCCCTGGCGCAAAGCGAAACTCCGAATCGCATAGCCGAGCGTCGCTTGATTGCGCCCCGACCGCGGCGTATTGATGACCGCTTGGACGGTCCCGCCGGAAAAAAGGGCCCGAAAATCGTCTGCTTCTTCGACCACGGCGGCGACGCGCACCCCGTTCTGACGAAGGATTTCGGCCGTTCCAGGCGTCGCGGCGATTCGGAACCCTCTGGAAGACAGCGCCCGAATCAGCGGCACGCCCGCCGTTTGGTCGCGTTCGGCAATCGCCGCGAAAATGACCGAATCAGAGCCTTTCGCTTCGAACGGATGGTCGTCCCCGGCCAGCAGCGCTTTGTCCAGCGCTTCTTCCAGCGACGGGGCAACGCCGAGCCGCTCGCCCGTCGATTTCATTTCCGGCCCGAGAACGGGATCGGCGCCGTTTAATTTCTCATACGAAAACACCGGCGCTTTAACGGCGTAACACTTTTGGGAACCGAGCAGCCCCGTTTGCGGCAAGCGTTCGCCGAGCTGCGCGGCAACGGCCCACTCAACCATCGGCACGCCCGTTACTTTGCTCGCGATCGGCACGGTTCGCGAGGCGCGCGGATTGACTTCGAGGACGTATACGGATGCTCCGGAGACCACGTATTGGATGTTCATCAGTCCGACGAGCTGCGCGGCTTTGGCGATGCGGCGGGCATAATCCACTAAGACGCGAACGACCGCTTCAGACAGCGTATGCGCTGGAAAAACGGCGACACTGTCGCCGGAATGGACGCCGGCCTTTTCAACGTGTTCAAACACGCCGGGGACGAAAATGTCCTCGCCGTCGCACACGGCATCGAGTTCGCATTCGATGCCGGGGACATAGCGGTCGACCAAAAGCGGCCACCATTCCGGGGACATCCGGTTGGAACCGGCGATATAGCGTTCGAGCTCCCCCGCATCCGACAAAATGACCATCGACTGTCCGCCGATGACGTAGGACGGGCGGACGAGAATCGGAAATCCCAACCGTTCGGCGTGCGCGCGCAGCTCGCTCTCATCGCGCGCCGCCGCGCCGTCGATATGAGGAATGCCCAAGCGCGTGAGCAATCCGTAAAAACGATCGCGGTCTTCCAAATCTTCAATGGCCGCCACCGACGTGCCGAGAATGCGGATCCCCGCCGCCTCCAACCCTCGGGCGACGTTGATCGCGGTCTGTCCGCCGAACTGGACGAGCGCGCCGATGACGCCTTCTTTTTCGGCGACGTTCAAGATGTCCTCCAGGGCGAGCGGCTCGAAATAGAGGCGGTCGGCGATGGCATAATCGGTGCTGACCGTCTCGGGATTGTTGTTGATGACGATCGCTTCATACCCCTTCTTTTTCACGGCAAGGGCGGCTTGGACCGAACAGTAGTCGAATTCGATGCCTTGGCCGATACGGATCGGCCCCGAGCCGATGACGAGAATTTTCTCGCGGCGGCTCGTTTCGACTTCATCGGCACCGTGCCACGTCGAGTAGAAATACGGCGTTTCCGCGGCGAATTCGGCCGCGCAAGTGTCGACCGCTTTATAGGCCGGAAGGAGGCCGAACGCCTTCCGCTTTTGCCGGACGGCGCTTTCCGGCACGTTGAAAATTTCGGCGATGCGCGCGTCGCCGATGTTCATGCGCTTCGCGTGGGCGAAGAGCTCGGGCGAAACGGCTTCCCAATCTTGGACCGCCAACTCTTCTTCGACGGCGACGATGCCGCGGATGCGTTCCAAAAACCACGGGTCAATCGCGGAGCGTTCATGGATTTCCGCGACCGTAAATCCGCGGCGGAACAATTCGGCGATGGCGAACAAGCGCAAATCCGTCGCGCGTTCGACATGATGGAGGAGCGACGCCGTCTTTTCATCACGGAAAGCGGGAAGATAGAGGCCGTTGACGCCCGCCTCAAGCGATCGCAGACCCTTGTTCAAAGCGCCTTCAAAGGTGCGGTCGAGCGCCATCACTTCGCCCGTGGCTTTCATCTGCGTGCCCAACTCCCGCTCGGCCTCGGTGAATTTGTCGAACGGAAAGCGCGGCAATTTGACGACGACGTAGTCGAGCGCCGGTTCAAACGACGCGGACGTCGAACCCGTGATCGGGTTCTTGATTTCATCTAAATGGAAGCCGAGCGCGCATTTGGCCGCGACGCGGGCGATCGGGTAGCCGGTCGCCTTGGAAGCGAGCGCCGAGGACCGGCTCACCCGCGGGTTGACCTCGATGACGTAATAGCGTTCGGATTGCGGATCGAGGGCGAACTGAATGTTGCAGCCGCCGATGACGCCGAGCGCCCGGATGATTTTCAAGGAAGCGCTGCGCAGCATTTGATATTGGCGGTCGGTGAGCGTCTGCGACGGTGCGACGACGATGGAATCGCCCGTGTGCACGCCGACCGGATCGACGTTTTCCATATTGCAAACGATGAGGCACGTGTCGTTCTCATCGCGCATGACTTCGTACTCGATCTCTTTCCAACCTTTGATGCTCTTTTCGATCAAGACTTGATGGATCGGGCTCTCATTTAATCCGCGTTGCAAGACGCTGGCCAGCTCTTCTTCGTCATAGGCGAAGCCGCCGCCGGTCCCGCCCAACGTGTAAGCCGGGCGTATAATGACCGGGAAGCCGATGGTGCGCACGAATTCGAGGCCTTCGGCAAAGGTATGGATGATTTTGGATTCGGGGATCGGCTCCCCGATGTCCAGCATGAGGCGGCGGAATTTTTCCCGATCTTCGCCGCGCCGGATCGCCTCGACGTTCGTGCCGAGAATGGCGACCCCGTACTTTTGCAAGACGCCGACATCATGGAGGGCAACGGTGAGGTTCAATCCGGTCTGGCCGCCGAGCGTCCCGATCAAGCCGTCGGGCCGTTCTTTTCTGATGATCTCTTCGATGACGGGGACGGTCAGCGGTTCGATATACACTTTGTCGGCAATGTGCTCATCCGTCATGATCGTCGCCGGATTGTTGTTGACGAGAACGACCTCAATCCCTTCTTCTTTTAAGGCGAGACAAGCCTGCGTTCCGGCGTAGTCAAATTCGGCGGCTTGCCCGATGACGATCGGGCCCGATCCGATGACGAGCACTTTGTTAATTCCTTGTCGCAACGGCATGATGCACTTCACCTGCATATTTCATGGAGTTGATAAAACGATGGAAAATGTGTTCGGCATCGCGCGGACCGGGATGGGCCTCCGGATGAAACTGTACGGTTTCGACGGGAAGATGCCGGTGCTTCAACCCTTCGACGGATCCGTCGTTGACGTTTTTGTAAGTGATGCGGAAAAGGTGCTCATCCACG
Source organism: Caenibacillus caldisaponilyticus (assembly GCF_002003465.1). Lineage (GTDB taxonomy): Bacteria > Bacillota > Bacilli > Bacillales > Sporolactobacillaceae > Caenibacillus > Caenibacillus caldisaponilyticus. Next base: position 9,299 of record NZ_BDDQ01000039.1, on the reverse strand, counting down.
GTCTCCTCCTTGACGACATAGCTGTGGTTTTGCGTCGTCATCCACACCTTGCCCGTTTCCGTGTCTTTCACCGGATGGTTGCCGCCGCGATGGCCGAACAACAACTTGCCGATCGCTGCCCCATGAGCGGCGGCGATCAATTGGTGGCCGAGGCAAATGCCGAGCGCCGGATACGTTTCCGCCAGCCGTTTGATTTCCGGAAACCACGGTTTCAGCACCATCGGGTCGCCCGGCCCGTTGCTGAAGACGATGCCGTTCGGCTTAAGGACCCGGATCGTCTCAAAGGGAGTGTCATAAGGGACGACGGTCACCCGGCAGCCCGCCTGCAACAATGCGTCCAAAATCGATTTTTTATAACCGTAATCGATGAGAACGACGTGCGGCCCGCTCCCATCGTAACGCCGGATCTCCTTCGTCGACACGCACTTCACCCAATCTTCAGGCGCGTCCCAATCTTGAAAAAACGCCGCGCGGTCTGCGGGACGGTCGGCGATGACGCCTTTCATCGTTCCGTGCACGCGCACCTTTTTGACGAGCGCGCGCGTATCGACTTCGGCGAGACATGGGACGCCGAATTGCGCTAAATGATCGGCAAACGTTTTAACGGACTGATAATGGCTCGGCGCCGTGCACAAATCGCTGACGACAACCCCGGCGAGGGATAAGGCCCGGCTTTCGTTGTCTAAAAGATTGATGCCGACGTTTCCGATCAGAGGGTAACAAAACGTGATGATCTGTCCGGCGTAGGAGGGATCGCTCACGATTTCCTGATAGCCGGTCATGCTCGTATTAAAGACGACTTCGCCTTTGCCTTCGGAAACGTCGCCGATGAGGACGCCTTCGAACACCTCGCCGTTTTCCAACGTCAAATATCCTTTTTTCAAAAGGGATGCCTCCTCTCATTCGCCCAGAAAAACTTGATGCATGGTTGCGAGGAAAAGATCGATCTCGTCTTTTGTCGTCGTCAATGGCGGCAAAATCCGGACGACGTCATCCCCGGCGGAGAGAATGAGCACGCGATGGCGGCGGGCGGCCGCGATGATTTCGTGCGGCGGCCGGCGGACGGCGATCCCGAGCAGCATGCCTTTGCCCCTTACTTCGCGAATGGTTTCAGGGAAGGCCTCTTTCAGCCGTTCCAATCCGGCTCTGAGATAGCGGCCGTTCTCTCTGACGTTTTCCAATACGTTCCAGCGATCGAAGGCTTCGAGTGTTGCCAGCCCCGCCGTCATCGCCAAGGGATTGCCGCCAAACGTGCTGCCGTGGCTGCCGGGCACAAACGCCTGAGCCACTTCGGCTTTCGCGAGAACGGCACCGATCGGGAATCCGGAACCGAGCCCTTTGGCAACAGTGATGACATCGGGTTCGATGCCGTATTGTTCATAGGCGAACAGCGTGCCCGTCCGCCCGATGCCGGTCTGGACTTCATCGACCATAAAAAGGATGTCGTTTTGTCGGCAAAGGTCATATAGCGTCCGCACCCACTGTTCTTCCGCTGCGATGACGCCCCCTTCGCCTTGCACGAGTTCCAAAAGCACGGCGCACGTGCGGCCGTTCGCCACCTCGGCCAATGCGGCTTCATCGTTGTAAGGGAGCATCCGGAAACCGGGGACGAGCGGTTCAAATCCGTCATGGAATTTCGCTTGGCCCGTCGCCGATAAAGCCGCCAGCGTCCGGCCGTGAAACGATTGGGCAAACGTGACGATTTCATTGGTGCCCGTATTTTTAATCTTTTGCGCATAGCGGCGGGCGAGTTTGATGGCCGCCTCATTGGCTTCAGCGCCGCTGTTGCAGAAAAACGCTTGATCGGCGCAACTTTTCTTCACAAGTATGCGGGCCAGCCGCTCCTGCTGGGGAATTTGGAACAAATTCGAACAATGCCAGAGATCCTCCAGCGCTTCCCCGAGCTTTTCCTTGACCCCATCGGGGACGTGCCCGAGATTGCACACCGCAATCCCCGACGTATAGTCCAAATAACGATGTCCTTCGTCGTCCCAGACGAAGCTGCCCTTGCCCTTTGTTATCCGAATCGGCCAGCGCCGATAAGTGGGCATCAAAACCTCTCTTTCGGCCAACGCCTCATGATGCATGGCTTTCCGCCTCCACTTCCCGTTGAATTCTCGTGCCGACGCTTAACCCGTTCGCAAAATCCAAAAGCGCCCCGGGTCGGCGGCCGTCCATGATCACGGCAGCGCGGGCGCCGCAGTCGAGGCTTTCCAGCGCCGCCCGAACCTTGGCGACCATGCCTCCCGTAATCGCCTGACTTGCGATCAAGCGTTCGAGCAGCGCGGGCGTTGCGGTTTCCAAAACGGTTTGACGCCCGTTTTTTTCCACGATAATCCCGGGGACATCACTGACCAAACAAAGCGGGGCATCCAGCGCCGCGGCGAGGGCGGCGGCCGCCATATCCCCGTTCACATTGAAATGTCGGCCGCTCCCATCAGCCGCGATCGGCGAAATGACGGGGATGTAGCCAAGGTCCACGAGCGAGTGGACCAAATCCGTATTGACCGCCGCCACCCTTCCGACCGCACCGAGCGGTTCACCGGACTGGAACGGTTCGGCGCTTAACAAACAGCCGTCGATGCCGCTCAAACCGATCGCCCGGCCGCCGGCCGCGGTCAAACGGCTGACGATGGCTTTGTTGATCGTGCCGTTTAGCACCATTTCGACGACATCGAGCACCGCGGGGGTCGTCACGCGCATGCCGTCATGAAAAACCGACGGGATCTGCAACTTGTTCAATAAGTCCGTGATCTTCGGCCCGCCGCCGTGAACGATGACCGGCCGCGCGCTCCCTTCCTTGTGCAGAGCCAACACGTCTTCAAAAAACGCGCCGGGCAAGCGGTCGAGCACGCTGCCGCCGCATTTGATCACAAGAAATGCCATGCACCCTTCCCCCTTTCACGTCCGGTATGAAGCGTTGATTTTGACGTAATCGGCCGTCATATCGCACCCCCAGGCGACCGCGCACCCTTCGCCATCCCCGAGCTTGATGTGGATGGGCACCGTCTCCCCGCTCAGAACGGTTTCTGCCGCCGCTTCGTCGAAAGGAAGCGGTGTCCCATTTTTCAGGACTGTGACGGATCCGAAGGCGACGGTCAGCTTGTTCAGATCGACCGGGCAGCCGCTGTACCCGACGGCGCAGACGATTCTTCCCCAATTCGCGTCGGCACCGCATACCGCCGTTTTGACGAGATTGGAGCCGACGACGCTTTTGGCAATCGCCTTGGCAGCCTCATGGCTCGGGGCGCCTTGAACATCGACTTCGATCAACTTCGTCGCCCCTTCCCCGTCGCGGGCGATCGCTTTCGCCAGCGTCCGGCAGACAAACTTTAAGGTTTCCATAAACGCCGGCCAGTCGGCGTGCCCGGGAGCGATCGGCGCATGCCCCGCCCGGCCGTTGGCCATGAGGATCACCATGTCATTGGTGCTCGTATCGCCGTCGACGGTGATCATGTTGAACGTTTCCTCGGTCACGGCTTTCAGCTCGTTTTGCAGGGCAGCGCCTTCGACCGCGGCGTCTGTCGTAAGAAAGGCCAGCATCGTCGCCATATTGGGGTGGATCATTCCAGAACCTTTCGCCGCTCCGCCGATCGTCACCGTCCGGCCGCCGATGGTCGTCCGTGCGGCGACGTGTTTTGTCACCGTATCCGTCGTTAAAATCGCCCGGTTAAACAGGTCCGGATCCGCCGCAGCCGGATGGATTTTCGAAATGCCGATTTGAATGTTGGCCATCGGCAGCGGTTCCCCGATGACGCCGGTTGAAGCGACCGCCACGAGATGGTTTGGGATGCCGATGCGCTCGGCGAACAGCCGCCGCATGGCATAGGCATCGGCCAGCCCTTTTTCTCCCGTGCAGGCATTGGCGATCCCTGAGTTGACCAAGACGGCTTGCAGCTTGCCTTCCACGGCGAGGCTGTCTTGCGTCACCCGAAGCGGAGCGGCTTGAAAGCGGTTCGTCGTATATACCGCCGCCGCGGCGGCCGGCACCTCTGAATAAATCCAGCCGAGATCCGGGCGCTTCCGCTTAATGCCGCAGTGAAGCCCTCCGGCCGCAAATCCCTCCGGCGATGCCGGCCCGCCGTCGGGCATGGGATGAAACCTCGTTTTTTCGTTGATGCGGGTCATGATGTCGACCATAGAAACATCGTCCTCTCTCTCGTGATTACGGGTAAACGGGCAAGGCGGACAACCCTGCGCTTTCCTCCCAGCCAAATAAAAGATTCATGTTTTGCACCGCCTGGCCGGCCGCGCCTTTCACGAGATTATCGATGACGCTGACAATCGTGAGGCGGCCGGTACGGGGATCGGCGTTCAGGCCGATGGCGCAGTAATTGGAGCCGTACACCTCTTTTGTCGCCGGAACATGGCCGGGGTCACAAATCCGGACGAACGGCTTCGACGCGTAATACTCCCGATATAGTGCGGCGACGGCTTCGGTCGTCATCTCGGCTTGCAGATCGGCGTAGATCGTGGCTAAAATGCCCCGCGTCATCGGAACGATGTGCGGCGTAAAGGTGATGCGCACCTTTTGGCCGGTAAATGCCTCCAAAGCCTGTTCCATTTCGGGAATGTGCTGGTGGGCGCCGAGTTTGTAAGCCTGCACGCATTCGTTCGCCTCTGAAAACAAGTGCGGCAGCGCCGTTTTCCGTCCGGCTCCCGATAGGCCCGATTTGGCATCGATGATCACGGAGTTCGGTGCGATGAGCCCGTTTTGCAACGCCGGTATGAGCCCGAGCAGGGCAGCTGTCGGATAACAACCGGGGTTGGCGATCAGATCGGCGTCCCGGATGTTCTCGCCGTTGATTTCTGAGAGGCCGTACACGGCGCGCTCTAAAAATGCCGGATCGGCCGGTTTTTGCCCGTACCAGTCTTCATAGGTCTGCGGATCTTTTAAACGAAAATCGCCGGACAGATCGATGCAACGAATGCCGCGCTCGAGAAATTGGGGAACGAGCGTCCGGCTCACCCCGGCCGGCGTCGCAAAGAACATGAGCGCCACTCTGGACGCGGCTGCGTCGATATCCAGCGCTTCCAGTGGCATTTCACATCGGCCCGCTAAATGCGGATAAAGCGTTTGTATGGATTGACCGCTCGTCGCATGGGAGACGAGCATCTCGATTTCCGCTTGCGGATGCCCGGACAACCAGCGGATGAGCTCCACGCCGCCGTATCCGTTCGCACCGACAATGCCGATTTTCAAGGTCATCCCTCCCGCCGTTTGAACGCTTTACATGAACGAAACACTCATTTGTTAATTCAAAACTCCCAATATTCCGATATATATGCAGAGAACCGTGCCGTGCCGCGAACAAAAAACGCCCGTCTCACCTAAAGAGACGAGCGTAGTCTTCACCCGCGGTGCCACTCTTATTGTTCCCCATATGGGAACCGGCTCTTGGCCGCGTAACGGGGGCGTCCCGTCCGACCCTAATAAGGGTGAAGCAAGTCCCGTTCAGGTCGGCATCTCCGAAGTGCGGTTCATCGCGCGGCCGCGGATCGGGCTTCCACCGTCCCCGATTCGCTCTGCCGGGCACGCGCGACTACTCTCTTCTTCATCGATTTTCCATATCCTTTTTTCAAGCGGGCGGAGAAAACCAAAAAGCGCCCGTCTCATGAAGAGACGAGCGCTGACTTCACCCGCGGTACCACTCTCTTTGTTCCACAAAGGAACCGACTCTTGCGCTGTTAACGGGGGCGTCCCGTTCGGATCTACTCAGGCGCTTCGGCCCGTTCAACCCGACGTCTCCAAAGTGCGCTTCATTACCAGTCCTGACCGGGCTTCCACCGTCCCCGGCTCGCTTAACAGGTTCGCTGGCAACTACTCTCTTTGTCATCGACTTTAAATGTTCCGTCCATTTCCGTTATGCGTTTGATGGTTTTTATTATAACGCCGCTGGGCGCATTGTCAACCGTAAAACGAAAAAAATTTCGATTTCTCCCCCTTCTCGGAAACGGGAGCGCCGTCCGGATGCGTGAATTGCCGCCACTTTTTAATACGCCGGTTCATTTCACGCGCCGCCCCCGCACCTTTCTAAAGGCCCGTCTCTTAACACACTCGTATACTCTCATGAATCAAGCTGGAAACGGAGACTGCATCACGTTTCTCGCGATCCGCCAAGGCTTAACCAGGGCCGCCGGAACAAAAACAAAAAACTCGGCCGGCACGTCGAGGACCGCAATTTCAGCCCTTCCCGCGGGACGAGGACAAAAAAAAGCGCCGCGAACTAAGCGGCGTTACGGCGTCGGCCGAGTCCTGAACCGGCGCAAAATTTCCGGAATGATCCCCGCGAGGACGAGGCCAAAGGCGATGGCCCCTGCGATCAGCAAAACCTTGGAAGCGCTCGCCATCGCATCCATGTAGTTGCTTTCCACAAAATATCGCATTGTGTTGTAGGCCAAGCCTCCGGGGACGAGCGGAATGATGCCGGAGACGTTGAAGACGATGACGGGGTTTTTATAAAATCGCGCAAGGAATTGACTGATGACCGCGACGACAAAAGAAGCGATGAAGGTCGAAAACACTTCGTTTAAATGGGCCCCGTTGAAGAGACCGATGTACAGCACCCATCCGATCATGCCGACGAAACCGCACGGAATGACGGTCGTTTTCGGGATATTAAACGTAATGCCGAACGTGGCGGCGGCGATGAAACTGACCAAGAAGACGTTGACAAAAACGGCCATGGCAACCTCCCGTTTTTTAAAGGTTCCGAAGAAATGGGCGGCCGCGGTTCAGCGGTTTCGGTCCGCTGACGCACATTGCTGGCACTTTAATTTATCCGAACGGATATCGGTTCCATGTTTAAAAGATGGCGAGGACGACGGCGATGCCGGTGCCGATGGCAAAAGCGGTCAAAAACGCTTCGACCCCGCGCGACAGCCCGGACAGCAAATCGCCGGCCATTAGATCGCGCACGGCGTTGGTAATGAACAATCCCGGCACCAAAGGCATCACCGAACCGATGATGATTTTATCGAGCCGTTCCCCGATCCCCAGCATGACCATCCATTCGGCGATCAAGCCGATGGTAAAGGCCGCGACCAATTCGGAAAAGAATTTAATCCGGACGAAACGGTGCAAAGCGATGAAGACGATATAGCCGCTGCCGCCGGCGATGACGGAAGGAATAAAATCCGTCCAACCGCCTTGAAACATTAAAGCGAAACAGCCGCTGCCGATCGCGGCCGAGACGACTTGAAGCCATAACGGATATAAAAACGTGGTTTTTTCCGCCTTTTCCAACGCCCGCTTCATTTCCGCAAACGTCAGCTCACCATTGGCGAGCCGGCGCGACAGGGCGTTGACGAGCGTGACTTTATATAAATCAATCGACCGCTCCGTAATGCGGCAGAGTTTGGTCTGCGTTTCGGACGGATCATCCCCTTGGACGGACAGGATGATCGCCGTCGGCGTGACGTAGGCGTGGACGATCTCCATGCCGAACGAGCGCGCGATCCGCGTCATCGTATCTTCCACCCGGTACGTTTCGGCACCGCTTTTCAACATCAATTCGCCCGCCGATAAACAAACGTCCATGATGTCATTGACGCTGTGGGACACGCCCGCACGCCCTCCTTTCCCCAGGTGAATCATACTCCGCCATAATCATGGCACAACCCGCCCTAAAAGAAAACCTTTTTCCCGTATTCCGATCGAAGAAAAAGGATTTAGAAGATTTATGGAATAAGCGCTTTCTTTGTTTAAAAACAGAAGGCAGCGGCGCGTCCCTCCTTTATCTTGCTTTTCCTGTTTGAAATCGATCAAACATCCGTATGGCCTTTCGCGAATGAACAGTGTGAGCGCCCCAAGCGCGTGCCGACCGTCAGTCCACCGTTCCGGACGCCGGCGGCAAAAAGCCTTCCAAGCTGACATAAATTTGTGAAGCGGGAAAAACGGCGCGCAAGCGGTCTAAAACCGTTTGGTAGGCGGACGGATCATACCAGTCCGTCTCGCCGATTTGTTCATAGATCTTCTTAATGCCCAGACTTTCCGTGCGCCGGCCGCCGCTGCCGTCCCCCATAAAATAATCGTCGACCGTCACGCGCGACACGACGGCTTTCAACACGTCCGCAAACCGTTCGCTGCTCGGAAGCACGGGCGAGACGGCGGCCTGGGTCGGCAACCCCGCTTCTTTTAATTGCGCCAGCGCCTTCAGGCGGGTGGGAATCGGCGGCGCCCAAGGCGTCAGCGCTTTCCGTATCTCTTCCCGATCCGTTTCGACCGTGACGCTGATAAGCAGGCGATCTTTCAATTTCTGAAACAAATCCGCGTCCCGGACGACGAGCGGGCTTCGCGTTTGGACAAACAAGAAATCCGGCGGCTCTTCCGCCATCACTTCCAAAAGGGATCGCGTGATGCGCTCCCTGTGTTCCAAAGGCTGATACGGGTCGGTGCTCGATGACATGAAGATCGTTACTGCGCCTTTTTTCTTGGCGCGGATGAGCTCGTGCCGAAAACGGTCTTTCTCAAACGTTTTGACATCGATCCACAAGCCCCATTCTTGCCCTTTAAATAAAGCGACCGGAAGCCTGCGGACATAACAGTAGGAACAGCCGAAAGCGCAGCCCATATACGGATTGAGGGTGTGGCTGTACCCCTTTAAATACCCGCGCGTCGGCGTCAGCAGCTGTTTCGGCGTTTTATGTTCAATCGTTTTTTTCATGGGAGATCCCTCTCATCCTGTACCGTTACCTTCCGATCCACCTGTGCCTACAAGTATACGGTTCGGAAGCGGACGCGGCAAGAAAGACGAAAGGCCGGTGAGATCGGGGCTTTCCAGCGAGAAAGGGGCAACCGCCCCGCGAGCGATTTTTTGAAAGAAACATTTTCGCATGTATTGGATTTATACTGTAAATTTTGGCAATCTCGTTTTGACCGACCCCAGTCCCGATATGCGGACGAAAACTATGATGCAAGCCCTCGATGGCCCATCATCCAGGAAGCTTGTAAAACTAAACCCTTCCTGAGAGGATTAAAGTCCTACGGTGTGATGTCAAGAGTTAAAAACAAATGAATTGGAAATTCTTTTGGCCATATGTCATAAAAAAGGGTGCACTAAACCAAGCCTCCAGTATATTGTAAATAACTGGAAGCCGATATGACCAAGGTTATCGATGAAGGTTACCTCATCGCGTCACCTTCTTTTTCGGCGCATATATTTGATTGTTGCGGAGCAGCGCATCAATCAGGCGCACCAATTTTCTTGCCGTTAAGACGAGGGCGCGTTTGTGTGAGTGCTTCTGCACTTCACGATACTTTTTTTGGTAAAAGGCGCGGTATTCAGGTTCGTGTCGCC
>NZ_BDDQ01000038.1 GCF_002003465.1 Caenibacillus caldisaponilyticus | reverse complement strand
CCMAAATTCCAGTCCAACCATTCCGGCCAAAACGCCGGTGGAAGTCCGAAAAACGCTGGATGGCAGACTGTTTGTCTGGTACAAAGGTAAGCCCTACCCCTTGATGGAAGCAACCCGGAACAAAGCGGCAAAAACTCCTGAAAAGAAAAAGGAGAGCTCAGAAAAGAAATCGTACAAGCCAGGACCTGATCATCCTTGGCGCAAATATAGGCCCACGAATTCAAAGGAACTGAAACCGGCTTGAATGAACTGAGGTCAAAGTAAATATATCAGTGACATATTCACTGACGCGTTAGTATGACATTTTCACTGACGCTTGACACCCGTTACACGGGTTTCACCTTTTGGATTTATCGCCTGTGCCGTGATGCGTTATATATAATAGCAAGGTTGGCCGACTTCGTCAACGGTTTTTTAGGATTCCTTTTTATGGTAATTTTTGCTTCTGTTGCGCTCATTTCCGCAAGTATTTAATATACTCCCGCTCAGAAGAAAACCGTTTTAACAAGCCGAACAACATTTTATATCGCTCGTTTATGGCGCGATACACCACGCCGTGCAGATTCGGATCATCAAGGCTTTCTTTCAAGGTTTCCATTTCCTTTTTAATCAAAAAAGACAGCTCTTCCACTTCCAGATCACTAAACAAAGCGCCTAGCATCGAGCATCCTCCCCACGGGCCTCGCTTGGCGAAACATTCACCTTCATTCCGGCTCGCTTTTTTTAATATGAACCGTTTCCTCGAAAATAATCATTCGCTCAGCGCGGGAAACACCCGCCGCGTCGGAACCCCCTGAGCGCAGAGCATCCTCGCCGTCAAGGTATCCATCCGGGCATTTTACCACCATCTCCGGATGCTTATCGCTTCCCGCACCGGGCGCGGACCGGCATATCTCGTCCCAAAGTTTAATAAGATGATACAAATCGTTTGCGGGAGGCGTCCTCAGTGCATTTTTTTTGGATGATTGACGGCCGGAAAATCAAGAAATTGGTGTTCATCCTCATCGCCGCGTTTTTCGCGGCGCTCGTCGCGTACGTGCAGAATCAAGAAGTCGCCGTGTTTTCAACGGCGGAAGGCCCTCGTGCCCTGTCAAAAGTGACGACCAATAAACCGCAAATCGCCTTGACGTTTGACATCGGTTGGGGAGATATACGTTTAGAATACATATTGGATGTTTTGGAAAAGGAAAAGGTGAAGGCGACGTTTTTTATCTCGGGCGAATGGGCGGATCGCCATAAAGACTGGGTGGAAAAACTGAAGGAAGAGGGGTATGAAATCGCTTCGCACGGGATGAGCCACCACCCCTATACGGCTTTGGAGCCCAATGAGATGCGGCAGGACATGATTTCCGCTCGGGAAGCGATCAAAAAAGCGGGTGGCGGCATCCCCAAATTTTTGCGTCCGCCTGAAGGGTTAATAAATGAACGGGCGTTAAAGACGGCCGATGCCTTGAACGAGCAGGTCATTTTATGGAGCGTCGATCCCCAGGACTGGACCAACCCGGGTTATGACCGCATCGCCGAATACGTCGTCAAGCATGCGGAAAAAGGGGCGATCATTCGCTTGCATGCGTCCGATTCCGCCAAACAAACGGCACGGGCGCTGCCGCTGATCATCCGGAGCCTGCGGGACAAGGGCTATTCCTTTGTGACGTTGACGACTCTCATATCGGACGCCGATATCAAAATCAAACTGATTCAATAAAGACGCCCGATGATTCGGCCGCCGCCTGTCCTCTTCAATGCCATCGTCATTTCCAAAAAATTGGATCGTGAACGACGCCCCTTCACAAAAAACGTCGGTCATTTTTGCGCGATTAAGCGGTGCAGCGTCAATACTTGATAGGCGTTGCAGGCCATGAGCGTCAAGCCGATTTCCCAAATGATGGCGGAATCGCTTTGGGTGAGACCGACCAACCATTCGATGGTTGTGACGACGAACATCAAAAAAAACGTCGGAATGTAAGCGTGGCGGTTCGTCTCTCGCTTCTTCACCTCGCTGACCGCCAGCGAAACGAAAAGCAAGACAACCGGTATTATAAAATACGTCCAGAGGGCACCGCCGAAAGCCGTGTATCTGAAATAAATGAGATCGAAAAAGGCGAACGCGATCAAAACGACTTGCACCATGCTCCAATACGAACGAAAGATGCCGAGACCGATGCGATGTACCGTCAAGTAAGCGAAAAAGCCCATCTGGCTGATCACGCTGAACATGCCGCCAAAAATAATGAAATTGGCAAACGTAAATAATACGCCTTTGATGTCACCGGTTGAAAAATAACGGGATATGCCGTTCCATTCGGCGATGGCGCCGATAATGAAATAAACGGCGATACCGATGCCTAACGTTCTGAAAAAAAGCCTGACCCATTTGGCAATATTCACCGAACATCCCCCAATTCGTTTTGCCCATCACCGATTTTACCAATGGTTTTCGGAAAAAGCCAACATTTCTTAAGACCGCATAAATAGAATCTAAACACGCAAATTAATAGTATCAGCGAAAGCCAAAAAGGGGGGAGCCGCTTGTTCAAAACCTGGCGTCTTTTCGCGTTGATCGCCGTCGGGTGGCTCGCGGCCGTCGGTTGTTCGAACCATTCTTCATCACAGGGCACAACGACCGATTACCAAACGACGAAAAAAATGGTCGTAGACATGTTAAAAAGCGATGACGGCAAAAATGCGATTAAGGAAATATTGAACGACGAGGCTTTCAAACAACAACTCGTCATCGATCAAGAATTGGTCAAACGGACGATCACGCAAACCATGACCTCCGAGGAGGGCAAAAAATTTTGGGACGAACGCCTTAAAAACCCCGAATTCTCGCGGGCGTTGGCCAAAACCATGATGGCAAACAACGAAGCGTTGCTCAAAAAACTGATCAATGATCCGGACTATCAAAAAATGATGATGAACCTTTTTAAAGCGCCGAACATGGAACGAGAATATCTCGATCTGTTGAAAACCCAACCGTTTCGGGCGCAAATACGCCAAAACATTCTCGAGGCCGTGGACAGCCCTCTGTTTTCCGCAAAACTGACGGAAGCTTTGAATAAAGCGCTCGATGAACAGCTGAAAAAAAACCGGGGCAACAACGGACAGCCGGGAGGCATGAACGCCGGGAGCGGAGGAAGCGGCGGGATGTAAAGGCCTCCGGCGGGCGGGCCCCGCCTTCCTTTTTTCCATACCGAAAACAAAACCGCGGGGCATCGAGGCCGTTACCCCACGCTCCCGGATGACGCGCCGCCACAAAGAAACCAGGCACATGAATGAAAGAAGAAACTTCGCGACAGCGATTCACCGCATAATAACAAAACGGACGCCCCATGATCCCATGTGACGTCCTGGCTCCACAAAGAGGTGTTCCCGGCATGCGTGTGCCGGGAACTTTTTAAGAGTGAATCCGAAGTCAAAGGTATAACATCGGTGCCAACTAAAGTCCCGCTTCTCTTCTTTCGAATTCCCCAATACAAATGTCAAAGGACCTAAGTGCGGTCGTGATCGCGAACACACAATGGGGGTGCCGCACTAAAATATCGGTCATTGCATAACCCATGCCGAACCATAGCGCGCGGTCATTGTTCAAGTTTTTTCACGATCTTGCCGGCGATATCCAGATAAATTTGTCCAATCTCATGGTCGCCGGCGTACACGGACGGCGCGAAGACGCCCGGCTTTTCTTCGGGCTGGCCCAACGGAATTTGGCCGAGCAGTTCCACATTCAACACTTTGGCCAATTTTTCGCCGCCGCCTTTGCCGAACACGTATTCTTTTTCCCCGGTCTTTTTGCTGACGAAATAGGACATATTTTCAATGACGCCGATGATTTCATGCTCGGTTTTCAGCGCCATCGCTCCCGCCCGCGCCGCAACAAAAGCGGCGGTGGCATGCGGCGTGGTCACAATGATCTCCTTGCAATGCGGAATCATGGAATGGACGTCCATGGCGACGTCGCCCGTTCCCGGCGGGAGATCGAGAATCAAGTAATCGAGTTCGCCCCAATCGACTTCGCTGAAGAAATTGTTCAACATTTTGCCGAGCATCGGCCCCCGCCAAATCACCGGCGAATTGTCCTCCACGAAAAAGCCCATGGACATGACTTTCACGCCGAAGCGGTCGACCGGGAGAATGCGCTTGTTCACCACTTTCGGGCGGTTTTCAATCCCCATCATATCCGGAACGCTGAAGCCGTAGATGTCGGCATCGAGAATTCCGACCTTTTTCCCTAAACGCGTCAAAGCGACGGCGAGGTTGACCGAAACCGTCGATTTCCCGACGCCGCCCTTGCCACTGGCGACGGCGATAAAAATGGTTTTGCTCGCTTTCGATAAAATTTGCGGCCCGCTTTCGGGAATGCCGCCCAGCTTGTCCAATTCTTCGTCAGACAGTTGTTCAAAGCGCAGGCCGACCGATTCCGCCCCGTTTTGTTTCAACCGGTTGACGATTTCTTGTTGAACGCGCATTTGTTCCGGAGTGCGCGTCTTCGCCAAGGCGATTTTCAGGCTCACCAATTTGTCGGTTATTTTAATGTCGCGAATGGCGTTGGTTTCCGCAAAGGTTTTATGTAAATGAGGATCTTCGACGGTTTTTAATATATCAATGACCTGCTCTTTCGTTAGCATTGAGGGGCCTCCTTAACACGTTGGAATACACTTACAGTATAACAAACCGCGCAGGAATTTGCTTGAAAACGGATCAACCGCCGGTTCCTTAAACGGCGGTTTTTGCGGCCAAGGGCCGTTCGCTTTACGATCGCGGCGGTTTTTCCTTCGTGTAGAAGCGCATGACGCCTTGATAGATCGCTTCGGCGATTTTCTTTTGATACGATTTTTTCGTGAGTAGCTCTCTTTCGGCGTCATTTGATAAAAAACCGACCTCAACCAAGGCGGAGGGCGCATCAATGGTTTTCAGCAAGTACAGATGTTCGATCGATTTCGCCCTTCTTTCCGTATTGCCGAGTTCTTTCCGCAAAGAATCCTGGATAAACGCTGCCAGCCGCCGATTTTTGTCCGATTTCGGATGGTAAAAGGTTTGCGCGCCCCGCCATCGGCCGGAAGGCACCGCGTTCACATGAATGCTAATAAAAAGATCGGCGTCCGAACCTTCAACTTTTTTGGCCCGCCGTTTCAAATCTTGGGTTTTCCGGCGGCTTAAGCCTTTCAACTCGGAATCCGCCAGATCTCGGTCGGATTCCCGCGTCATGATGACGAGCGCCCCCGCCTGTTGCAAATAATCGCGAACTTCATTAGCGATGGACAGCGTCGCATCTTTTTCGACGACGGACCCGTTTTCGGCCCCTCCGTCCGGTCCGCCGTGGCCGGCATCGATGGCGATGATCTGGCCGGCCAACGGCAAATGCCAATTCGTCCATGAGTGCCGGGTGATGATTTGATAATTTAAAATCAATATCAATAACAAGGCGCCGAGGACAATGATCGCTTTTTTGACTCGCGTCCGCATGGCCGTTCCCTCCGTCCTTGAGCCCGTTTCATCTATATTGATATATATGGGACGAGGCCAAAAGATATGTGCGCAAGGCGGAGAACGATGAACGGAGCGCCGTGCGGAGGGCTTTGTCACTCACGAAGCGGCGGGCGATCGGTGGTGAAGATCTTGGACGGTGACGCACGGCATTTCCCGACGCCGATGCTGTAAACCCGTGCTGATGAAAAACGGGATCCGGGTGCCAAAGGCGCCGGTGCCGGTCACCCGGCTTGCCGCCATGCCTGGCCGGATTGCGCCGCCGGACCGGTTAATGCATGCGCAAGCGATAACGGCGAACCGTGTGTTCAAACCCTTCCTTCCACCAATAAGCCATATAGGCTTCACATGCTTTTAAAAGCGATTCGGACGGGAGATCATCGGCATCAAACCAAAACAGCCAAAAATCAAACAGGTCGTTGACCAGATTTTTCATCCGCGCCTCGCTTCTCATATAGGCCACTTCGGCGGGCTCTCCGTAATAGCCGAACCGGCCGTAAGAAGAACCGAGCAGATAGGCTTCGATCGCGTAATCCTGGCACATGTCGAAGATCGTCTGCCTGTAAGGCGCATAGGGATGGAGGAAAAAAGCGAAATGCTCTTCAATGCGTTTATCGATGTCGGAAACGGTTAAATCGCGCAAGGCTTTTTTTTCAAAATCGAGCTGTTTATGGCGGTATTTCTCGTGAAAACTCATCACCGTGCCCATTAGCAATCCCTCCTTTACGCATAGCTTTTACATCCACGGTGACCGCATGCAGACACCTTTTTCCATGGACGATCCCGGATCGGATCGGCAAAAGGCAAAAAAAATAACCCGGATTAAAATTCCGGGTTTGACGTTCAATAAGGTATAACCTTCAGCCAGATTAACGTTTCGAGAATTGCGGGGCGCGACGAGCCGCTTTGAGGCCATATTTCTTCCGTTCCTTCATGCGCGGGTCGCGGGTGAGGAAACCGGCGCGCTTCAGAATCGGACGATAATCGGGATCGGCTTGCAATAAAGCGCGCGCGATGCCGTGGCGAATGGCCCCGGCTTGACCGCTGAATCCACCGCCATGCACGTTGACGATGACGTCGTATTTACCTTCGGTTTCCGTTTCAACGAGCGGTTGTTTAATGATTTTTTTCAGCGTTTCTAAATTCATGTATTCATTAATGTCGCGTTTGTTGATCACGATTTTGCCGTCGCCCGGGACGAGGCGGACGCGTGCGACGGAGCTTTTGCGACGACCGGTTCCGTAGTATTGCACCTGTGCCAACTGAATCCCTCCTTATCGATTAACCCTTCAGTTGATAAACTTCCGGTTTTTGCGCTTGATGCGGATGCGTGCTACCCGCATACACGTGCAATTTTTTCCCCATTTTGCGTCCGAGGCGATTGTGGGGAAGCATGCCTTTAATGGTCCGTTCCAGGAGTTCGCGCGGGTATTTTTCGCGCATTTCCAAGGCGGTCCGCACTCTCAAGCCGCCGGGATATCCGCTGTGGTTGTAATATTTTTTATTGGTCAATTTTTTGCCGGTAAATTGCACTTTGTCGGCGTTAATGATGATGACGTGATCGCCGGTATCGACATGTGGAGTATAAATGGGCTTATGTTTGCCGCGCAGAATAGCGGCCACTTCGCTCGCCAAGCGACCGATTGTTTGGCCTTCCGCATCGATGACATACCACTTGCGCTCGACATCTTGAGGTCTTGCCATATATGTGGTGCGCACGATGGTTCCCTCCTTAATAAAAAACTTCGTGTCATGTGCCGTAAAGATCGCACGGATTTTTCAACAACCCAAGTCGTTGTCAAAATCAAAAGAAAAAAGCGAGAATTTCCATTGAAAATCCATCTATTGTTACGGGGCTAATAGTGGTCTTCATAGAAATGCCAAATAATAATATATAACACACAACAAGCGATGTCAAGCGCCTGTCGGGCGGAAAAACCCCGGCATGCCACGCTATTCAGTAATCGACGCGCCACAAATACAAGCCATGCGCCGGAGCGGTTTCGAAGGCTCTACGGCGGTCGCGGGCCTCAAGAATCGCACGGATCTCCTCGGGGGGCACGTGGCCTTTGCCGACTTCCAATAAATTGCCGACGATAATCCGCACCATGTTGTAAAGAAAGCCGTTCCCGACGATGCGCACGACGACTTCATCCGCGTCCCTCAGGATTTCAAGCTCATAAATGGTCCGGACTTTATTCTTGACGTTCGATCCCGCCGCACAAAAAGAAGAAAAATCATGGGTGCCGACGAGATACGCCGCACCGCGCCGCATCGCGTCGAGATCGAGCGCCTCCGGAACGTGCCAAGTGTAATGGCGCCGAAACAGATCGGGGGTTTCGCGATGCAACAGGCGGTAGCGGTACTCCTTTCTTTTCACGTCGTACCGGGCATGAAAATTCGCCGGCACGATTTCCGCTTTAACGGCGCGCACATCATCGGGCAGCAAGGCGTTCAAGGCTTTCGTCCAATTGGTTTCGGGGATGGTCAGCGGGCTGTCAAAATGAATGACCTGGCCGACGGCATGCACGCCCGCATCGGTCCGCCCCGACGGCGTGACGCGCACGCTTTGGCCCTTGTGCATTTTCGACAGGCACCGCTCGATTTCGCCTTGAACGGTCCGTCCGTTCGGCTGGATTTGAAACCCGGAAAACGCCGTCCCGTCGTAACTGATCGTCACTTTCAAACGCGGCACGGCATCACCCCCTTAAGAACACGAGCGCGGCGGTCAACAGGGCAATGCTTGCCAACAAGACGGTGTCGCGGGTTTGCCATTGCAGAAGCCGCCATTTCGTGCGGCCGACGTCGCCCCTGTATCCGCGGGCTTCCATGGCCATGGCGAGTTCTTCGGCCCGCTTAAAAGCGCCGACAAAAAGCGGTACCAAAAGCGGCACGATCGCTTTCGCCCGCTTCACGAGCGAACCGGACGAAAACTCCGCGCCCCGGGCCGTTTGTGCCTTCATGATTTTTTCGGTCTCCTCGACGAGCGTCGGAATGAAGCGAAGCGCGATCGCCATCATCAAGGCAAATTCATGAACGGGAAACCGCAATTTTTTCAGCGGCGAAAGCAGTTGTTCCAGCCCGTCGGTGATGTCGATCGGCGTCGTCGTCAAGGTCAACAACGTCGTGGCGACGATGAGAACCAAAAGGCGGATGGAAATAAACACCGCTTGAATGAAACCGGCGGACGTCAGCTCCAGCCATCCGAATTTGAAAAGGGCCGGGCCTTGATGGGTAAAAAGCGCGTTGAGCACGAAAGTGAAGACGATGAGAAACAGCACCGGCTTGAGCCCCCGGACGATGTAGCGCAACGGCACGTTCGACAACGCGACGCCGCTGGCGGTGAAGACGGCGAGCAACGCGTACGTCGGCCAATTGTTCGCCAAAAACACGATGATGACGTAAAGAAACACGCCGATGAGCTTCGCCCGCGGGTCCAGGCGGTGGATGACGGACGATCTCGGCACGTATTGACCGATGATCAGCTCCATGACGGCCCCCCCTCCCTGTTTAAAAAGCGGGTCACGATCTCGGCCGTTTGCTCGACCGTGAACGCGGGTTCGGACAGAACTTCTCCCGAGCGGGCGCCGAGGCGTTGGAGGAAGCGCATCGGTTCGGGAATGTCCAGCCCCAGCGACCTCAGGAGATCTGTGCGGGTAAAGACCGCTTCCGGCCGGTCCTTCATCACCATTCGGCCGTGATCCATGACGATGATCTCATCGGAGAGCCGGGCGGCATCATCCATGCTGTGGGTCACCATCACCGTGGTGATCCCTTTTTCCCTGTGGAGCCGGGCGAACAAGTTTAAGATGTCCCGCCGCGCCCGAGGGTCGAGCCCGGCCGTCGGCTCATCCAATATGATGACTTCGGGGTGAAGCGCCAGGACGCCGGCGATCGCGACGCGCCGCATCTGTCCCCCGCTCAAATCAAAGGGAGAGCGGCTCAGAAAAGAAAGCGGCAAACCGACGAGCTCCAAGGCTTCCCGGGCGCGCACTTTCGCTTCTTCCAACGGCACACCGAAATTGAGCGGGCCGAAACAGATGTCTTTTTCCACCGTCTCCTCGAACAATTGATGTTCAGGATATTGGAAAACCATGCCGACCCGTTGTCTCAAAGCCTTCAAATCCTTGTTTTTTGCGCCCGCGGCGATGGTGATATCTCCGACGATGACCTCGCCTTTGGTCGGTTTCAACAAACCGTTGAAGTGTTGGATTAACGTGGATTTGCCTGAACCCGTATGGCCGATGATCGAGACGAAAGCGCCGGATGGAATCGTGAAATCAACGTCATCCAACGCCAAGCGTTCAAACGGCGTATTCGGTTGGTAAATATGCGTCAAGTGACGGACTTTAATTTCCACAGTTCCTCCACCAATTCCTCTTGCAAAAAGACATCGCCCGGCAAAGGGATGCCTTTTTGAACAAGATGTTCCCGCAAGTTGACGGCAAACGGCAAATCCAAGCCCAAATCCAACAACACTTTCGGATGTTTGAAAATCTCCCGCGGCGCGCCGGCTTGGACGACGCTACCCCGCTCCATGACGATGACGCGGTCGGCGCCCGCGACTTCTTCGAGATCATGGGTAATCGAGATTACCGTAATATCCTTTTCTTGTTTTAAACGGCGCATGACGGCGAGGACATCGCTTCGCCCCTTCGGATCCAACATGGACGTCGCCTCGTCCAAAACGATGATGGCGGGCTGCAGCGCGATGATACCGGCGATCGCCACGCGCTGCTTTTGGCCGCCTGACAAACGATGCGGTTCACGATCGGCGCTGTCGGACATGCCGACGAGCGCCAGCGCTTCTTCCATGCGGACGATCATCTCATCGCGGGGAATGCCGTGATTTTCCATGCCGAAGGCGACATCGTCGCGCACGGTCGTTCCGACAAATTGGTTATCCGGGTTTTGGAACACCATCCCGACAAGGCGCCTGATTTCCCATAATGCCTCGCCGTCCGACGTATCGCGGCCGGCCACCTTGACCGATCCTTCTTGGGGAATGTATAAGCCGTTCAAACATTTGGCGAGCGTCGATTTGCCCGAGCCATTGTGCCCGATGATCGCCAGCCATTCCCCGGCGTAGACGTCCATGTTCACGTTTTCGAGCGCCCAATCGGAATCATCGGCATAGCGGAACGATAGGCCGCGGACTTCGATGATCTTTTCTTTCCTCATCTCTTCTCCTCTCCCCCACTGCGGCATATCACTCGATCTCTTCTCGCCTCATCTCTCTCCTCTCGGCAAAACGGAGCCAACATGCAAAAAAAAGGGCATAGAAGCCTAGGCTCATAACCCGCTTTGCCCTTTTTTTCTTTATTTCTCTTTATACAAATTCGATGATGGCCCGTTCCGCATTGTCGCCGCGGCGCGTACCCAATTTTAAAATACGGGTGTAACCGCCTTGGCGTTCCGCATAACGCGGTCCGACTTCATCGAACAGCTTTTGCAACGCTTTTTTGCCCGTTTCGGCATCGGCGACTTCATTGCGGACGAATCGAGCCGCTTGGCGACGGGCATGCAAATCGCCGCGTTTAGCCAACGTGACGAGTTTTTCAACGATCGGGCGAAGCTCTTTCGCCTTCGCATGCGTCGTTACGATTCTTTCATTGATGATGAGATCGGTCGCCAAGTCGCGGAATAACGCTTTACGAGCGGCCGTATTACGGCCCAACTTCGCGTATGCCATCGCTTGAACCCTCCTTCTTGAAGTCTGAATTTCTTTTTTGCGCAAAAAAGAAAGTCGGGTGGGTGATTACTCTTCTTTTTTAAGGCTGAGGCCAAGTTCGGCGAGTTTTTCTTGAACTTCCTCAAGCGATTTGCGCCCGAGATTCCGGACTTTCATCATGTCTTCTTCGGTTTTCTGCGTCAATTCTTGAACGGTATTGATTCCGGCCCGTTTCAAACAGTTGTAGGAGCGCACGGAAAGATCGAGCTCTTCGATCGTCATTTCGAGCACTTTTTCTTTTTGGTCTTCTTCTTTTTCGACCATGATTTCCGCATTCTGAGCTTGATCCGTCAAACCGACGAAAATGTTGAGATGTTCGGTAAGGATTTTCGCACCCAATGAAACAGCTTCTTCCGGTCTGATGCTCCCGTCAGTCCAAACATCGAGGGTTAATTTATCATAATTGGTCACTTGACCGACACGCGTGTTTTCCACTTGATAATTGACCTTGGAGACCGGCGTGTAGATCGAATCGATCGGGATGACGCCGATCGGCATGTCGTCCCTTTTATTGGCTTCGGCCGGCACATAGCCGCGGCCTTTTCTGGCGGTCATCCTGATGTGGAGACGCGTGTCGCCCGAAAGCGTCGCGATGACGAGATCCGGATTCAAAATTTCCACGTCACTGTCATGAATGATGTCCGCTGCAGTGACGACCCCTTCCCTTTGAACATCGATTTCCAACGTCTTCTCTTCGTCGGAATATATTTTCATCGCGAGGTTTTTAATGTTGAGGATGATCGCCGTCACATCCTCAACGACCCCATCGATCGTCGTGAATTCGTGAAGCACGTTATCGATTTGGACAGATGTCACAGCGGCACCCGGGAGGGAAGAGAGCAGAATACGGCGCAGGGAATTGCCCAAGGTCGTCCCGTATCCGCGTTCCAACGGTTCGACAACAAATTTGCCGTACGTTGCATCGTCGCTGATTTCAACCGTTTCGATCCTCGGCTTTTCGATTTCAATCATTCAACTAAACCCTCCTTCTAACGTCGAAATCCCGGCGCGAGACCGCGGGGGATTTCCCGCAATGCTAATGGGTGGGCGGTATGAGCTTCATGAAAAAGCTGTTTCATTCCTTCGCATATAATACCCATTATGGACAAGTGCGACGGTTTTTAACCTTACACGCGGCGACGTTTCGGAGGACGGCATCCGTTGTGGGGAACAGGGGTGACGTCGCGGATCGCCGTCACTTCCAAACCGACCGCTTGGAGGGCTCGGATGGCGGCTTCACGTCCGGCGCCCGGACCTTTTACCTCCACTTCAACGGTTTTCATGCCGTGTTCCATCGCGGCTTTGCCGGCCGCTTCAGCTGCCGTTTGCGCGGCATAAGGAGTCGATTTACGGGAACCTTTAAAGCCCAGCGCCCCAGCGCTCGCCCATGTAATCGCATTGCCTTGAGGGTCAGTAATCGTGACGATCGTGTTGTTGAACGTCGAGCGGATGTGCGCGATGCCGCTCTCAATGTGCTTTTTCACGCGGCGTTTGCGGCCGCGGGTATCTTTCGCTTTAGCCATCTACACACAGAACCTCCTTTATTTTTTCTTGTTCGCAATCGTACGGCGCGGGCCTTTTCTCGTGCGCGCATTGTTCTTCGTGTTTTGTCCACGAACCGGAAGACCGCGGCGGTGACGGATGCCACGATAGCAGCCGATCTCGATCAAGCGTTTGATGTTGAGGGAAACTTCGCGGCGCAGGTCGCCTTCGACTTTATATTTATCAACTTGTTCGCGAATGCGGCCGAGTTCTTCTTCCGTGAGATCACGGACTCTCGTATCTTCAGAAACGCCCGCATCCTTCAAGATTTTTTGTGCCGTCGATTTGCCGATGCCGTAAATATAGGTCAACGAGATGACAACGCGTTTGTCCCGCGGGATATCAATGCCTGCAATGCGTGCCAATTGAGTGCACCTCCTTGTAGATTAACCTTGTTTTTGCTTATGTTTCGGGTTTTCGCAAATCACCATGACCGTGCCTTTTCGGCGAACGACTTTGCATTTTTCGCAAATCGGTTTAACCGATGGTCTCACTTTCATTTGTAAAACCTCCTTGTGCGAGGCGCGTCCGCTCACTTGTGCCGATAAGTGATGCGCCCGCGTGTTAAGTCATACGGAGACAATTCCACCGTCACTTTATCGCCGGGTAAAATGCGAATGTAGTGCATTCGAATTTTACCGGATACATGGGCCAAAATCTTGTGGCCATTTTCCAATTCGACGCGGAACATCGCGTTCGGCAACGGCTCGACGACGGTACCTTCCACTTCAATGACGTCTTCTTTAGCCATCGATCGAATCACCCTCCTTCAGGCCATTGACTTGTTCTTCCAGAAACTTTGCGATCGCAAAGCGAAGTTTGCCGTTTGTGACTTTACCGGTCTCGGCGAGACTGTTCTTGACTTCAGTCGATACGTAAGGTTGAAGTTCCAGGTGATGAATATTTTTCTTCTTTGGCCGGTCAAATTTTCGCTTGTCACCGTCGGCGACTTCAACAAAACGACTGTCCAACACTCTTACAATGACACAGTACTTTCCAGCATCCCTACCCTTTAATACACGGGCGATCTGCCCGGGTATAGGTACCCGGTCGGATTGACTGTCCAATCAATCATCACCTTCGCTTAAGGCTTCGTTAAAATTTCATAACCGTCTTCGGTGACCGCCACCGTATGCTCGAAATGCGCGGAGAGCTTTCCGTCCGCCGTGCGGACCGTCCAGCCGTCATCCATAAGGACGATGTGCCTCGATCCGGCGGTCGTCATCGGTTCGACCGCAAGGACCATGCCGGGCTTCAGCCGGAGCCCTTTACCGGGCGGTCCATAATTGGGCACGTCCGGATCTTCGTGCAAATGGCGGCCGATGCCGTGACCGACCATTTCGCGGATCACGGAAAAACCCGCCCTTTCGACACATGTTTGGATGGCGTGAGAAATGTTTGACAGCCGCGCATCGGGTCGGATTTGCTCCAATCCGACATACAGCGCCTTTTCGGTGACCGCGAGCAACCTTTTCGCTTCATCGGAGATTTGTCCGACGGGGTAAGTCCATGCCGAGTCGGCGTGATAGCCGTTGTATTGGGCACCGATGTCAATGCTGATCACATCGCCCTCTTGCAAAACCCGTTTTCCGGGGATGCCGTGGACGACTTCTTCGGACACCGACGTACAGATGCTCGCCGTAAAGCCATCATAGCCTTTAAAAGAGGGGACGGCGCCCATGCTGCGTATCAGTCGTTCGGCCATGCTGTCAAGTTCTGCGGTTGTCACGCCCGGCTCAATGACCTTTTGCAATTCCCGGAGAGTCAAAGCGACGATTCGACCGGCTTCCCTCATCGCTTCGAGTTCACGCTTCGTCTTCCGTATGATCACGCGGACAGACTCCCGAGAATGTTCTCGATGGAAGCGAACACGTCATCGATGGGCTGATTCCCGTCGATTTCTTTCAAACAACCTTTCGCCTTGTAAAAGTCCAAGAGCGGTTGTTGTTGTTGTTCGTTGACTTCCAATCGCGTTTTGACCGTTTCCGGCCGGTCGTCTTTTCTGTGCGTAAGTTCGCCGCCGCACTTGTCACAAACGCCTTCTTGTTTTGGCGGGTTTAGTTTAATGTGATAAGTCGCTCCGCATTGACCGCACACCCGCCGGCCTGTTAAACGTTCCATGAGGCGGTCGCGGTCAACATTTATATAAAGGACCGCATCGATCCGGCGATCCGTTTCAGCCAAAAGATCGTCGAGTGCTTCCGCTTGGGCCGTCGTTCTCGGAAAGCCGTCAAGCAGGAAGCCGCCGCGGCAATCTGCTTTGCCCAACCGTTCGCGGACAATACCAACTGTCACATGATCCGGGACGAGTTCGCCGGCATCTATATACGATTTTGCCTGCTTCCCGAGTTCCGTGCCTTCTTTGATGGCCGAGCGAAACATGTCGCCCGTCGAGATGTGCGGCAATCCGTATTTTGCAACGATCCGTTCAGCCTGCGTACCTTTTCCGGCGCCCGGCAGTCCCATTAAAATGAGGTTCATCATAACCCTCCATATTCCATGAAACCAATCTGGCCAAGCCGGCACCATCCGAATTCTTCCGCGGTAACATCCCGTCTCACCTTTAAAGGCTTTGCGGAAGCTTTCGCGTTACCGTCTGATAAAGCCGCGGTAATGCCGTTTCACCAACTGGCTTTCGATGCGTTTCATGATATCGAGTGCCACACCGGTGACAATGAGTAGGCTAGTGCCCCCGATGCGGATGTTCGCCGGCAGATTGCCGATATCGACGAACAACATCGGCAAGATCGCAATGATCGCCAAAAAGATGGAGCCGACGAAAGTCAACCGGTACAGAATCTTAGTGATATATTTTTCCGTGTTCTTGCCCGGTCGAATGCCCGGAATGTAACCGCCTTGTTTCTTAAGGTTATCGGCCATTTTTTCCGGATTGACCTGTACGAACGTATAGAAGTACGTAAAAGCGATGATCAACAACGCATAGATCACCATGCCGGTCGCGGTCGTGTAGTCAAAGGTTCTGATGATCCATCTCGTCACCGCGTTTTCATGGAAAAAGCTGGCAATGGTCTGCGGGGTGACGATCAACGAAATCGCAAAGATGACCGGAATAACCCCTGCGGCATTGACCTTGATCGGCAAGTGCGTCGATTCACCGCCGATGACTTGGCGTCCAACCGTGACCCGTTTCGCGTATTGAATCGGAATGCGCCGTACGGCCTGCTGGACGTAGATCGTGACGACGATAATCGCAACGATGACGGCGAGAACGACCAAAAAGTAGACAAACACGAGAAAGAGGTTGTCGGCATTTTCGACTTTTTGCGCATAAACCTGGTTGAGTTGGGTCGGGATTCGCGCGATGATGCCGGCGAAAATGATGACGGAAATGCCGTTGCCGACCCCGTAGGCCGTGATTTGTTCACCGAGCCACATGAGGAAGGCCGTGCCGGCGGTCAACACGAGCGCGATGAGCAAGTAAGTCGATATGCTCGGATCTTCAATCAACCCGGGAAATTGTCGGTTAAATCCGTAGGAAATCCCGATCGCTTCGATGAATCCCAGGATGATCGTCCCGTAACGGGTAACTTGGGCGAGCTTTCTCCTTCCCATCTCCCCTTGTTTCGACCATTCCGTAAACTTCGGCACGACATCCATCTGCAACAGTTGGACGATGATGGACGCCGTGATGTACGGCATGACCCCCATGGAGAGGATGGAGAAGTTTTGCAGCGCCCCGCCGCCGAAAGTATTCAAAAAGCCGAAAACCTGGTTATTGCTGAAATTGATGACGTCGCTGTTCACGCCCGGCACAGGGATGAACGTACCGATGCGGAAAACGACGAACATGAGCAGGGTGAAGAGCACCTTGCGACGAATGTCACCCACGCGCAAAATATTGGAGATTGTCTCGAACATCAGATCACCTCGGCTTGACCGCCTGCGGCTTCAATCGCTTCCTTGGCTTTCGCCGAGAACTTGTGCGCTTTAACCGTCAGTTTGCGCTCCAATTGGCCTTCGCCAAGGATTTTAACGCCGTCTTTCACCTTGCGGATGACGCGCTCTTGAAGCAAGAGTTCCGGAGTAATTTCCGTTCCGTCAGCAAAGCGATTCAACGTTTCGAGATTAACAATGGCGTATTCTTTACGGGTCGGATTTTTAAATCCGCGTTTCGGCAACCGTTGGATCAACGGCATTTGTCCGCCTTCAAAGCCCGGACGCACGCCGCCGCCCGAACGCGCTTTTTGACCTTTTTGGCCACGGCCGGATGTTTTGCCGAGCCCGGAGCCGCTTCCCCGACCCACGCGTTTCCGCTCTTTACGCGCGCCTTCCGCAGGCTTCAATTCATGCAGTTTCATGTCGGCACCTCCTAATGGTTCAGATTTCTCACCAGTGACCGCCGTGCATCAATCCGCCTCGCACCCGGAGCGGCTTAAGGACGCCGTCCGAAAACATGAAAGCGCGGCGAAAAGCGAAAGGCGATCTTGGCCGTTTAACTTAGATTGGGCGCTTCTCTATATAATTCGCCCTGTTTTTCCGTTTTCCTTGCCAATAGACCGTTCTTATATATCGGCGGGACTCTCGCCTTCGTCCCCCGGTGTTACTCGTCGATTTCTCTCACTTTGACGAGGTGCTGTACTTTCTTAATCATGCCGCGTATGGCGGGGTTGTCGTTTTGGACTACGGTGTGATGCGGTTTGCGCAGGCCAAGCGTCCTCACGGTCACGCGTTGGCTTTTCGGGCGACCGATCACACTGCGGGTGAGGGTGATCTCCAGTTTTTTAGCCATGGCTATCCCTCCCTTATCCTAACAGTTCTTCGATCGTTTTTCCACGCAACCGAGCCACATCTTCGGCACGCTTCAAGCTTTTCAATCCTTCAACCGTTGCGCGCACCATGTTGATCGGGTTGTTCGAACCTAAAGATTTCGACAGGATGTCGCCGACTCCCGCGAGTTCAAGCACGGCACGGACGGGACCTCCGGCGATGATACCCGTACCTTCCGAAGCGGGTTTCAGCAAAACTTTGCCGGCGCCGTATTTGCCGATCACTTCATGCGGAATGGTCGTGTTGACGATCGGAACGTTGATCATGTTTTTCTTCGCGTCTTCAACGGCTTTGCGGATCGCTTCCGGCACTTCTTGGGCTTTGCCGGTGCCGAAACCGACGTTGCCTTTTTTGTCGCCGACGACGACGAGGGCGGCGAAACGGAAGCGACGGCCGCCTTTGACAACTTTAGCGACGCGGTTGATGGAAACAAGGCGTTCTTCTAATTCGGATTTATTTCGCTCACGGTGTTGCAATGAGTTCCCCTCCTTATATTAGAATTCCAGTCCTTTTTCACGGGCGGCATCGGCGAGCGCCTTCACTCGGCCGTGGTAGAGATAACCGCCGCGGTCAAAAACGACTTTGGTAAAACCTTTTTCCAGGGCGCGCTCAGCAATCGCCGCGCCGACTTTTTTCGCGGCTTCTACGTCGCTGCCTTTTTCCAGACCGAGGGATTTGTCGAGGCTGGAGGCCGACGCGAGCGTCACGCCTTTTTCATCGTCGATCAATTGGGCGTAAATGTGTTTATTCGAACGGAACACGTTCAGGCGCGGGCGTTCCGGCGTGCCGAAAACGCGACGGCGCACGTGTTTATGCCGTTTTTTGCGAATGGCGTTTTTATCCGGTTTGGTGATCAATGCGATTCACTCCTTTCCGCGAGCATTACTTACCGGTCTTGCCTTCCTTGCGGCGGACGTTTTCGCCTTCGTAGCGTATGCCTTTACCCTTATAGGGTTCCGGAGGACGCACGGAGCGAATGTTGGCGGCCACCGCACCGACGCGTTCTTTGTTGATGCCTTTGACGATCACTTTGTTGTTGCCTTCCACGTCGATTTCGATGCCGTCTTCCGGAACGATTTCAACCGGATGAGAATAGCCCACGTTCAAGACCAATTTATTGCCTGACTTTTGCGCGCGGTAGCCGACGCCGACGAGCTCGAGGCGTTTTTCATAGCCTTTCGTCACGCCTTCGACCATGTTTTTGATCAGGCTCGACGTCGTTCCGTGCAGCGAGCGGTGCAGTTTGGAATCGCTCGGGCGTTCGACTCGGACGACATTGTCCTCCAAGATAATCTTCATGTCCGGATGAAAGGTGTAGGTCAGTTCCCCTTTGGGGCCCTTGACGGTCACCTTGTTGTTTTCTTCGATCGTAACCGTAACATCATTCGGGATCACTGTGGGTTTTAAGCCAACTCGAGACATCGTGACACCTCCATTCCATGTCAAGTATTACCAAACGTATGCGATGACTTCGCCGCCCACTTTTTGAGCTCTCGCTTCTTTATCCGTCAAAATGCCTTTGGAAGTGGACACAATCGCGATGCCGAGTCCTCCGAGAACGCGAGGAAGCTCGTCCGCTTTTGCGTATACCCGCAGGCCCGGTTTGCTGATCCGTTTCAAGCCCGTAATGACGCGTTCTTTATTCGGCCCGTATTTCAGGAAAATGCGAATAATGCCCTGCTTATTGTCTTCGATGTATTCATAGTCTTTAATGAA
The DNA here is from genome assembly GCF_002003465.1 of Caenibacillus caldisaponilyticus. Lineage (GTDB taxonomy): Bacteria > Bacillota > Bacilli > Bacillales > Sporolactobacillaceae > Caenibacillus > Caenibacillus caldisaponilyticus. The sequence goes on along the minus strand of NZ_BDDQ01000038.1, from coordinate 214 downwards.
GCCTTCGCGCTTCAGGATTTCGGCGATTTCCCTTTTGACCCTAGAACCCGGCACTTCAAGCGATTCGTGGCGCACGTTGTTCGCATTTCTGATGCGAGTCAGCATATCTGCAATCGGGTCTGTCATAACCATTCCAATGACCTCCTTCCCTCAAACAGGGGTTTACCAGCTGGCTTTTTTCACACCCGGAATTTGGCCTTTATAAGCCAATTCG
>NZ_BDDQ01000037.1 GCF_002003465.1 Caenibacillus caldisaponilyticus | reverse complement strand
AGAGTTCGGTGGAAAATTCCCCATCCCTTGTCCGCGGCACGCGCAAGGTCAACCGTCCCACCCGAGTCGTCAATTGCCGGGGATAAGACCCGTTTCGATAGCCTTTTCGCCCCTCTGTGCGCTCATAACGGCCGGCGCCAAGTTGATCCGTTAACTGGGCTTCAAGGATTTGATTCAAGACCTGTTCCAACAGTTTGGCCAGTCCTTGATCTTGCGACAGGAACCCGTGCAGGATTTCATCGCTTATTGTAATATTGTATTGAGCCATAGTTGCTTTCCTCCTTTTTGTTTGGTTTTTGGTTCACTTTCATTCTATCAAAGGGAAAGCAACGTGGCTCTTTTTACATTTCCTTTTTACACAATTTTACGGACTCAACTTAGCTCATCCGTATAAAAAAGGTTCAAATGAAGTTCAACAAAAAAGGCAATTATTTCAGCTTTTCGCCATGGTGGAACACTGTTAAGTAAAATAGTTGCCAAGGCAAGTCCTAAAACAGCAAAATATATTGAAAAATACTCTCATAAAATAGCTAACTTTTTGGAAGAACTGAATAAATGGCAAGAGGGACCTATTGCTTCTGGGTTAGTTCATTTAGGTTTACCACCGGATGTTGCTGGTGAAATAGCAAAAATAATTGTGTTTTTCCTTGGTGTTTAGTTTTAAAGGGTAAATCAGAATATGAAAACACCTAAGGATGATATAGAATGACAAATAAAGATAACAATAAAAAAAATGAAGTAATGGATAATACTTCAAGGAAAATTCTAGAAATTTGGATGTCTATTCCTAGATCTCTAAGAATTTTAGTATTTTGGGTTGTTATTTTTATCATAGCATTAATAGGATGGACAAGGCTTTTAATTGATTTAAAAATAAAGTTCTTCCCTCATTAATTCTTTATTGAGAAAGAGGAAAATCGTCCGAGACCGAAATCGTAAGGGACACTGATCAAGGCAGGTAATCTGCCCTGATTGGTGTCCTTTTTTACAAGACGTTTTTTTTATCGGACGGTGGGGGTCAAGGGGGAGGGCACCTCCACCCTTGCGGAGTGTGTGTCCGAAGTGCAACGTCGGACACTTTTAACTCCGCCTCTCCCACCTGTAAGGTGCGGGGCAAAGTCATTTTGCGCAATTCGGGCAGGCTCCGAATGAGCAAAAATGACTTGCTGAAATGGAGTGATGGCATTCGAACCGGAAGGGAGAATGCCAAAACGGAATGAAGCAACAAGGGAGTGAGGACAGGGAGGAGAACGAGGCTCGCCCTGTCCGAACGACCGTCATCAGCGAGCGGTTTATGACGCAGGGCAAACGAAGTCTTTTTGTCATGGAGAGCCCTTCAAGTAAACTGACCGGAGGTGCCCCAGAGGGCGGATTTTGCCCGATGGGGTCGCCTTCGGGAAGTTTGAAGGGCGCAGGCTCCATGACAAAAAGGAATCGGCTTGACCGAGTAATAAATAGCGAGCGATCGAAAACGCTTGAGGATAGCTTTGGGAATCGAAGCTCTTTCTTGGAGTGAAACCCCTTGTTTCACAAGGGGTTGAACGAGTTTCTTCTTATCTTGATACTATATAGAAACAATGAGATTTTAAAAAATTGGCTTAAACCCTTGATACAACTGGAGTTAAACCGATTTTTTAGCGTAGACGGAAAAAAGCTCCTGTGATAAGGTTAAGTTGTCGAATCTCAATCTATCACAGGGAGCTTTTTACCCTTCTGAAGGGGCTTCAGAAAGGAGATATTCGGTTCATGTATAAAAATAATAACATTGAAACGTTCGATAACGCAACTACAAAAATATTGGTAGATAAGACAAAGGCGGGAAAACAACGAGATTGGCAAGGGAAAAAAGCTGGTCGCAGTTAACGGCAGAACACTTTGACAAAGCGGGATTAGAGAGAAAAGCGGAACGAATGGATGATTGTGCGGATACGTTGGTTTTCAAAAGCACGCCGGAGGGATTAAAACTCTATCAAGCTTGGTTCTGCAAGGTGAGGTTATGTCCGATGTGTAACTGGCGACGGTCGCTCAAAATAGCCCATCACAATAAAAGAATCGTAGAGGCGATCAATGAGCGTTTCAATGTTCGTTGGTTATTTCTGACCCTCACTGTGAAAAATACGGACGGAGAAGGTCTCCCAGAGGCGTTGAAAGCCATGTTTAAGGGGTTTAATAGGCTAACAAAATATAAAGCTTTTAAAACGTCCGTAAAGGGCTATTTTAGGGCTTTAGAGGTTACAAGGAACCGAGATCTTGAAAGTGAATCATTTGGAACGTATCATCCTCATTTTCATGTTTTGCTATGCGTTTCGCCGAGTTATTTTACGAGAAATTACATAAAGCAATCAGAATGGACAAGCCTTTGGAAAAAGGCAATGAAGCTGGATTATACGCCTATTGTTCATGTTGAAAAGGTCAAACCCAAAGAGCAATTGGACGACTTGAAAACCGATGAAAATGAGTTTAAAAAAGCCATCAAGGAACAAAAGGCAATTTTAGAAGTCTCTAAATATCCGGTTAAAGATACGGACGTCATTAAAGGGAATAAGGTCACGGACGAAAATGTGGAAACTGTTTTAGCGTTAGACAACGCCTTGGCATATAAGCGGTTATTCCCTCGTCGTACGGGATGTTTAAAGCGAAAGGCACATAACGGGCGTAACGCCGTCGTCAACAGAAAGGAAAAACAGAGCGCCAGGCCGAACCCATGGTTAGGATGGCCTGGCGCCTGCATTTTATTTTAATTCACACTGATCCAGAGGGATCAGTTTTGTTTTTTTCCACATCTTATGTCCCAGCCATAACATCAGAAACAGCGGCAAGCCGATATAGGACACGAGGATGCCGTTCCAATCGATATGGCCTTTGAGAAACGCCGGGTAGTTTTGGCCCAATATGACAAAGGTACAGAGGGCCACGGCGAACAGCGGTCCAAACGGATAGAATTTCGATTTGTATGGAAGCGCCTTTGGATCTCTTCCTTGCGCCAGATAGGCTTTTCGAAAACGATAATGGCATATGGCAATGCCCAGCCAAGCAATGTATCCGGACAACCCCGAAGCGTTAAGCAGCCACTGATAGACGACGCCGTCGCCGAAAAATGACGTGAGAAAGGCCAAGGTCCCGACGAGCACAGTCAACAGGAGGGCGTTGACGGGCACGCCGCGCTTATTCAACTTGGCGAGAAATCTCGGCGCTTTGCCTTCCCGCGCCAAATCCCAAAGCATTCTTGTCGCCGCATACATGCCGGAGTTGCCCGATGAGAGGACTGCGGTAAGGATGATGGCATTCATGACGGAAGCCGCAAACGCGATCCCGGCTTTTTGAAAGACGAGCGTAAACGGACTCATCGTGACGTCTCCGTTCGCCAGCCGCTCATTGGTATACGGGATCAGCAATCCGATGACCAGGATCGTCAAAACATAGAAAAGGAGAATTCTCCAAAAAATTTGGCGCACCGCGCGCGGGATATTTTCCTCAGGACGGTCCGTTTCCCCCGCGGTCACGCCGAGAAGCTCCGTGCCTTGGAAGGAAAAACCAGCGGCCATTAAAACGCCAAGCATCGATAAAAACCCGCCGTGGAAAGGCGCATCGCCGATGGTGAAGTTTTTCAAACCGATCGCCGGGCCGCCCATGATGCCGAGGATCATGAAAACGCCGGCGATAATAAAGAGAATGACAGTCGCCACTTTGATGATGGAGAACCAATATTCCGCTTCGCCGAATCCCCTGACGGATAAATAGTTCAAAAGAAACATGATGAATAAGCTCAAACCGCTCCATAGATAAGAAGGGCTGTGCGGAAACCAAAACTTCATGATGATCGTGACGGCCGCCAGCTCCGCGGCGATCGTGATAGCCCAGTTATACCAATAATTCCACCCGAGCGCAAAACCGAGCGACGGGTCGACGAACTTGGTGGCATAAGTGCTGAAAGTGCCGGAAACCGGCATATAGGCGGCCATCTCGCCAAGACCGGTCATCAAGAAATAGACCATTACCCCGATCAGCATATATGAAAGCAAGGCACCGCCCGGTCCCGCGGTGTGAATGGCACCGCCGCTTGCCAGGAACAACCCGGTGCCGATGGATCCGCCCAGTGAGATCATCGTCAAATGCCGGGCTTTTAACGCGCGTTTTAATTGGGAAGGACTTTCCGTCTGACTTGTGGTTTGTGTGTGTGAACGGTCTGGTTGCATGGTCAAGACTCCTTTAGTTCTAGTTGCATAAATTCACGGTTGCGCCATCCAATCGACGGTGAAATGTTGCATCCCGCATCATCAGCTTCCAGTGACAGCATATCACGTTTGCCGCTATGTAAACGTGACCGTTTTGTTTCCATTTGGGAACATCCCCGGCTTTTTCTGGAATATTCGTCTCCCGGTTCATCCCCATCGGCTATAAGCCCGGTTTACACGGGTTCGCTTTGCCTTTACTTAAATAGCGGCGGCCTCGACCGAGCGGCATTTGTTTTGATGGGGAAGGGGAGATTAATCGATTGTGCCCATAAGCTTTGATTATAAAGGGGGTTCCGGTTTTGTCATCGTCACGCCGTGCGGGATGTGGCGAAAGCCGCCAATCAAACATTTTACCATAAGCTGAACGAAAACAAGGATGTAATGGCCGGCATATGAGCGCCTTTTATTTTTGACCGGCGGATTTTATGGGATGGGACTTGGGTTTGAGAGGATTTCAAGGGAGTTAGGATCGGTGTTTCAAAAACTTAAAAGGATTTTGGCCCGCATACGGTGCGTCGAACAGATCTTTCGGGCACTAATTTTTTACGAAAATTGGGCTTATCGAATGATGGGCGGTTGGGGAGGGGATAAATTCGGAATAGCATGGAGATGATCATTCATTATTTATTCTGGAGATACAAGCCTGGTAAGACAGCAAACGACGGTGTGTTCTCTATTGTCTTAAACAAATTTTATGAAATAATATAGTTAATTCTAATTAAGAGGAAAAAGTTTAAGAAAGAAGGTTATAGATAAAGAGTATTAAACTTTACTGTCTATTTGAGAATACTCCCTTGAACTGAATCCTTGGTGCAACACGCGTACACTCTGTTGATATTATAAAGAAACGACTAGACAAACAAAGATGGTATTAAAAGAATGGTGAAATTATCGATGGATATAGAGAAAATCAATATATTTGACGAAAATAACCGCCGCATCTGAGTGGCGACACGTGAAGAAGTCCATCGAATCGGCCATTGGCACGCCACGTTCCATTGTTGGATGATGAGCAGAGAAAACGGCAAAGATTACACTCACTTGCAAATACGCAGTGGTAAAAAGAAGGACTTCCCCAACCTGTTAGATGTAACAGCGGCTGGCCATATATTAGCGAATGAAACGATTGCTGACGGCATTAGGGAGGTTAAAGAGGAGCTTGGTATGGCCATATCCTTTAATGACCTTATATCACTAGGCGTAATCAAGGATCAAATCGTTCAAGACGAATTTATTGATCGAGAATTAAGTCACGTTTTTCTATATAGAAGCGAAGATAACTTGTATGACAGATTTAAGTGGCAAGAAGAAGAAGTGTCAGGAATTGTAAAAGCGGAATTTGCCTCCTTTTTATGAACTGTGGTTAGGGGAGAAACAAGCGGTTAAAATTGAAGGGTTTGAGATGTGTGAGGACGGCAAAAGAGCCAAAATTAATAGAACGGTAAGCAAAGATAGCTTTCTCCCGCATGATAAGGCCTACTATGAGGGGGGTTTTAAAGTCTATTAAAAAAGAGTTGGAATCGAAGGATTAGAACCATTAAGCATCATTTTTGCTTCATTCCTTCTATGTGAGAAATTCTATATGGACTTAAATATGCCCCATTAACCGTCTCTCAAGATTTGGGCTGGTTTTATATTATACATAATATAAATTATGTAAACTAAATGGTTTATTAAAAGGGAGCCAAAAGGGCGGCTCCCATTCGAAACCTTTGCATCACTTCTATGAAAAAGATGAATCCCCACATAATGAAGAGTCGATTCCGTCTAAACAAGAGCAAGAGAAGGGAGATTATATTTTTTTATATACGAACTCCCTTTGCTTGACGAATCCGTGTTTTTTTCTAAAAATTCTCTGCCACGGTGTTGCCGACCCAATAATCCAATTCAATGACATCAATGCCATGCTTTTTAGCGATGTTATAGATTTCTTCCATTAATCGCGTGCCGTAACCTTTTTTTCTTTGGGTTTCCACGATGCTGATTTGGTGGACGAAAACGGATCGATACGCTCTTCTAAAAGGGTTTTCGGGATATTCCCGAATCTCGATCATCGCAAAGCCGAGGGGCTCCCCGCCGTCTTCTAAAAGAAGAAAGATAAAACCGTCTTTATGGACGATGTCTTTGAAAAATTGTTTTACATCGTCATAGTTATATTCTTTAAAGTAATCGGGTTTTAGCTCAAAATGGATCTGTTGCACGGGCTGATTTAACTTGGCAATGAGTTCGTAATCCGTCGTTTGAGTGACCTTCATAAGCAGCCTCCTATATATAACTTCAAGAAAGGATCACGGGTTACATGCAAGATCAAATCTGCCATACGCCTCTTCCCCATCAAGATCGCTTCTACGAACCATTCCCCCTTTTGAGTCTTTTCCGACGAATGGCGTGATTCAACTTCATCACGTCATGGACAAGCCAAAGAGAAAAGAATAAAATGGTAAATAAAAATTTCAGTTTAGGCAATGTTTATCAACTATATGTTATAAAATTCACCTTTATATGATAAAAAAGATAAGATGAAATATTCGAGATGTCATTCGATCGTTCATAAACATCATGCTAACGCCAATATAGCTCAACTGAATTTTTTTAGAAAGTTACACGAAATGACTACTTTTAGGTACCATATAAATTTAAATATAACAAGCGATCTGTAATACGATAAATGATTTATTATCTAACTCAAGATGACAGGGGACCCATGGACAATTCAAAGGATGTTTTACAATTCAATAAACGAAATAGAATTAACCGAACAAATTACAACAGTATGACATAGCAACAGACATTAATCGAGGATGTCTAGCTAACGAACTGATGAATTTTTAGGAGGAGTTTAATGATGGAAGTTAAAACAATTAAAATATATTTTGTTATTTTGCCTAAAGAGATACCAAAAGATATCTTGTATAAAAAAGTATCAATTTTAGATATTAATGAAAGGAAAATTTTCGAAAGGTATAGAACTAAAGATAAAAAAATTGAATTTTTAACGGGTAGAATACTTGCTAAAAATATGATAAGCAAAGAATTTAATACATCAAATAGGAAAATTTCTTTTTATAAAAATTCATTTGGAAAACTATTTGTAGAAAGAGATTGTATACCAAGAGGAAAACCACCAATATATTTTAATTTGTCCCATTCGAATGGAATTGTTACATGCGCTATTAGTTCGAATTTACATATAGGGATAGATGTTGAAAATATTAAACAAGATTATCTTGATATTATGGAACAGATATATCTACCTAAAGAAATAGAATTTGTAAATAATGGAATGAATAAAAATGATAAATTAAGAAGATTTTATTTAATATGGACATTAAAAGAATCTTTAACTAAAGCTTTAGGTTTAGGTCTTTCTCTTTCTCTAAAATCTTTTAAAGTTCCTTTGGATTTTAATGGCGGTAAATATATGAATTTTGTATTTAAAACATTTATTGTAAATGATTATATAATTTCGGTTGCAGTTCTATACAAAAAGGGGGTATTTTACAAGTTTACTCTTAAAAAGCTAAGTTGGAAAAAACTATTTTGCACTTAATTTTTTATTCATGAAGAGTTAATAGATATCTCATTAAAGAGTGATTATAAAAACAGAATCGGAATTGAACAAAACTGAGTATACGAATTACTTTCACTATCAACGGTAGCTGTTTTGAATTGCCTTTTGGAGAAATAGTAATAACTTTTATCACCGCTTGTTTTCTGCTGTGTGATTTAGGGATATTGTGGCTAGACAAAAGGTGTCTATCGTTCAGAAAAGGCTACCGTACAGGCTTTACTTTACCCACTGTTAAAACTGCTACAACTCTTGATGCCTCCATATTACACGTGAACTTCCATATCGTGTTGTTTGAGCCTTACAAAAGACAGAACGAGTTCCTTGGAGAAACGATCTGAAACGATCTTTACCCTTTATAAAGGAAAGGGTAGCCCGCGTCAAATCGGCAAATTTGTAGAGCAACCTTTAAATAGACATGCTTATTTACCAGCCAAAATTACGAAAACGGACTAAAAGATATCGAAAAATAGCAAATACGCCCCTTAGAGCCGAACTATTTTGCGGTTTATTTAGATGCGTTATTTTTCAATGTTCGCCGGGATTCGATGAAAAAGCGATATATTTGGCCTTAGGGATTGACCCTTGAGGGCAAACAAGAAGCCTTAGGTTTTTATGTCGGGGAAAAATCCCCAAGTATCCAGAAAAGAAATCTTAGAAGACCTTTATCATTGCGGGGTTCGGCGCCTATTACTTGGCATTTTTGATGAGCTGCCGGGATTGGAAACCGCCATTCGCCATATCCTAAGGCAGATGTGCAACAGTGTATCGTACATAAAATGCGGAATACGCTCTCTAAAGTCAGAAAGGTAGATCCAACGGAGCTAGTCTCTGATTGTTTTTAAAGCGGATTTGCTTAGACTAGAAAATTAAAAAAATGAAAAGGGGCATCGAATCATGGGAAAATGTATGATTCGCCCTGCTGAATTTCTATAAATATCCTAAAGATGTGCGCAAATTCATCTATACCAACATGATTGAACGGGCAAATAAAGAGATTCGAAAAAAGCTTATATAAATTTATTGACACAGCCCGTAAAGAATAAAGAATAAAAAATAGGTCCTTTTTCCTATATTAAAACAAATCACCATATGTTATATTTCAATATATAATTCAAAAAACACCTATTTATACTCTCCAATTATAAGCCGCTCATAAGTATCAGTATACACCCCATTTAATAAATACCCAAAAAGATATAAATTTTAATTTTATGTTTCTTATCCTTGCATAATCTATGTTCTTGTTTCGCTAAATCAATAACAAAGACTAAAGTTACTTAAACGTTTCACCTTAAACCTATAGGTAATCAAAATAATGTTATCTTAGATAAAATCCATTTTTGATAGGAGTTGAAATAGGTGGATAAAAGGGAAATGAAAGAACTTTTAGATAAGAATTGTAATAAATCAGTGAATGAAAATAGCGTTTATTATGGAAAGCTTATACATCATTTTATTGAAAATCAAGCGAGGAAAAAACCTCTTGAAATTGCAACTATTTTCGATGGAAAAAAGTATACATATTCTGAATTAAATTCGCGTGCAAATCAATTAGCAAGAAAGCTAATTTTAAAAGGCATAAGAAAAGGTATGATTGTAGGTATTATTTCAAAACGTTCCCATGAGATGATAATCGCGGTACTAGCTTTATTAAAAATTGGTGCTGTCTATGTTCCAATTGATCCAAGGTATCCAAAAGAACGAATTAAATTTATAATAAAAGATTGTAAAATTAAATTTTTGTTAACCCAGCAATCATTTCTCTTAGATGACTTTAATTTAGAGATCATTTTAATTGATGATAATAAAAATTATGTTGGGAATGGAAATAATCTATTAACCGAAATTGATGAAAATTCTCCAGCATATATTATTTTTACTTCTGGATCGACCGGAAAACCAAAGGCAGTTGTTGCAACACATGCAAATGTGGTAGCTTTTATAACAAGTTTTAATAAAACGTTCAATATATCAGAAAAAGATGTTTCATTGCAACAAACATCCTTTTCTTTTGATTGGTTTGTTGGCGAGGTTTTTACAATTTTGTCAAGTGGGGGCAAGGTTATCATTCCAAAGGATGAGGAAATCTTAAATCCTATTAGATTAAAAGAGATTATTGATTTTTACAAAGTATCAATATTGATTTGTACTCCCATTACATTAAATGAGTTTAATAAATTAAACCCTATGAGGTCTATTAGAATTTTTATAAGTAGTAGTGATGTTCTTAAAAAGGAATACTATACCAATTTAATCAAATACTCAGAAGTATACAATATGTATGGTCCTACTGAAACTACTGTAGTCGCAACCTATTATAAGTGCACATCCGAAGAAGACGCTATAATTCCTGTTGGGAAACCATTAGAAGGTTATCAAATTTATATTTTAGATAATCATTTAAGAAAAACGCAAATCGGAGAGGTCGGTGAAATATATATCTCTGGAAAAGGTGTATCAAAAGGGTACTTCAACAGAAATGATTTAACTGAAGAAAAATTTATAAAAAATCCATTTGATAAACAATATTTAATGTACAAAACTGGAGATCTTGGTAGGATACTATCAGATGGAAATATTGAACTTATTGGCCGTAAAGATCATCAAGTTAAAATTCGAGGATATAGGATTGAAATTGGTGAAATAGAGAGCCTTATATTAAAAATTAAGGGAATAAAGGAAGTAGTTGTTTTACCGGTCGGCGAAAATCCCGAGGTGGAACTTGTAGTATATTTTACTAGTGATAATAAAATTTCAAGTAAAATTATTAGGGATTATCTATTGAAATATCTTCCATATTATATGGTACCAAAATACTTTAAACAATTAAAAAATATCCCACTAACAATTAATGGAAAAATCAATAGAGCCCAACTTATAAAAGATTTACAGTTATCAATCAACAAAAATTATACAGCTCCAAGGAATAAAAGAGAATATATACTATCTAATTTATGGAAGGATATTCTATTGTGTGATTATATAGGTATTGATGACAATTTTTTTGAACTTGGTGGTAATTCATTAAGCGCAACTCTTTTAATCGGTGAAATTAAAAAGGTATTCAATATTGAACTATCATTAAGTGATTTTTTTAAAACTCCTACTATAAGGGAGATTTCTGGGTTAATAGAGAAAGATATTAATAATAGATTTCAAAAAATTTACAATACAGGATCAAAAAAATACTATAAAACTTCCTTTGCGCAGAAAAGAATGTTTACATTAACTGAAATGGAGCCATTTAATATTAAATATAATATTCCTTTAGCTTTTGAAATAGAAGGGGATTTAAAATTAGATCAATTAGAAAAAGCATTTAATAATCTAATTAGAAGGCATGATATTTTAAGAACTAGTTTTCACATAGTTGAAAACGATCTTTTTCAAATTATTCATAAAAAATTTGAATTTAAATTAGAATATTACGTTCAAAAAGAACATAAACTGGAAAGTTTATTAAAAAAATTCATTAAACCATTTGATTTAAAAAAACCATGTCAGTTAAGAGCGGGCATATTTCATATAAATAAAAATAAACACATACTCTTATGTGATATACATCATATAATCGCAGATGGTATTTCGTGCGAAATATTAATATCAGAATTATTTGACTTATATAATCAAAAACCGCTTCCACCTGTTTCGTTATCATATAAAGACTATTCTGAATGGGAGCAAAATGATTTTGTTTATGAACTTGAGAAACAAGAAAATTATTGGTGCGATTTATATTCTGATTTTGTTGAAAAGCCCTATTTGCCTTCTACTTTTAGTAATGTAGTAGATGATACTAAAATAGCTGGAAAAGTTGAATATCAATTTGATCAAGAGTGCCAGTTGATTATAAAAAATATGATGAGAGAGACAGGAAGTACCTTATATATGGTGTTATTAGCAGCGTTGAATATAGTTATTTCAAAGTACTCAAATTCAAATGATATAGTTGTTGGTACACCTGTATTCGGACGTACTCATCCAGATGTAGAAAATATTGTTGGAATGTTTGTGAATAATCTTGCAATGAGAAATAAACCATGTTCAAATAAAAAAGTTAGAGATTTTCTTTATGAAGTAAAAGAAAATACTATTAGAGCAATTGAAAATCAGGATTATCCTTTTGACAAATTGGTTGAGAAATTAAACTTAAAAAGAGATAAAGGTAACCCATTATTTGATGTAGATTTTGGTGTGGATAATTTTATGAATAAAAAACCAGAGGTTAAGGATCTTGTTATTAGAGATTTCCCTATCAATTTACAACCAGCCAAATTTAATATGAGTATAATGGCAAGAGAATTGAGGGGGATTGTATCGATTAGTATAGAATATAATAGTAATCTTTTTGATAAGAAATATATTAAAAATTTTTTGTTCCATTATGAAAGAATTTTAAAAGAAATGTATAGGAAGTTTGAATCAACAATCGGAGAATTAAAAATGGTATCAGATAATGAAGAGAAGGAAATTATTAATAATTACGCATATAAAGGGTATTTTGACTGTAAGGGGATCACGATTACTGAAATGTTTCAAAAACAAGTCCAAAAAACACCTGGGGCTATTGCATTAGTATGTGGTAATCAGAAATTAACATATAGAGAACTGTATGACAAAAGTATACAAGTTGCTCAAACACTAATTAAGGAAGGAGTTAAACCAAATCAATTAGTGGGTATTATCGCTGAAAGATCATTGGAAACAGTAGTTGGTATTTTTGGGATTTTACTTTCAGGAGGAGCATATTTACCCATTGATCCTTTGGCGCCTGCAGAAAGAAAAGAATTCATTATTAAAGATAGTTCAATTTCAATATTATTAACAGTCAATGGTGAAGTCGATGATATTTCTTATAACGGTAAAGTTATATCTATACAAGACGAAATAAACAAAAATATTACAAATTTCCTTTTTGTAGAAAATAGTCCAACTGATTTAGCATATGCAATATACACATCCGGTTCTACGGGTCAACCGAAGGCGGTGTTAATTGAACATCAGAGTGTCGTGAATTTAGTACATGCATTATCAGAAGAAGTATATTCTCAATATGATAACCTTCAAGGAGCGATGCTTTCTCCTTTTCACTTTGATGCTTCCGTAGAACTTATTTTCGTTTTATTACTGAATGGACATACGCTACATATTGTAACAGAAGATATTACAAAAGATGGATATGAATTAATTAGATACTATGAAAAACAACAGATTGAATTGTCAGATGGTACGCCGGCACATTTAAAAATGATAGGAGAATGTTTGAGTCCTGAGAATGATCTCGTGCTTAAACATTTACTCATTGGTGGCGAAAGACTTTTAGTAGATACTGTCCGTAATGTTTATAAAAAATTAAATAAAGTTGTTATATCAAATGTTTACGGTCCAACAGAATGTTGCGTTGACACAACAATTTACCATATAGATCGTAAAGATTTAAACAATTTAAAGGAAATTCCAATAGGTAAACCAATTAGAAACGTAGGAACGTTTGTTGTTGATCAGAATAATCACTTGGTGCCAATTGGTGTATGGGGAGAACTGTGTGTTTGCGGCCCAGGACTTGCGCGAGGTTATTTAAATCACGATGAATTAACAAAAGCTAAATTCGTAGATAATCCTTTTATTAAAGGAGAAAGAATGTATAAAACGGGCGATATAGTAAGGTGGTTGCCTGATGGAAATTTAGAATTTTTCGGGCGCAATGATGATCAGGTAAAGATAAGAGGTTATCGAATCGAAATAGGTGAAATAGAAAAAACAATTCTTGAGATGAAGGACGTTAAGGATGCGGTTATAATATCAAAAGAATTTAAGGATGGAGAAAAATATTTATGCGGATATGTAGTATGGAAAGATGAAAAGAAAGAAAGGGAATTAAAGAGCTATCTGTTAAAAAGATTACCTGAATATATGATTCCTAATTATATTGTATCATTAAATGCATTGCCCTTAACTCCAAATGGAAAAATAGATAAAAAAGCATTACCTGATCCATTGAATCAAAATTCAAACCAATTATATTCCGCGCCAAGAAACGAGATAGAGATGGAACTGGTTCAGATATGGCAAGACGTGTTAGAAAGGAATAATATTGGAATTGATGACAACTTTTTTGAACTTGGTGGACGTTCGATAAAGGCAACAGTATTATTACATCAAATTAGAGAAAAATTTAAAACACCACTTACTTTACAAGATGTTTTTAATTCACCCACTATTAAAGAGTTGTCAGAATTAATCAAAGTAAAAGGCGAAGATCATAAATATAGTCAAAACACAGATTTAGAAGTCGAAACCAAAAAACACACAAAATTATATAATATAGAAAATATGAAGCTATTTGTACTTAACTATATGGATGTTATTAAAAATAATTTAGTTAGGTCCTCTGTCCAAACTATATATGATATTGGTATAATTATGAACAAAATTTGTGGTAATAATGAAAGTAAGAAAATACGAAGTGATTATTTAATAGACTTTACTTTTGAAACTACTTTTTCACCAAATTATATAATAAAACAAATAAATAAGCTAATAAATGAACAAGAGGTTTTCAAAACAATTATTGTTAAAATTGGGGATAAATATAAATTTAAAGTATTTAGTAATACATTTTTATCGGAATGTATTATTGACCTTTCTCACTTAATAAATTATCAACAAGAAGAAATAATTAATGAATTAATTAAAACTATTGAGTTAAATTTAAGTGAAAAAAGTTATGTTAATAATTTAATGTATAATTTTCTTCTTTTAAAAATTAGTACAAATAAATATAGATTTGTGATGTTAATTGATCATCAAATTGCAGATATTCACACGGAAAGAATTATTAAATTATATTTGACCAATTCTATTGATAAGAAAATAGACCATATGCCTTTTCGTCATTATGTTAAAGAAATACTTTGCGCAAATAATGAAGAAAAATATCAATATTTAATTACAACAGATCTCTATAGGCAATACTTTAAAACATCAGTATCTCTAAATAATAAACTTAACAGAACATCTTTTAATAAACCCTTAATTTTTTCTGCTCCTTTAGTTTTAACAATAGATGGATTAAAATCTGATATTAATTTCAATATATTAAGGATACTTTTAGATGTAGTTATTACAATGCTAAGCACTCAATTTAAAATAACTGATATTCCGATTAGAATACAATATAATTGGCGTTTTTTCTCTAACTTTAATTACTTCAACACAATTGGAAATTTCAGTGATGGTATACCATGTACATTTAATATTAATATGCCAGATTTTTATTCGTGGTATGAAAAAATGCTAAAAAAAGTTTTAGATAAAAATATAAGATTTAGAGAATTAAATAATAGCATAAAAACATCAGAGTTTATTTACCATTTATCCCCATTTTCTTTGAATTATTTAGGCGATTATACATCAGAATTATTTTTGAGAAAAGAATACTCAAAAAAATTCTCTTTCCCGATCCAAGCTTATTCTATAAATACAAATAAATTAATCATACTATTTAATAATGGATATAGTCCAAAAAATTTGAGCAAAATTGCTAATTACTTAGATGAATATGGATTAAAATCAAATTTTAAATATATATGACAGATTGTAATATGAAGTGAGACACCATAAATAATAACAAAAATAGCCATGATTGCTTCGTGTAAAATGGAGTTACCACACAACATTTACAGGAGGAAGCAATCATGGAATACTCACATCTTAGCACGTTTGAACGTGGAAGGCTAGATGTTCTTCACCAACTCAGTTGGTCGTGCCGAGCCATCGCATAAGCCTTAAACCGTCATCACTTAACCATCGCACGATAAGACGGAGAATGGAAGTTACTCGCCTGAAAAAGCTCAATCTGCTTACGAAAAGCGACGTTTCTATTCTAAACCCAAGGAAAATGGAACGAAAAGATTGCCCAAGAGATTGAGGAAAAGCTTAAACGGGCTTGGTCATCAGAACACAAATAGCTGGACGTCTAAAGGATATCATGTCGTCATTTAAAACGATTTATCGTTGGCTATATGCAGGTAAAATTAGTTAGGGCGATCAAACAAAAAGGGTAAGCGCCGACGATCAAGAAAGACACGTGCCACATTAACATGGGTAAATCCATTAAACAAAGATCAGAAGTAAGGGAACTTGAACAATTTGGTCATTGGGAATGAGATACAGTTGTATCGCGAGCCGTGGGCAAAAGTAAAGGCTATATTGCGACCTTTGCTGAACGGAAGACCCGTTTTTTATCTAGCCATGAAACACCAGATCGCACCGTCCTTTCAATCTTCCAAAAGGGGCATTCAAAACAGCTACTGTTGATAGAGGCAAGGAATTCGCATGACATAAAGTGATCGAGGCAAGTTTTAATGTTTCTGTTTATTTTACCGACCCCTACTGCTCCTGACAACGCGGGACCAATGAAAACGCTAAGCTAATAGTTTCTTAAGAGAATTCTTTCCTAAGGCGTCAGATCTCGCTAAAGTAACTCAAGAAGAACTCACGGAAACCTTAATGTTCATGAATAACCGTCCTAAGAAATGCCTTGGATGGAAAACTGCATTTGAAGCGTTCATGGTAGAACTGTCGTACTTGAATTGACATATCGTCATATAAAAATTAAAAATAATTGGTTGGTAACTTTTTAAAAATGAATGAAGAGAGGTGAGGAAATTATATGAAGATAATTAATAATTCAGAACTTAGTCTCTTTTTAAAGTTCCTCAAACCATATAAAGGCAAAATTTATTTGATCCTCTTGAGTCAATTGGTGATTATTGGCTGCTCTATATCCGTACCTTACATCCTCGGCAAAATCATTCATGATCTGGAGATTCGACATATTTCTGTGCAAAGCCTCATATTGAGTCTAATCCTTTTGGCGGCTATTTATTTTATTTGGGATGCCCTTCAGATTTTTGTTGATATTAATTTTGAACGCGTCAATAAAGGGGTAGAAAACGATATAAGGGCTTTTTGCTATGCCAATATTTTAAATTCCCCGATGGCAAAGTTTCACAAAAAAAGCGAAGGCGAAATCATTACGAGAGTCATTAAAGATACCGAAAAAATTGAAAAAACGTTTTCGAGTGTCTTTCAACTCTTTGATGCCATAACGAACACCGTAGGCATTATCGTAATGATGATCGTCGTCAGTCATCTGCTCGCGTTTATTATGATTGCCATCTATATTGTCATTATCCTCATCCATAGAATCATGGCGAAACCCCTCAAAGAGCTCTATACAAAATATAAACACTCCGAAGAAATGTTATTAATTGACTTACGGAATCAACTGACCGGTTTTTTAACAACCAAAATCTTTTCGCTTGAGGAAAAATCGATAGAGCTATTGAAAAAGCGAAACGACGAAAATCTCAAACGCCATGTGAAAATCGGTACGAGAGTGAGCATCGTTAAAAACGTTAACTTTTTTTCTTCATCCATTTTTAGAGTGTTGACGGTGGTTATAGGCGGCATTTTATACTTGCATAAATTAGCTAATATCGGCCAAATATTTACCTTGAATACCTATGCCATTCAAATGACGTATGAACTTAGAACGATCATTGAGATCGATATTATCCTCAGAGATATCAAAACATCGTTTACTCGGATTATCGCCTTTCTGAATGAATTTAAAATGGCGGATGACGGAAAAGGCACCGTCATTGATCGCATTGAACGCATTACGTTTAAGGATGTCAGTTTTGAATATGAAGGCAAAAAGCTCTTCAACAATTTAAATTTTGACTTCAAAAAGGGAACGGTGGTCGGTATTAAAGGCCAAAACGGCAGCGGTAAAACAACTTTGACTTACCTCATTTGCGGTTTTTATAAGCCCAAAGGCATTTTTGTTAATGGGATATCGAACCAATTTATTTCTGAAAACGAAATGATGAGGCATACATCCTACGTCTTGCAAAATGTTCATCTTTTTCCCGCGACCGTTTTGGATAATCTTACGTGTTTTAAAAATATGGATATCGAGAAAGTATATGAGGTATGTAAATCGATCGGTCTTCATGAAAAGATAATGAGATTACCGGATGGGTATATGACAATGGTTAATGAAAAGAATATGAATTTATCGGGTGGCGAAAAGCAGCTAATTGCCGTAGCTCGCGCATTATTAAAAGAAGCCGATATTCTGATTCTCGATGAAATCAATAGCGCTTTGGATCCCGAAACGGAAAACGAGCTGTTAAAAAACATCCAGACGTATTTTAAAAATAAAATCGTCTTTATCATTTCACATCGTGAAAAGATATTTAATATGTGTGACCAAATCATCAATTTAAGTCCCAACGGCTAGACCGGTTGCAACAAAAAACGTGAACCCGCCGAATGCCGCTCGTTAAGTGCACCGGGCTCATAATAAAGCGCCCAAGTATAAAATCATATTTGGCGGCCGGCCATGTGTATGGGGCATTTTTTTGTGCCTCAAATAGGTTCATAAAATTGCAATGTGGAAAGGACAGACATTGAAGTGGGTGGCATGGAGGTGAGCCGGATTCAGCTTTAAAAATTATTACGTAAAATATCATTTTGACGAAATAATATCCATGGTTTATAATGGAAGTACCGAAATTCTGTTATGTGAGCCTTCCCATTTTAAGGAGTTGGTTTTTGTGAATCGTGACGCCCAACTGCGCACCTACGAAAAAATCGAAGAAAAAATTCGTGAACTCCCTTGGTACGTCGCGGAATTCATTCAAAAGAAAATGCGCACGATGTCGCCGGCAACCTTGCTGAATTACTGTCACGATTATCTCATTTTTTTCGACTGGCTCGTCGCCGAAGGCTTTTGGACCGGACATCGCCGCGACGTGCCTCTGGACACGCTGGAAAAGCTCACCGTTCCGCAAATTGAAGATTTCTTGTCCTATTTACAATTTCGCCTCGACAACACGCCATTGACCGTGAACCGAAAAATTTCGGCGCTGAAATCTCTCTTTCATTATTTACAGAATATTGCAGAAACGGATGATCTGGAACCCTATCTCACCCGCAATGTAATGGCGAAAATCGAACTCAATGCCGTCAAAGAAGATCAAGAAACGATCGCGCAAAAAATGGCCGGGAAAATTCTCTGGCACGAGGAATACGAACAATTTCGACGCTTCGTCGCCCATGATTACGGCGTTTTGGTCCAGGACAATAAAAAATTATTCAATTTCTATCAGCGCAATCGCGAGCGGGATACGGCGATCATCTCCCTCATCCTCGGTTCCGGACTGCGCTTATCGGAGGTCGTCGGGCTGGATATCGATGATCTGGATTTAAAAAAGTTTTCCGCGCGCGTCATCCGCAAAGGCAACAAAGAACAGTACGTGTTTTTCAGCGAGCAGGCGCTCTTGGATCTCAAAGAGTATCTGGCCGTTCGCAAGCAAAAATACCAATTGGACGATAAAACAAGGGCGTTATTCGTGTCCTCCCCAATGGGGCCCAAAGGCGCTTCCCGGCGGATGACCCCGCGGGCCGTTGAAAAAATGGTCGAAAAGTATGCTAAAGCATTCGGCAAACCGGCCCTATCCGTTCATAAGCTGCGCCATTCCTTTGCGACCCGTTATCATGCGGAAAATAACGACGTCCCGAAACTGCGCCGCCAGCTCGGCCACGCCTCGATTCAAACGACGATGATCTATACCCATTTGACAAACGATGAACTCAAAAAAGCCGTCGATAAAATGGATCAAAACAAAGCGCTATAATTTGGTACCGGTGAGCTTGTATTCTGGGACGCAAAGCAGCTGGACTTTGCCGTTCGGTGAAACGTTGCGCCTTCTCTTCTCTTCTCTCAAATGAACAATGACAATAAAGCCATCGAGTTGCAGCTCTTATTATGGTTTGCGTTCTTTTTCGCCGCCGCGCTCGATGGCGATTTTTTTGCAATCAGCGGCAAATGGCCAACAATAAAATAAATAGCTTTGGAAATGATACACGAGGCGGAAGGACACAAGATGGCTTTATGGATTCGGCAGGATCGGTGCAGGAGCATTACTGTTGAAAGTGCGGCAGATCATGGTTTGCGAAACAAAAGCCGATCGGTTGGTGCGATTAATAGATATTTAATACGTTTTTAATTCTTTTAATTTCGGTTTTATTGTTAAACAGTTCTTCAACGAGAATTTTTTGGCCTGTCGCCAAATCGGTTAATTGTTCTTTGATTTGCCCGATCTCTTTTTCCAGGCGTTCAAAACGCTGGTCAATTTGTTCGAACCGTTTGTCAATTTGTTCAAAACGCTGGTCAATTTGTTCGAACCGTTTGTCAATCTGTTCGAAACACTTGTCCATGTGTTCAAAACGCTGATTGGTTTCATCCTTGTGGTTGATCAATTGCGCGGACAATTCTTTGACCGCCTGCAGAATCATTTCGTTGGTTACGTTGGCCATCGTCCCTTCCCTCCTTTCTTCATTTGTGTTTGCTCCCCTTATTATACATGAATTCTTGTTGGCGTCGTAGAGGAAATAGAATCAACACGATTTTTTTGAATGGGCTCGAAATCTCATCCATCTTTCTTTCCCTTTTCTTTCTGTTTATAGCGGCCAGACGCAGAGGATTTACGCAGCATCTGCCATGATATACTTAAACAAATTTCGGCTATGAAATCCAAGAGATGACAGCCCCTGCGGCGGCGGAAAAGACTACCACTATTCCAGGCGGACATTTCCAAACCATCAGCAGGCCAAAATCGACTAAAGCCAGGCAAAAATCCAATGGATTGCTTATGGCCTTCATCCAGACGGGATTATAAAGGGCCGCAAGCAGAATTCCGACAACCGCTGCATTAATGCCGATAAGGGCCGCTTGAAAGCGCGGGCGATGACGGAGCCAATGCCAAAAAGGGAGTGCCCCGAGGATTAACAGAAAAGACGGAAGAAAAATGGCTAGCGTGGCAACGACCGCCCCAATCCAGCCGAAACCGGCCATTCCAAGGTATGACGCGAAGGTAAACAGCGGTCCGGGTACGGCTTGGGCGGCGCCGTATCCCGCTAAAAATTGATCCGCTGAAATCCATCCGGACCGAACAACTTCGGTTTGCAGTAACGGAAGGACCACATGCCCTCCCCCGAATACTAAAGCGCCAGACCGATAAAAGCTGTCCATGAGCGCAAACAGGTTTGAATCAACGAACGGCCGGGCTAACGGAAACAATGCCAACAAAACAAAAAATAAGATGAGCCATATCAAGGATAGCTTTTTATCAAACGGGATGGTGAGCGCCACGGGTTTTGAATCCTGCATTCTGCGGAACGAAAACCAGCCGATCACACCGGCGCCCGCGATGACGCCCACTTGACTCCAAACGCTTGGGATGGACAAAGTCAAAATCGCCGCTGCAATGGCAATGGTGGCACGCCAACGATCGGAGGCAAAGGTTTTGGCCATGCCCCACACCGCTTGAGCGACGACCGCAACGGCAACAACGAGGAGACCGTGTATCCAGCCGGTTTCATGAAAGGAAGCGCCTTGTAAAAAATGGGCAAATAAGACGAGCGCCAACGCGGAAGGGATCGTAAAGCCAAGCCAAGCCGCCAATGCCCCCGGAAAACCAGCTCGTATATATCCGATTCCCATCCCAACCTGACTGCTCGCCGGACCCGGCAAAAATTGACAAAGTGCGACCAAATCGGCATAGGTCTTATCATCCAACCATTTTTTTCGGTTAACGTATTCCTCCCGGAAATAACCTAAATGGGCAATCGGACCTCCAAACGACGTCAAACCGAGCCGTGTCGCCGTTTTCCACACTTCCCAAACCGAACCCTTCTTTTTCTCTTGCCCTTCAGTTACAGGCATCAATTTTTTAATCCCCCATCTTTTAAATGAATGAAAGCATAATAGAGGACGACTTGGGGTGTGACCATTTGTGGCGAATGGGACAAGATCATTTATTCGTTGCATCCTTTTTTATTTATTTGATGCACATAAGCTCTTCCCTTTTCCTTTTTCCTTAAATTCCCTTGAATCGGCTAAACCCTGACTCGTTTCTGCGAAAGAGGCTTTTTGTTTTATAAAAACCAAGTGAACAAAATCGCGATCACTAAACTTTGAGCGACGATAACCAAGGCCGTTCTTAATTTATCGACCTTTACATTGTATAAGAGCAGGTTTTGGCCGATCCAATTAATGATGAGGATGATAATGAACGCAAGCAGAAAATAGAAAACAAAATCCCCCACCGAATTGGCACCTCCTTCCAAAAAGATATCATCCATGGCGTGATGGCCGGTTGGGTCACACGATGACCTTCATAAATTTAAGAATGACAAGTTTGGTGGCCGGCTCGACTCGCGGTTCATCCGGATTGCGAATGTGCATGCCGGGGGCTGCCGCTCCTAAATTTCTTGCGACAAACGGATCATATCCCGGCACGGGATGCCGTTTTCAAATATAGGCTCAGCATAATGGCGGATGAAAAAATCCTTGTCGATGCCCGTGATCCGAAAACCGCACTTTTGATAAAGCGCCAGCTGGCCGATGCTTGAATTGCCGGTTCCAATCTCAACGGTTTTATACCCCTGGGCTTTGGCGGTTTGAATGGCGTGCTTAACCAGTTGTTTCCCGATGCCTCGGCCCTGGTGCGCTTCGGCGACGGCCACATTGACGATCTCGACGGTTTGCGGTCTTGTGGGAAGCAACACGTAAACGCCGATGACTTCCCCATCCTCTTCCGCCAAATAGCACTGCCCTCTTTGTACATATTCCTCGACAAGCTCACGGGAAGGATCGGCCAGCAATAACAAATCCATCGGCAGCGGTTCATGACCATTCCATCTTCGAATCTTCATGAAATCCCCCTTGATTGGCTTGATCAACTTTGTAAATGGCGTCACTCTCGGCAAGCTTATCAATCAATGGCTCAAAGCTGTTTAAGCCAAGGGTGGTTGGGCGTATGCCGTTTCAGAGCCTGCCGGAGCCATTCCCGTTGCGTCCGATCCAGTCGATCTTTTACCGTCATGAAGTCATGATGGTCTTTGTCTCTCGTCCGTTTGGCTTTATATAACAGGACGATTTCCGGATTGAGAAACGGGATACCGGTTTGTGTACTGCTCCAAACGGACGGCAGCGGGCGGGTGATCGTCACATCCCTTCGGAATCTCCATTCGTCCCCTTCCGATTCATTGAGCAGAATTTCCAATCGATCGCCGTTTTCGAGGTTTCGCGCGTGGAGTTCATGAACCGGGAGCTCTAAAACTTCGTTTTCCCACGGTTGAAGCGCGTGGTTCATCACTTTTTGGAACGCCCATCCCTTGAGGTATTCTTTTAACTTAAGTTGGTCTTTGCGAAACACGGCGATTTCTATATCATCGTGCGGTCTTGTTTCTCTGCCGACAAACAGATCGATGGCCCATCCGCCTGCGATAAACCACGGTTGCTGAAAGCCGGACATGAGCACGGCGATCCGCCGGCACGGTTCAAAAGCCATGGCCATTCCCCCGAACCCAAGCGTTTTCCGCAAAACCATCCGCTGGGCACGTTTTCGCCTGCTTTTCTCCAAGCCAGCCAGATGTTTTTCTAGACGTCTGCCCTTTTGGATGAAGATCGGCCCCCCTCAAAGGAAGCCTAAAGTTCTTTCGTAGGAAGAACCGTCGCGAATTCACCGTGCAAAGTGGCAAGGGAAACATTGTGAATTTGATCGGCATCGTAATACACACCATCAGGACCTTTCAGACCAAAAGCGGCCGTCGCATGAGTTCTATCGAGAATCTGCCCATATTCCTGTCCACGGGAGCAATAACCACATTGGTACAGTTTTCACTCACCATCCTTTTTGGCTTGACCGAACATTTTATTGATGAGGTGTTCGCCCAAGAATAATCCGAAGACGCAAACGACCAAAAACCACCAGCCGACCGTTTTCCAATAAGTCGTGGCAATCAGCGTGATCAAGAAATACCACCCTAAAGTTAAAAACCAACGTAGGAACCGCATGCCGATTTCCCCTTGTGTTCCAGACTTAGATCCATGACGAGAGGTACATTCATTAGCTTAGGAAACGATCAAATTGCCCCATACTGAGGTTTTTTATGCTTTTCAACGATTTGCGAAAGCTGCCGGCTCAACTTCGCGGGATCTTGCGAAAAGATGATGATTAAAATACGTTTTAAACAAATAATTAAAGCGGATTAAAGCAACCATAAGAAGAAGTATATATCCGCCCCACTTGAATATTATTAATAAATATTTCTCAACTACGATTAATTTTTCTTTCCAAGCCGGATCCGTGTCATTGGATAGAAAGGAAATATCCTCCCGCCTGCTTTGTCTATAAGAGCGATTAAGCATGATAATCGTCACGAGATTGGTGATCATGGTTAACAAAATGGTGATGACACCGATATGCAAAGCCGTCAACAAACATCAATTGAACAGACAAAATCCAAGCGTTTCATTTCTGATTTTCCGCAATCCTGCATTGTCATAGTTTTCATAGTAGCTTTTGGCATGGACGATGACAAAAAACTGTATTTTGTGTCTTGGCCATGCTGATCCGCAACGGACCAACCAAAATATATTCAAAAGGTATAGAGCGTGCCTTTTATCCTATGCCACTTGATTGGGTTCTTGCGTAACCTGATAAAGCTCCTTGAAACCGCGAAGTAACGGAAAAAACAACACAAGGATGGCCATAAACAGACCAGTCGCGGCCAAGGCATAAAGTGTCCCGGTCATTCCGGCCAAAAAACCGCCAAACAAAATGCCGATCATTTGTCCCCAATTGACCGTGGCCTGTAAAATCGATGAACCGCGGCCCAGCAATTCCTGTGGCGTTATTCCCAAGAACAAAGCGCCGACCGGAACATTTAGCAACGCATTCAGGCCGCCGACCAGAGCGGACCATGCAAAGATGGGCGACAGTCCCATTAACCTTTCAAAAGGCGGCAGGACGAGGACAACAATCATCCATAAGCCGATGGCGGCGGTACTTGCCAGCAGCATCACGCTTGGGCGAATCCGCTTGACGATAAAAGGTGAAATCAATGAACCTAAAAGGGCGCCCATGCCCACGGTGGCATCCAGAAAGCCGAATTTTACGGCCGGCACATGCAACTCGACCAAAAACAACGCATTGAGATTCGTACTTAAAACCCCTGCCGCAAGGGTTACAGGGATCAGTAACAGGATCAGAAATCTTAACGTTGAAAGGCCGAAGACTTCGCGTATCCCATGGCGGAAGGCGGTCAGATAAGATTCTTGCGTCCCTTGGGAAGATTCGTTTCTTTGATTGAGTTCAACCAGGGTAACGAGCAGCGCCGCCGAAACAAGAAAAGTGAACGCGTCGATAATAAAGATCGCGTTGTAATTATGAACCAAAAACAATAACCCGGCGACGGCGGGTGCGATGATGATCATGGCTTGCGTCGTGCTCTGGGATAAACCGACGGCTTCGGGCAACTTCTGTTTGTCCACCAAAAGCGGAATGGATGCGGAGCGGGCCGGTTCAAACAACGAAGTGCCGATTCCCTCTAAAACGATGAGAACTAAAAGCATCCAAACATGGTTTTGGGCGAAAAGCATCGCCAGCACGATGCACATTCGGTAAAGATCCATGCTGACCAAAATCAACCGCTTGGCATAGCGATCCGCCAACGGTCCCATAAAAACCCCAAACACGGCCGTCGGCAACATTTGCGCAAAAATGACCATCCCGATAATGAAGGGATTGTTGGTTTTGCTGGCCGCGAGAAAAACAATCAACGTTTTTGTAATGCCATCCCCGAATTCCGAGACGAGCTGGGCCGACCAAAACCTCAAATAAACCGAAGAGCGTAATAAGGACAACACGAATATCCCCCACCGATCTCTCGTTCGAGCGATATGCGTCACCATCGTGACAAAACGAATAACAGGCATCGATATCCCGTTTTGCAAGCGACATCTCGAATATTTTAACTTTCATATCCTCATTTAAATAATGAAATTCAATAATGTTCAGTCCGTTTCCTGCAAAAAAAAATATAAATCGGGTCTATCCTTTCACCTTATATCGTCTTTGGATTTAGGCATCACCAAGAGAAACGGACGTTTTTTTCGCACCGTTTCAAAGGGACGCACATTCTAGCCTGCGGTTAACCAAACCGGTGTCATTTATTTTATGTTTTCGACGATGACTTTCGGTTCATACGTACTCAGTATCTCGAACGTTGACTCTACGGTAGAAATCACATGATGTTCGACAGGATAAAGATCGGTTCCCGGTCCGGGCAGCTGGTCGTACCAATGGATAAAATCGGAACGGGTTGATTTGTAGAGATACCAGGGATGGCGATCATCACCAAAATATCTCCGGCGGGCCGCAGATGCTTCTTGAAACAGATAGCCAGCCTTCATTTCGTCCATAAATCGAAAGACTTCAACAAAATTGCCGGACCGACCTTGTTGGTCATAAATGAAACTAAAAATTTTACGATCATCCCCGACTTTAATAATCAAGCCGCTTGGGCTTTTGATGACTTCTTTTTCTTCTAGCAAATCGACATGCTCGTAATTTGCGGGATGCCAAATTTCCAGCATCGTTATCCCCTTTTCCTTTATGGGCGCGCATTTTATCTTTGCAAGATTTATTAAGATTTAGCTTCTCCTCCAAAAGAGCTTGTACCGCATCTAACATCAACCGGCGGAGGGCTTTTTACAACAGTTTCACCGGCAATTGATGCGTATTCCTCGACTTCGTATCACTTATCTGACGAGTTGTATATTTTTTTCAGCTCCTTTTTTAGGCTTTTATAGTGCCAATGAATGTGATCCAGTTCTATTTCCATATCGATGAGTTTTTCAATAAGGGTTTCTTTCGACATGTCTTCAGCCGCGGCGGCCAGCTCGGACAACATACGCATATAGTTATAACAGCTTTCAAAGATATCATTTAAGTCGATCGCCAACACGCTTAATTCCTTTTTTCGCACAAGCGGATGCATTAAGTCGATGATTTCCTGAAATATCCATTTCTTTCAATGCAAAACCTTTCCCTTCATCGCGGCACGTATGGCCCATGCCCTTTGAACTTTTTAAATTGACCTTCTGCTGAAAGTTTCCCGCCTGGGATTCGGGATTCGGGACGGAAATTTATCCTTCCAATGCAAAACACATTTTACTTTTTCACCTTTCTTTTTCTTTCCTGGTAATAAACCAAAAACGATGCAAACGCCGAAGCTGAAGCGATGACCAACGCCCTGACGATACCGGAAAAATTGACTTCAGAACGGAAAAACAATAAACCGGCGATCATGATAATTGCAAAATTGATAAAAAAATAAATGAACGCGCCCTTTATCATTTGTTTCAACGATCTCATCCCCATCCCGCCATTTGATTGGAACCAATAAGCTTTTATTTAACTTCATGTAACCCATTATCATTGTTGAAGAGACAAGCAACTGAGGGAGAAATTTTCCGTTTGTGAACCAATGAAGGATGAAAGGCATATGCCGGAATTCATTTTTCATCATTCCGGTACTCTTTATACAGCTCTCCATGGCACCCCCTTTTCAAATATCAATGACTACGACAAACGGATAATAAAGCCGTAAAACCTTTTTGCCTGCTTATTGCTTTTGTCAAAGTTGGCGGAACATCTATTTTTGATTAACAAGAATCATGACAAGCCCCAACAAAATACAAACCAGACCTAATTTTCCGAGTTCTTCTCCAAAAATTATAAAAAACAATTTATCCCAAAAACTTTTTACATCTAGTTCTTTCTTCAAATGATTAATTTCTGCATAAATCAGTACCATACCCAAAGGAATTAATAAACAACCAAAAAAATCATGATAGTTTCTGCCCCTTACACACCCTGATCTTTCAACCATCCGAAACACTCGCCCCACGCTCCAATTGGGGCGAAACCGGATGAGACTGTGCAGGCATCATCGTTCCATGGAGCCTTTAGTTTAACATCATATATCCAATGATCATTGCGGATAACAGGCAAGCAATAATAAATAAAATAGTTTTTCTAACCATAGTAATTTCCTGGTATTTTTCATTTATGACATCAATAATCCGGAAAATAACTAATAAAAAGATAAAGTTGAGTCCGTAAAATTGTGTAAAAAGGAAATGTAAAAAGAGCCACGTTGCTTTCCCTTTGATAGAATGAAAGTGAACCAAAAACCAAACAAAAAGGAGGAAAGCAACTATGGCTCAATACAATATTACAATAAGCGATGAAATCCTGCACGGGTTCTTGTCGCAAGATCAAGGACTGGCCAAACTGTTGGAACAGGTCTTGAATCAAATCCTTGAAGCCCAGTTAACGGATCAACTTGGCGCCGGCCGTTATGAGCGCACAGAGGAACGAAAAGGCTATCGAAACGGGTCTTATCCCCGGCAATTGACGACTCGGGTGGGACGGTTGACCTTGCGCGTGCCGCGGACAAGGGATGGGGAATTTC
>NZ_BDDQ01000036.1 GCF_002003465.1 Caenibacillus caldisaponilyticus | reverse complement strand
CGATTGGGTTTGTTTCAGCAGACAGGGGGTGTCATATAGTCGGTTAAAAGGATTAAGAAGCGCCGGGTGTGCCGGCGCTTTTCCTTTTGTTAGTTGTCGTTTCGCCGATCGTTTTTTTTTAAAGTTGAGATCGATCCGATGGGGCGCTTGTCTTTAGAAATTTACATGCGGGCGGTTCTTTGTCTCGCTCGTACAGTCGACTGAATGATCGATCCCGTTAAAAAGCAGACCGGTACATCCGAATTTGCGGACCTATGATTTGAAAACGCATTCATAAGGGTGTAGGCGCAGGCATATACATTTCCAAGGCCCTTTGATCCATGGGAGGACGGCCTTCAGCCGAAAGAGGTTTGGAGGCGGTTGGCCGAAACGGATCGCGCGTGGCGAAAAACAATCCTACATTCATAGGAAGGCTTTGCCGAACCGAAGGGGAGAAAGGTTTTTCATCGATCCAGCCATCTCGCATGAAAGGGCGCCGGAACGGAAAAGTCGCCGTCGGCGCGGTCGCGGCGTCATATAAAAACCGAAAACGGGGCGGGTGTTCCCGGAAAGGAGACCGATCATGCATGGTCTGACGGCCGCTTTAGAAAAGTATTTAATGCCGGTTGCGGTCAAGATTCAAAACCAAAAGCATCTCGGGTCCATACGCGACGGCATCGTCTTGACGCTGCCGCTCATTATCATCGGGTCATTATTTTTGATCATCGCTTTTTTGCCGATTCCTCATTACACGGACTTCATGGCCGACGTGTTCGGAAAAGCTTGGCAGGAAAAACTGACCTATCCCGTCAACGCCACGTTTGATATCATGGCGCTCATCGCGTGCATCGGCGTCGCCTACCATTTGGCGAAACGCTATGAAGTCGACGGCATCACGGCTGGGGTTACGGCTGTCGCCGCTTTTTTCCTCATTCTCCCTCAAGCCATGGACTTCGTGCCCGCCGGTGCCAAGCAATCCGTGCACGTCACCGGCATCATGCCGATGGTTTCTCTCGGCAGCAAGGGGTTGTTTGTCGCCCTCATCGTCGCCCTTCTTTCTACGGAAATCTACCGCTTTTTCATTCAGAAACGCATCGTCATTAAAATGCCGGACGGCGTGCCGCCCGCCGTTTCCCGTTCGTTTACCGCGCTCATCCCCGGTTTTGTTGTCCTCGTGTTTTTTTGGATCGTTCGGCTGGCGATCGAATGGACGCCTTACCAAAGCGTCGACCGCTTGATCAATGCCATCATCACGACGCCGCTCAGCATTCTTGGGGGCGGGCTCGGCGGCGTGCTCGTCGCGGTGTTCTGCATTCAGCTCCTTTGGGTCGTCGGCCTACACGGCGATGCGATCGTCGGAAGCATCATGACGCCGATCTGGCTCGCTTTGATGGATGAGAACCGCAAAGTGTTTATGGAAAATCCGCATGCCGATTTGCCGAACGTCGTCACGTCGCAATTTTATGAAGTCTGGATCACCGTCGGCGGCTCCGGTTTTACGATTGCGCTCGTTTTGTATTATCTGTTCAGGGCGCACAGCAAACAATTGAAGCAGCTCGGCGGTCTGGCAATCGGGCCGGCGATCTTCAATATTAATGAACCGGTCATCTTCGGCACCCCGATCGTGATGAATCCGCTCTTGATCATCCCGTTTCTCCTCGCCCCGCTCGTCATCGTGTTGGTCACTTATCTCTCCATGGACATCGGCTGGGTCGCCAAACCGAGCGGCGTTGCCGTTCCGTGGACGACCCCGATTTTCATCAGCGGCCTGCTGGCTTCCGGCGGGAAGCTTTCCGGGGCATTCATTCAGCTCGTGGACCTTCTCATCGCCGTCGTGATCTATTACCCGTTCGTCCGGCTGTGGGACCGGCAAAAGGCGAGCGAAGAAACGGCAGCCAAACAGTAGAAGAGGGAGTGAGCGGCCGCGGTTGCGGCATCGTGCTTTTGCGCTGTTTGGGCTTTACGATCGCGGGCATGTTGCGTGCGAAAAAGGCTGAGAAACCGGCTGTTCAATAGGTATTTTATAAGATGCATTGTGACGAGAAGGGGGCTAAAGTAAAATAGAAGTAGTTTCGGCGCTGAGGTGAACGATTTGCCATATAAAAAGATTAAGAGCAAGAAAATATATGAAGTGGTCATCGATGAGCTGCTGCACATGATCGTTTCTGGGCAGTTAAAACCCGGTGACCGTTTGGATTCCGTCCAACAGCTCGCCGAAAATTTTCAAGTCGGGCGCTCGGCGATCCGGGAGGCCCTCAGCGCGCTGCGGGCGATGGGCCTCGTGGAAATGCGGCAGGGCGAGGGCACCTTTATCAAAGAATACAATCCCCAAGCCTTGTCGCAGGCCGTGTTTGCGACGACGATGCTCATGGACGAAAAAGATATTCAGGATTTGCTCGAAGTGCGGAAAATCCTTGAAGCGGGTTCGGCGGCATCGGCGGCCCGCAAATGGGAAGAGTCCGACCTTGACGAAATGGCGAAAGCGCTTGCGGACATGAAAGCGGCGAGCGAAAGCGCAACGGAAAACAAGCGCGGAAATACGGATCTCGGCGAACAAGCCGACTTGAACTTTCACATGGCGATCGCCAAAGCGTCTCATAACGCCTTGCTTGAACATCTCATGTCCGGCGTGGCCGACCTGATGGCCGATACGATGCGGGAGACGCGGCGATTGTGGCTGTATTCCAAGGAAGCGACGTTGGAGCGGCTTTACCAAGAACATAAGCAGATTTTCGAAGCGATCAAAATCCGCGACGCCCAAGCGGCGCAAGAGCGGATGCTCGCCCATTTGGAGCGCGTGGAGGAGGTTCTCATGACGTACTTTCATAAACGGGAAGGCTTGTCGAACCGGTCAGCCACCTAGAAGGCTCAGGGCGTTCCAGCAGAGGGATGAAATGCGTCCGCCGGGGTAAACAAAATTATGCTGCCGGCGGGCGCGCCGACGGGCGGTGCCGGCTGGCGGCTTCATCCCAGGAATAAGGAGTGGCCTGATGATCTTCGGTCACCGACGAAAAAAGTGTGGCATGACAGGGCGCGTAACGCTCGCTCCCCGGCCGTCGTGAAAAACGGGCTCCCAAAAAAGGCGGCTTTCATTGCGGGACGCCGTATGGCGCGGGCCTGCTGTGATTTTTTTAACAAAAGTGTTGAAAACGAATGGCGAAGAGAGTTACGATGAACATAGCGCAAAGTCATCAGATGACCTGATGTTTTAACACCCTTCATTCGGTATTCCGCCGATCGGTCGGAGGGGTGTCGTTTTGTAAACGATTACTGCGCAAAGTCGCCGGCAGGCTTGACGAGCAGGGAAGGCGATTCCCCCGTGCGCGGGAAATCGGTTCCGCGTGGTTTTCGATCGTTTCGGCGCATTGAACGTCTCTATGAAGTTCGGCCGTTCCACCGGCCAGGCAAGGAGGAACGTCTCATTGAAAGTGTCATTGTTTATCACCTGCCTTTCGGAAATGTTTTATCCAAAAGTCGGCCGCGACGTCACCGAAATTCTTGAACGGCTCGGCTGCGACGTTGTCTTTCCCGAAGGCCAGGTTTGCTGCGGGCAGCCGGCCTTCAACAGCGGCTACCGGAAAGAGGCGGCGAAGGCGGCGAAGCAAATGATTCGGGCCTTTGAGGAGGCGGATTATATCGTAACGCCGTCCGGCTCGTGCGCGGCGATGTTTAAAGAATACCCGAAGTTGTTCGCGGACGACGAGGAATGGAAGGTGCGCGCGGAAGCCGTCGCCGAAAGAACTTATGAATTTACGCAGTTTATCGTCGACGTCCTCGGCGTGGAAGACGTCGGCGCGGAATTCCATGCCAAAGCCGTCTACCATACGTCTTGCCACATGACGCGGCTTCTCGGCGAAAAAGAAGCGCCTTTTAAACTATTAAAGAACGTCAAAGGCCTGCAGCTCCTGCCGCTGAAGAACGCTTACGACTGCTGCGGCTTCGGCGGGACGTTTTCCGTCAAAATGACGGCGATATCCGAACAGATGGTTGATGAAAAAATCAGCCACATCGAAGAAAGCGGTGCGGACGTGCTCATCGGCGCCGACAACGGGTGCCTGATGAATATCGGCGGACGGATGAGCCGCCTCGGAAAACCGATCAAAGTGATGCACATCAGCGAAGTGCTCAATCACCGCCATTAAGGGAGGAATGCGTCGTGCCGATGAAAATCGGCGACAAGCCGTTTAAAGAGCGAGTCAAGGACGGGGTGCAGCAAACGTTTGCCCGCCGGGCGGTTGCCGCCGCGCAAGACGGGCTCAGGGAAAGAAAATTGAACGCGACGGAGCGAGACGAAGCGCTCGGCGACTGGGAGACGTGGCGCCGAGCCGGGGAAGAAATCCGCAGGCACACTTTGGAAAATCTCGATTATTATTTGGAACAATTGAGCGAAAACTTCGCGGCGCGCGGCGGGCACGTCTTTTTTGCCGAGACGGCGGAAGAGGCCCAACAATACATCCAAAGCGTCATCAAAAAGAAAAACGCCAAGCGCATCGTCAAAGCGAAATCGATGGTGACCGAAGAAATCAGCTTGAACGAGGCGTTGGAAGAAATCGGATGCGACGTCTTGGAGTCGGATCTCGCCGAATACATTCTTCAACTCGACGACCACGACCGGCCGTCGCACATCGTCGTCCCGTCGCTCCATAAAACCAAGGAAAACATCCGCGATATTTTCCGGGAGAAAAAAGGGTACAGCCGGAGCGAAAAGCCGGAAGAGCTCGCGGCCTTTGCGAGAGAACAATTGCGCGAAGCCTTTTTGCAAGCGGACGTCGGGATCACGGGCTGCAATTTCGCCGTCGCCGATACCGGCAGCATCGTGCTCGTCACCAATGAGGGCAATGCGAACATGGTGGCGACGCTGCCCGAGACCTTCATTGCCGTCATGGGCATGGAGCGGCTCGTTCCCTCGTGGGAGGAACTGGACGTGCTCGTGACGCTCCTCTGCCGGAGCGCGGTCGGGCAGAAAATCACGACATACGTCACCGCGATCACGCCGGAGGCCAACAATGACGGCGCCGACGGACCGAAGGATTTCCATCTCGTCATCGTCGACGGCGGGCGTTCGAAGGCGTTGGGCACGGAGTTTCAGCCGATTTTGCAGTGCATCCGCTGCGGCGCTTGCGTGAACGTCTGCCCGGTCTACCGCCACATCGGCGGCCATGCGTACGGGTCGATCTATCAGGGGCCGGTCGGGGCGGTCTTGTCCCCGATCCTCGGTGGATATGAGGAATACGGAGAGCTGCCTTACGCTTCAAGCCTTTGCGCCGCATGCACGGAAGCTTGTCCGGTCCGCATCCCGCTTCACGAGCTGCTCATCAAGCATCGCCAGCGTTACGTGGCGGGCGCGGGACATCCGCCGGCCGGAGAAAAGTTGGCGATGAAGGCGTTCGCGGTCGGCGCTGCTTCGCCGCCCCTGTTCCGGTTGGCCGAGAAATTGGCGCCGGCCGTGACAGCTCCGCTCAAAGATGGCGACCGCATTCGCAAGGGGCCCGGACCGCTCAAACCGTGGACGGACATCCGCGATTTTCCCGCTCCGGTGAAGGACGATTTCCGCAAATGGTTTAAAGCGCACAAGAAAGAAAAGGAGGGCGGCGAATGACGACGGGATCGATTCACAACCGCGACGCCTTTTTAAACCGCATCGCCGACCGTCTCGGGCGCAACCGCGTCCGTTCCGCACCCATGCTCGAGCGGCTCCATCGGCCGGAGCTCGACGTGTATAAAGATTTCTCCCAAGATGAGCTGTTGTCTGTTTTCAAAAACGCGTGCCAAAACATTCACACCGATGTTTACGAAACGACCGCGGAAGCGCTCGGCGCACGCCTTTCGGAAACCATTCACGCCCTAGGCGGCGGCCCCGTCGTTTGCGGTGCCGATCCGCGTTTCCGCGAATACGGCTTGGATCCGGTTTTGGAAGAAGAAGAGGCGTTTATCTGGGATCCCTCCCTCGGGCAAGTGAACATCGAAAAGGCGGCCGCGGCCAATATCGGCTTGGCCTTCAGCGATGTCACGCTCGCCGAATCGGGCACCGTGGCGTTCTTCCACGATAAATGGCGGTCGCGTTCGGTCGGACTGCTGCCGACGCAGTCCATCGTCATCGTTCCAAAGCATACGCTCGTCCCGCGCCTCACCCAGGCCGTCCAAAACATCGAAAAGCGGGCCGATTCGGGCGAGGCGGTCGCCTCCTATATCAACTTCGTCTCAGGCCCGAGCAACAGCGCCGACATCGAGATGAACTTGGTCGTCGGCGTGCACGGCCCGGTCCGCGTCGCCTATATCGTGGTCACCGATCGTTGAATGGTTTAGTTTTCCGCCAGACAAAGAAGCCGGTCTGGCGGCTTTTTCTTTAAGACTGGGAAGTCAAAGAAGATACTGGAAAATGGACGGCCATTTTCAGCGGGTGAGCGCGGATCGCGGCGCTTTTCGAACATCAATACGTTCGGGAGACGCTCGGTTCGAAAATCTATCCGTGCGGTCTCGAAAGGGGAAAAGGCGGATGGCGGCCTGCATAGCATAGATCCTGCTGGCGGGAAATGACAAGCCGAAGGGTTCGCGAGCGCGCCGCCATTCGCCGCCGGCTTTCGTGGCTGTGGCGCGCCCGCCCGCGGGCGGAGCGGGTGAGATAGGGGGATTCGCAAGGGCATTTTTTCTTCTTTGCGGCAAAAGGGAGCGGCGCGGGCGAAGGTCAGCGGCCAGCGGTTTGTCCGATGTAAAAGGCGCTCAAAGTCACGGTAAACGCGATCGGACCGGATTTTTGATCCGGCTGCCGGTCCAGTTGAACGGCGTCGATGGTCACCGCCCTCGGCATCGTTTCGATCCGTTGCAGAAACCGCGTCATGGCTTGTTCGTCAGGTGCGGACACCGATAATTCCGCGGTCACCACTTTTAAGCCGTAAGGACGTTTGTCAACATTCGCCGGCGCCGAATCGCTTTCCGCTTTTTCGAAAGAGATGTCCGAGATGACGCATTTGGCGTCTTTTTCGACCGCGCCCAATTGCCGGACGAGCCCGTCGATCGCGGGATCGGACGGCAAGGCGTCTGCCGCAGCGGTTTGTTTCTCCTTTTGTTCCGGATGTTTTTGCGCTGCCGACACCAGTTTCTCTTCAAGGCGAACGCGCCGTTCCATTAAGGCGAGATCGTCTTTAGCCGGCTGCGTCCAATTCAAATAGATCAAAGCCGCGCATGCAAAGGTGAGGAGGATCAGCGCCAGGCCGAAGAGTTTAAGCGGCGACAACTGCATCATGATCCCCCCTCCTCTTTGGCGGCCGCGTTGAGGGCCGAAACATCGATTTCAATATGAAAACGGGCGACGCGCGCGGCGCCCGCCGCTTTTTTCCCATCCGTCTCTTGCGACGAGGTGATGTCGATGAGCCGGACCGTTTTCACAAATCCTAAGCTCTTGATTTTCCGGTAATAATCGGAGACCTGTTGCAGCGCCGACAGCTGCACGGTCAGCTCCACGCCGCTTCCGCGGTTGTAATCAAAGGTGAGCAGCGCTTTTTTGTCGGGCAAGAGCGCCACAAACCGGTCGAACAAAAAGTGCGCGGAACGGGGCAGCCGCTGAACGTACTGTTCGATCGCCGCGCGTTGCACCGCCGGGCGGGCGCCGTTCGCCGCGCTTTGGCCGCCATTCCCCGCGGCCGCCACGACTTTGTTCAAGGCGTCGAGCTTATGTTCGGCGGCGGAAAGCGCTTGGCGGGCGTGCCAATATGTCGTTGTCGACCATACGATGAGCATCGCCCCGATTAGCAACGGGATGAAAAAGGCAAAAAAGCCTTTATAATCCCGGCTGCTCCTTTCGGGGAGAAGGTTGATTTTAACGAGCATGGCTGTCCCCTGCCCACAATAGATGATGTTTCATTTTGACGAAGATGCGCGCCCGTTGATAGGCCGCCGGCAAAGCCGCACGCCGGGTTGTGGAATCCGGGGCACCCGTTGCACAGCGGGGTGTCGGCCCTAGGACGCAAGGAAAACGGCCGCCGAGAGACGGTTGGCGATCGGGAGCGTTCACCGACGGCACGATGGAAAGTGTCAAAAAGGGATCGGCGCAAAGCGTCGGCGCTGAAATGTCCAAAAGGATGGCGTTCAATCGTCTTCCCGCAGGGCGAGCCCTAAGGCGAGCAAGCACGTCTCGGGGATCGGACCGGCCATCTCTGTCGGAAAGTCGGACGATTGCAGCGTCTTGACCGGAACGCCGAGCGCCGCCGACAAGATGGGATCGGCGTCGCGCAAATCGACGTGATTGCTGTCGCTCAGCAAAACGATTTTGGTAATGCCCGCATCGCCCCTTTGTATCGTATAGCGGTAGAAATGAAGAACCCGCTCGATTTCCGTCAGCGCGTCTTTTTCGTCCGCGTTGTAGGCCGCCTCCGTTCCGAGCGCGATGTCATAGGTTCCGAGAAACTGCCGGATGAAAAGGGGCTTATCGTCGTGAAAGATGCTCACGTTCATCATGTGCCGGTGCAAACCGACGCAAAGCACGTGATCATCGGGCTCGGCGATGCCGCGCGCATGAAGGAGCCGGTAAAACGACAGCGGCGTAATGTCGGCGGCGATCGGCTTAAGCCCCGCTTTTCGCAAGGCCTCCGCATAATCGGCAACGATCGCCCGCGAGGAAGCGACCAAGAGAATCTTATGGTTTTCGAGCGGGATATAATCAAAAATCGGATCCTCGAACGGCAACGGGAGGCTGGCCGCCATTTCCATGTACAAGTGGCTTTTGATTTCTTCCTCCTGGACGTGTTCCGGAATGTCCACCGAGCGGAGAAACACAAAAGCATCCGGCACGTGGAAGCGGACGGCTTGGCGCTTGATGCGCCAAGTCTTTGCGCATTTCTTCAGAATGTCGGTCAACTTGCGGCGATTGGCGACTTTGCCGTTTTTTATGACGCCGGGCGGCAACCGGCGTTCGCCGAAAGCCGTCACCGCTCCGGCGTCGGTTCCGTTTACCGCGACATAGCGAACGGCGCGATCGTCAAAGTCGATGCTGACACGCAAGGTTGTTTTCGCCATGGAACTTTTCATCCTTTTATCGAGTCGTCGGCGTTCCATTTCGGAACGGCACGAAGGCCGGAATGAACCGGACGGCCTTCAGCCGCCCGGTTTGTTCCGGCCGGCGGTTTCGGGGCGATGGACCAGAAGATAGGGTGGGATCCGAAACCGCCGATGGACCGATCAAGAACACGCGTGAAATGAGCTTAGGCGCGGCGGTCAATCGGATAGGAAATGGAAGTACCAATTCCAAATGTCGGTGCCGAAAAAGCTGGCCGCCCATGCGCCGAGCGCGATGAACGGCGCGAATGGCATCGGTTTGCCGCGTTTGATCATTCCGGCGGCCAATCCTGCTCCTCCGATGACCGCGCCGAAAAAAGCGGACAGGAAGAAAGCGACGAGCACGTTTTTCCAGCCCAAAACAAAACCGAGGACGGCGAACAATTTAATGTCCCCGCCGCCCATCTTGCCGCGGCTGACGACGGCCACGGCGTACGGCAACAGAAAGCCGACGGCGCTCCCGATAAATGCGTCTTCCCATGGCCGAAACGGCAGACACGCGTTCAAGGCGACAAAGAGCGCCGCAAAGACCAACAAGATTTTATCCGGGATGAGCATGTAGGCGACGTCGGAGACGAAAACGATGGCGAGAAGCGACGCCAAGGCCAGAGCCGCCGCCAGCTCGGGCGCCCAACCGAGACGGTGGAAAGCCCAAGCGAAAAGGAGCCCGACCGCAAGCTCGATCGCCGGATAAAGCGCGGAAATCTTCGCACGGCACGTTCGGCATTGGCCTTTTAAAAAAAGATAAGAAAAAACGGGAACAAGCTCCAGGGCTGACAGGCGCCGCCCGCAATGCGGACAATGCGACGGCGGCGCCACGATTGATTCGCCCGCCGGCACGCGCAAGCCGACGACGTTATAAAACGAACCCAAAATCAGCCCCAGAGCGAAAAAGCCAAGGGTGATCATTGTTATTTGTGGCTATTAAGCCAATCGGTCAGTTGTGATTCAGAGGCAGGATTCCCGACGATACTATTGGCTTCATGATTGTAAATGTAATAGGTCACTTTTCCGTTGCCATCGGTTACAACAGAGACCGTAAAGTTTTTATCTTTTACATGATCAAGATAAGGATCTAAATATCCCCATGACAAATTTAAATTTGAGCCGTTTTGGACTTGCACGTTATTATCCGCCACATAGAGTTTGGCCGCATCGATGATCTCGACGGCTTCCGCCACTTTCGCTTTGTTATTCGATTTGTTGATCAGAGTGCTGACGCTCGGGACGGCGATGGCGGCGATGATGCCGAGGATGACGATGACCGCGAGCAGTTCGACGAGCGTCAAACCGCGTTCGTTTT
This sequence comes from Caenibacillus caldisaponilyticus, assembly GCF_002003465.1. Taxonomy (GTDB): domain Bacteria; phylum Bacillota; class Bacilli; order Bacillales; family Sporolactobacillaceae; genus Caenibacillus; species Caenibacillus caldisaponilyticus. Next base: position 29,725 of record NZ_BDDQ01000036.1, on the reverse strand, counting down.
TCAATGCTTTTTTCAACATATCACTCTTCCTTTCACCTTTTACTATTTTCATAGTATGGGTTGGGATTTTATTTTAGGACGGTGGTGACCGGACGAATGTCATGGCTCCGTCCGATCCCCCGTCGGACAACCTTTGCCAGCATATCACGGCAAGCGAAAGCGTCAGAGGGAAATGTATGGCCCATTTGTGTTTGGGTGTTTTCCAGTTTTTATTAATCGAGTTGGTTGTAAAGCGAAAACATCGGAACGATCACGGCAAGGATGATGACGCCGACGATGACGGAGAGCGCGGCGATCAAGAGCGGTTCAAGTAACGCTTTCACGCGCTCCGTCGCGTGGCCGACGTCCGCCTCGTAAAAATCGGCGACTTTGGCGAGCATCTCATCGAGCGAGCCGGTCGTCTCGCCGACCGCGATCATTTGCGTGACGAGCGGGGGAATGATGCCGCTTTTTTTCATCGGCTCGGCCAAGGATTCCCCCGCGGCGACGGAATCCCGCGTTTCGGCCAGCACCTCGCGGATCACGGCGTTGCCGACCACTTGTTCGGCCATTTGCACCGATTCCAGTATCGGGACGGAGCCGGACAGAAGCGAACCGAGCGTCCGCGTGAAGCGGGCGATCGCCGCCTTCTTCAACAAGATGCCGAAAACGGGCAGCTTCAGGACGGCCTTGTCGAAAAGATAGCGGGCTCCCGGCGCTTTTTTTAAAAAATACAAGGCGACCGCGGCCGCGGCGGCGAGGAAGATGAGTCCCCACCAGCCGTGCGCGATGGCTCGGCTCGCCCCAAAAACGAGGCGGGTGATCAAAGGCATCTGGATGCCGAGGCCGGCAAACATCGCTTGAAATCTCGGAATGACGAAAGCGAGCATAAAGATGATCACGATGATCGACGCGGCGATGACGACCGCGGGATAAGCGAGCGCCGAGCGGATCTTCTGTTTGGTGTCGTATTGCTTTTCATAGTAGGCGGCCAAGCGTTCAAAAGATTCGTCCAACTGACCGCTCAATTCCCCGGCGCGGATGATGTGAACGGACAGCGGCGGAAAAACCTTTTTATACGCCGAGGCCGCCGCGGAAAATGGATTTCCGGCTTGCAGCTCCTTGTCGATGCCGTAAAGCGCCTTTTTCAGCGGTTCGGATTCGGTCTGTTCGGCGAGCAGGGCGGTCGCGTCGACGACGGACACGCCGGCTTTGAGAAGCGCCGCAAATTGCCGGAGGAACATGACAAAATCCGCGTCCTTGACTTTGCGCTCAAAGGTGATTTCTTTGGTCCAGATGGATTCGGGCGCTTCCTCCAAGTGGGTGACGATGATGCCCTTATCCCGCAGGCGCATCGAGACTTCGCGCGGCGTCGCCGCCGACATGCGCCCGCGCTTCAGTTTGCCGGTCTCGGTATGCCCCTGGTAGCGATATAACGGCATGTGACCATCTTCCTTTCGCTGCGTTTGCCCGCTGCCACTGATTTCAGAGATGGCGCTGACCGCCTCTTTCCGGCTGCCCGGCGCCGCCTTTTGGCGGTTGAGCGTCGCTTCCATTTGAGCGAAGGGATTCCAGCGCTAAAGACCGCCGTTTTTTACATGGGCTCGCGGCTTCGCGACATCACGACGCCCAGATAGTCCCGGGCCGCTTCTTGTGAAATTTTCCCTTCGCGCACGAGCTGGGTCACCGACATTTCCATCGTGCACATGCCGAGATGGCGGTTCATTTGCATGATGCTCGGCACTTGGTGGGTTTTGTCGTTGCGGATCAAGTTGGCGACCGCCGGCGTTTTGATCAAGATTTCCATGGCGGCGACGCGCCCGTCGCCGCGGATCGTCGGAAACAAGCGCTGCGAGATGATCGCCACCAACTCCGAGGCCAGCTGGATTTTGATTTGCGCCTGCTGGCCTTGCGGAAAGACATCGACGATGCGGTCGATCGTCGTCGGCGCGTCGGTCGTGTGCAAGGTGGCGAGCACGAGATGTCCGGTTTCCGCGGCGGTGATGGCGGTCGCGATCGTTTCGAGGTCGCGCATCTCGCCGACGAGGATGACGTCCGGATCTTGCCGGAGCGCCGCCCGCAACGCCGTGGCGAAACCGCCGGTGTCAAGCCCCACTTCGCGCTGGTTGATAAGGCAGCCCTTATGCTTGTGCAGAAATTCGATCGGGTCTTCCAAGGTGATGATGTGCCGGTTCATCGTCTGGTTCATGTAATCGATCATGGCGGCAAGCGTCGTCGATTTGCCGCTTCCCGTCGGACCGGTGACGAGAACGAGACCATGTGCGGCGCGGGCGATGTCCTTTAGGATTTCCGGCAAGCCCAATTCCTCGAGCGTCGGCACTTTGGTCGGGATGACGCGAATCGCTAAAGCGATGCAGGAGCGCTGTTTGTACGCGTTGACGCGAAAACGGGAGACGCCGGACATGCTGTAGGAAAAATCGATTTCGCCTTTGTCGTAAAAACGGTCGCGCATCTGTTCCGGGATGAGCGCCAGCGCCATCGCTTCCGTATCTTCGGGTTTCAAAGGTTCGTCGCTCGTTTTCGTCAACACGCCGTTGATGCGCATAACGGGACGGCTCCCGACCGTCAAATGCAAGTCGGATGCGCCGCGGTCAAAAGCCTCTTTCAACAAGTCGTGGATGGGTTTCATGCGAATACCGTCCTTCCGGAACAACCGCCGCCGGCCGGTTTGACGGCGGCTTCATGGTGACATCGCGGATGTTTGCAACATTGCGCGGCGGATCCTCAACCATCACCCGTCCCCCGCCTCACATGGCACTCACCTCCTTAAATCCATTTCGCCTTATTGTGAGGGCTTTTGGTTTTAATTGCCGCGCTTCTCCGTTTTTCTTCCTAATCGTTTGATCAAAGGCTAAAAAATTGATCTTCCCACTGGATCTTCATCAGGCGTTCGATTCGGCCGATATGGCCGCTTGTCCTGCTGTCTTTATCGGGGGACGGGCCATTTCGACCGGCACGGTGAAACGGCGGTTCAGATGGACGTTCCCGCGACGACGCGCAAGATTTCTTCCGTCGTCGTCACGCTCTCTTTCACTTTCATGAGCCCGTCGTCGATGAGAAACGCCATGTTTTGCGCCTCGAAGTATTTCCGGATCGCTTGCGTCGGCGCGTTGTTCATGATGAGTTTTCGCGCTTCGTCGTCCACGGTCAAAATTTCATGAATAGCGGTCCGCCCCCGGTAACCGGTCATGTTGCAGCGGCGGCAGCCTTTGCCGCGAAAGACCCGGTCGATCTCGAGGCCGCGGCTGGCGAAGATTTCTTTTTCCCTGGCGGTGGCCGGTTCGAATGCCCCGCAATGGAGGCAGACGCGGCGGACGAGGCGCTGGGCGATGACGCCGGTCAAGGAGCTCGCGATGAGAAACGGCTCGATCCCCATGTCAATGAGGCGGGTGATCGTGCTGACGGCATCGTTTGTATGGATCGTGCTCAGCACGAGATGGCCGGTGAGCGAAGCGCGCACCGCAATTTCCGCCGTCTCCGAATCGCGGATTTCCCCGACCATGATGATGTTGGGATCTTGGCGCAAGATCGCGCGCAAGCCGTTGGCGAACGTGAGGCCGACGTTCGGGTTGACCTGGATCTGGTTGATGCCTTCCAGCTGATATTCGACCGGGTCTTCAATCGTGATGATGTTGACCTTTTCGGTATTCAGATGGTTTAAGGCGGCGTACAGCGTCGCCGTTTTTCCGGATCCCGTCGGCCCGGTAATGAGGACGATGCCGTTCGGCTTTTCGATAAAGCCGAGAAAAGTTTTCAAGTTTTGGTCGCTGAAGCCGATTTGCTGCGGAGACTGCAGCGTGTTGTGCAAATCCAGGATCCTCACGACGATTTTTTCCCCGAAAATCGTCGGCAGCGTCGAAACGCGCAGATCGACGGCCTTGCCCTGCAGCTCCAATTTGACGCGTCCGTCTTGAGGCAGCCGGGATTCGGTAATGTTTAAATTGGAAATGATCTTCATGCGCGCGGTTAAAATGTTTTGCATGTTTTTCGGCAAGGTGCGCACAGTGTTGAGCACGCCGTCGATGCGATAGCGGATGGCGATCGAAGATTCGTGGGGATCGATGTGGACGTCGCTCGCCCGCTGTTCGATCGCGTTCATCAAAATTTGGTTGACGAGTTTAGCGATCGCCGAAGTGTTGTCGTTCCGATCCGTCACAGCGACGCGGTCCGTCGTCGGGATTTGCGTCAGGAGCTCCTCGACGGAATCGTCTAAACCGTAAATTTGACGGATCGCCCATTGAATGTCTTCGCGGGCGGCGATGGCCGGCTCAATTTGATAACCCGTGAGCAGGCGAAGTTCTTCCACCGTGTACAAATCCATGGGATCGGCCATCGCCACATAAAGGGTTTGTCCCTCTCTTTTAAAAGGCACGATGTCTCTTTGTTTCGCCATATCAACCGGGATGAGTTTGGACAAATTTTTGTCGATGGCTTGGCGGTATAAATGAATGTGCGGTATGCCCAGCTGTTGTTCAAGGGCGGTGATGAGTTGTTGTTCGGTGATGTAACCGTTTTGTACGAGAGCGTCGCCCAGCTTTTGGTCACGATTTTTCGATTTCAAAGTGGTTTCCAATTGTTCTTTTGTGATTAATCCGGCGTCGATGAGCAGATCACCGAGCCGTTTTCTGAGCGGTCCGCTCATAAAAAACGCTCCTTTAACGGTATGGATGAGCCGGGAAGGCGATCTGACTTTGTTTGCCGTCCGGAAGGAATCGGCTCATGGCACTCCATGTAGGGGGATGGAACGATCTATTGGAATACTCCTTAAAGGTAGTATAATCATACATAAGGGTGATTTTATGGGACTATTATACTTCTTTCGAGGATGAAATTACCAGGACTTTAGTCCTTAATGAAATTTTATGAGAAAATAAGAAGGTTATCAAGAATGACTTGGGCATGGGGCTTGACAGATTATAATAAAGTGTAAAAAACGGAGAAGGGCGTGGCGATGAAGGCGTTCTATTTCAAGCGCGGGGAAAAAGGCTTTACGTTGATCGAAGTGTTGTTGTCCGTCACCCTTTTGGCGATCGTCTTAATGACCTTTTTTTCATTTTTTGTGCAAGGCGGAAAGATGACGGCCGCTAATGCGGACAAGTTGGCCGCCGTTCATCTCGCTCATAAATATTTGGAAGAATACGTGAACCTACCCGGCGGGACGGGGGAGGATTTATTGTCGGCTACGTGCACGCCGCCGCCGGACAGCCCGGCTGATCTCATCGGCTGCAAGGCCTTGGCGCCGGTGGAGATGAACGGCCATACCTATAAAATATGGTTGTTTGTCCAGGATGCCGGAGTGCTTCCGGGTTACTATCCGGTCATCGTCCGCGCCTATTACGGCACGCATTATGTTGAAACGTTCGGTTATTATCACCCGCAATCGGGCTCATGAAGCGTTTGGGCGGCGTTTGTTCAAAATCGCTTGGAGCGGGAGTCCGATCACGCCGAAGCGCGCCGGTGAGAGCAAAAGTCTTTACAAGAAATAAAAAGTCAGTCAATCCGCATCTCGCCGGTTTCGGCGAATCGGCTCATCCCGCCGCCAGGATCGCAACGGCTCGCGGCATCGGTCAAGTTTTTTCGCGGCTGAATCCCCGTGAACCGGACGGTCCCGAGAACGGACGGATGCGTGGAAAAGGAAGCCGAGGCTCAATGTGATGGATCGCACGGCCAAGGGAAAGTGGGGAAACGCGATGAAAGGCGGCATGGATCTCCGAAACCGTTTAACCGTGAAAAATGAACACGGCTTGACGCTCGTGGAAACGCTCGCGGCATTGACGATCGCCGTGATGATTTTGGGAGCGGTGTATGGCGTTTTGATCAACGGCATGAACGCTTATTCAAAACAACGGGCGGAAACCGCCGTGAAACAAGACGCCGACGTCGTCATGACGACGATCACGCGGACGTTTTATGAACAACAGGGTCATCCCTTTCCCCTGGATGTCTCCTCCGAAGGCCGAATCGTTGTGAACGGCCAGGCCATTTCGGCACCGGATATGGACTATAACGGCAGCCGCTTTCAATTTGACGCCGCCCGGAAAACGCTCGAAATCACCTTGGTCGTGCGGCCGTCCGACCGCGGACCGTCTGAAAAAGCGCTGCGGCTCGTGAATACGCTCTATTATCCTTGGTGATGCGGGGGCGATCGGGATGAAAAAGTTTCATTATAAATGGTCTAAGCCGGATCATCAGGCGATTCGCCGCGCAATGAGTCGGCCTTCGTTCAGATGGCGAGGGCGGAGCCGGGGCGCAAGCGGAATTTTTCAGCCGGAATCTGCGCAAAAAGGCTTTACGCTTGTTCCCGTTTTGGCGGTGTGCACGCTGTTTATCCTGCTCGGCTTGTCGATTGCCGCCATTGGCGCGAACAGCGCGATACAAAACGGGATCCGGGAAAGCCGCGTGCAAGCCACGGATTTGGCGGAGATGGGGTTAAAAGCGGTGAGCGGGCGCATCGATGACATCCGGGCTTCATCCGAAACCGAAGCGTTCGACAAACTGAACGCCTTGGCGGCGGCGTATCAAGCCCATCCGGAAGTAACGGTCGAACCCGGATACAGCTACCGGATCGCCATCGAGCGGAAAAAGTTGGCCGACGACACGGAAGAATGGACGATCACGAGCCAAGGGGTGGTCCGGGGCAAACCGCAAGCCGCCGTGAAAATGGTTAAAACCTTTGCGTACAAGGGATCGATCCCGGAAACGCCCCCGCATAACGGTTTGTCGCTGCCGTACCTTCCCGTTGCTTTGCACGCCGGGGGAGGCGTCGATGTCATCAGCGGCCTGCAAGTCAACGGCGACATCCAGACGATGTCATTCGGCCACAAAAACGGCAATCATAAAGAGGTCAACGTGACCGGCACGCTCTATTACACGGACCGCTTCGATTGCAACAAATGCGAGATCGGGCGGGCTGTCAAAGTGGACGCGTTTCCGCACCCCGTAGATTTCGACGAGATCAAAGCGCGCTTTATGAAGCAAAGTTACCGAACGATTTTGTCCGGCATGTCCGCCGGTTCGGCGGAATATCCGGATGACGTCAAATTTGCAAACGGGTATGCCGTCCGGGACGGCGACCGCTTGACGTTTAAAGGCAATGTGTTCGTCAACGGCGATTTGAAGTTAGACGGCGAGGTTGAATTTCAAGGCTATGTCTATGTGGACGGCGATCTCGTCATCGATCATCCAACGGCGGTGTTTGATCGAACGGTGTATGTCGCCGGGGACGTCGATTTCCCCAATAACAATTCCCAAGCTTTTGAAACGGATTTCAAGCGCGGTTTGGTGGTTGCCGGAACGGCCAATATCGGGGCCAAAAATAAGGGCCAGGTGACTCTTTCCACGCAAGAAGCCGATCCGAACAGCTCGGAATCCGCCGGTCGTTTTGAAAATGTGAAAGCGCCCGTTGTCGTGTACGAAAACGGCGAGGGAAAATGAGGGCCGCCTCAGCCCGTTTTTTCATCAAATGGGGCGCAGGGTCTTCAGCGCCAATGGTCACCATGCGCATGCGCTGTCGCCGATCGTCAATAGCCATGACATGACGTTGGGACCGAATGGCGGTTTTTTTCTATGTAAAGCGGGCGAGGCTTTTCATTAAAATAGATGTGTGGCGCGGCACGTACGGTTTTTTCATCCATCGGGAAACCGGCGCGGTTGGTTCATCCAGAGGCGCAACCGGCGCATTTCTTCAATCATGTGCGTCATTCCAATTGAAGCGAAAGAATTTAAGAAGAGGGTTGGTCATGATCAAGGATAAATTCGGGTTTTTGGCGTGGATCGTTGTGATCGGCATCGTTGTCATGGTCACTTACAAGCAATCGGCCACGCCGTATCAACAGCAGGACATCAAACCGTTTTTGCGGGAGCATATCAAACTGACGACCGACAGTTTGCCGCATGTGGCGTTTACCTATGACGGAGAAACCGTCACCACGCGGCGGCCTTATGATTTTGTGGAGTTTTGGATAAGAAAGTTCGGGCACGTTTTGGAATACGCCATCATCACCACGTGCCTGCTGCGGTTGTTGTCGACGTTGGCCGTGGCCCGCAAATGGGTGTACGGCATCAGTTTCCTCGTTTCGCTTTCCTATGCGGCGTTGGATGAATGGCATCAAACCTTCGTGCCGGGGCGGACCGGCCACGCCATCGATGTGTTCACCTTTGATTTGTTCGGGATTTTGCTCGCCTTGTTGTGCGCGGCCCTTTTCACGGGTTTCCGTCCGCCGCTCGGCCGTGACGGGCGGACGGCGGGAAAAATGACGTTCCGTTAATCCGAGGCCGGCCCATTCGTTCTTCTTCGAAGGTAACGAATGGCAGGGATCCAGCTTCCGGCGGGATGGAGACGCTGAAAAGTGCAGCAAGTCCTTGACGATCGTCAAAAGATGCGGGAATCGTATTGACGGTAAAGATGAAGTTCTATATAATGAACAAAGAGCGCTTGTTTGAAAAGCGTGAATGATGCATCTCTGCATCCGTTCGTTGTCATGGGACGGAGCCTGATGGTCATCGGGGCCATGCCCGTTCTGAAACGTCCGCGTCCGGTGCCTTAGGGCCCCGGCTGTTTGTCGGAAACGTCGTTTATGCCTTGGTTTGACCTCCCTTTTCGTGTTCCTCTCCATTTTGACATAAATGGCTCATCCGATCAGCCGAAGGCGGCGCTTTAGCTGCACGTAAGGCGGATCGGGTGTTTTTTTATGGGAGCGGATCGTGGTGATCGAAGCGGCCGTTCGCGATGCGGTTCGGCTGCTCTTTTGGAAGGACGGAAGCGGTGGCTTCGCCCGGGAGTTTTATGGATCGACCGTCGTCATGGTCAGAGGCTGTCTTTATAAGGCAGCATTTTACGCGCGTGGTGCGGGTTGATCTCGGTGAGGCAAAGCGTCCTTTTCGCATCAAAAATGCCGTCGGACGGTCCCAAAATCGAAGGCTGTCGATTTTTTGTTAAATTTTTTAGTGGTGCCAACTCGCAGTTCATTTGGTAAAGTGGGATTAGTAAGAATAACTGGCAAGGCTTCCGATCCTTGGCATCCGGAAGAAACGGGGGGGATGGGACGAAGAGAAGTCGGAATCTTATGCATGATTGATGGAGCGAATAGATTTCTCTACTTCGTCTTGAACATCTTGGAGGTGCACATGAAACCGATCATTGGCATTACTTCATCGATAGCAAAAGACGGATCCGTGAATCTGGCTCAAGCTTATGTGACGGCGGTGACGGCGGCGGGCGGCGTGCCGGTGATTTTGCCGAATCTTGCCGAGGACGGCGATGTGGAGCGCCTGGCGTCGCGTCTCGACGGATTACTCGTCTCAGGCGGCGTCGATCTGGATCCCACCCTTTTCAATGAAGAACCGATCCCGGGTTTGGGTGAGGTGGCGCCGGAACGCGATCGTTTTGAACTGGCGGTGCTTGCCAAGTTTTTGGCGGCGAACAAGCCGATTCTAGCCATTTGCCGAGGCATCCAAGCATTGGCCGTGGCCACGGGCGGAGACATCTATCAAGATATTTACTCGCAGGTGAAGGAGCAGCCGTTGTTGCAACATCAACAAAAAGCGCCGCGTTGGCATGCCTCACACTTCGTTGAAGCCGAACCTTCGTCGCTTTTGCATGAAATAGCGGGGGCGCGGCGTTTTAAAGTGAACAGCTTCCATCACCAGTCGGTGCGAAGGGTCGGGGATGGATTCCGCGTCTCGGCCATCTCGAGCGACGGCATGATTGAGGCGATTGAAAGCACCCGCCACCGCTTCGTCGTCGGCGTGCAATGGCATCCCGAATGTCTTGTGGAAAAAAACGACGCGCCTTCCAAGCGGCTTTTCGAAGCGTTCGTCCAGGCGTCCGGAAAGGAAATTTGACCTGAACCAAGACATGGGGCCGCATCGCACGCGCTTTTCTATCCCGTTCCTTTTGTCGATTTTACAGCGAAGGAATGGACATTATTTTAATGCATTAAAGCAATGGGGGACAGTCCCCGAAGAAGGAGTGAAACCGTGAGTGCGGTTGTTGAAGTTCGTCAGTTGACGAAACGCATCAAAGGCAAGGAAATTGTAAAAGATTTGACCTTTGATATTCATAGCGGCGAGGTGCTCGGTTTTCTCGGGCCGAACGGCGCCGGCAAGACGACCACCATGCGCATGATGCTCGGGCTGATGTCGATGTCGGAAGGGGATTGCCTGATCAACGGCTACAGCGTGAAAACGCGAAAAGAAGAGGCGCTCCAATACGTCGGCGGCATTGTCGAAAACCCGGAAATGTACAAGTTTTTGTCCGGGTACGACAACCTCATGCACTATAAAAGAATGCATCCCAATGTGTCGGAAGACCGTTTGCATCAAGTGACGGCGCTCGTCGGCCTGACCGATGCCATCAAGAGAAAGGTTAAAACGTATTCGCTCGGCATGCGCCAGCGTCTCGGCATCGCCCAAGCCCTTTTGCACAATCCCAAGGTGCTGATTTTGGACGAACCGACGAACGGCCTGGATCCGGCGGGGATTCGCGAACTGCGCGACTACCTGCGCAAATTGGCCAAGGAAGAAGGCCTCGCCATTTTCATTTCGAGCCATTTGCTCAGCGAAGTCGAGCTGATCTGTGACCGCGTCCTGATCTTGCAAAAAGGGCAAATCATCGATTCTCAAAGCGTCCGGGAGCCGGAGGCGGAAATCCTTGAAATCGCCTTTGAGGTGGATAAGCTTGAAGAAGCGGCGGCGCTGCTCCGTTCAAGCCTTCCGGACATCGCGGTGAAAACGCATGGCGAACAGCTTGTCGTCGAGGCGGAACGGGAGGCCATTCCGGCGGTCAACCGCAGGCTCGTTGAGAACGGCATCGGAGTATACGGCATTCAAACCGTCCGGAAAAGTCTGGAAGAACGCTTCCTGGAAGCGACGGGAGGTCGGGCCGAATGATCAGAGCTTGGCAGCTCTTGCACAATGAAATGATCAAAATTTATAAACGCAAAATGTTTTGGATCATGCTCATAATATTGGCTGGGATCATCGTGCTGCTGGCGGCCGTGGTGGCAAAGGATGCCGAAGACCACAGCAATTGGCGGCAAGAATTGCAAAAGGAAATGACGGCCAAACAATCGAACGACAGCCCGCCCGACGATTCTTTGATGATGCCCAACGAAGATCCCGCTCTCTATCAATATCAACTCGACCACAACATTCCGCCGTTATATGGCGATACGGTTTTCGGCTTTATGAATATGTCGCATGATATCACCTTCGTCATCGTGACGGTGTTTATTGTGATCATCGGCGGGAGCATCGTCTCACAAGAATATTCCTGGGGAACGATCAAACTGCTGCTCATTCGTCCGATTCATAGGTGGAAGATTTTGCTTGCCAAATTTTTGGCGGTGGTAGTGACGGGTGTCGTTTTGTTGCTCATCGACCTCGCTTTGACGTTCATCATCAGCGGGATTTTCCTCGGTTTCGATATGGGAGCCGACCGCTACGTGTATATGAAGGGCAATCATATTCACGACGTCTCGATTCTTTACCACTTTTTGCAGTTGTTCGGCTCCGCGCTCGTCGATCTCATCATCATGGGCGCCTTCGCCTTTATGTTGTCGACCCTCTTCAAGAATAACGCCCTGGCGATCGGCTTGAGTGTCTTCCTGTTCTTCGCCGGTCCGGTGGTTGTCGGCATTTTGTCTTCGCTGCACTTGGATGTTGCGAAGTATCTGTTTTTCTTGAATACCGATTTATATCAGTACGTAGAGGGGACGCATTTTCTGAAAGATACCACCCTCGGGTTTTCCATCGCCGTATTGCTCGTTTACTTCATTCTGTTTATGCTCGTCTCCTTCTACACCTTCGCCAAGCGCGACGTCACCGATTAGGGGACAGTCCCCCGTCGCGCTAAAGCATTAATGGGGTGAAGTTGATTTTATCGGATATTGAAGTTGGTGTACTTTAATACTTTAAAGAAGCGGGGGACAGTCCCCCGCTTGAAAGGTGTGATATGTTTGTCGAGGAAAACACGAGTATGGTTCCCCGGCGCGATGTATCACATCACCAGCCGCGGGAATCGCCGGTCCGCCATTTTTTTCGACGACGGCGACCGAAAGAAGTATTTGCGCCTATTGGAAGAAACGCGCGAGCGCTATCCGTTCCTGCTTCATTCCTATTGCTTGATGGATAACCACATTCACCTCCTTTTGGAGACCCTCACCACTCCTCCCGGCGACATCATGAAGATGTTGCATTCCCTTTACGCGATTTACTTTAATAAACGCCATGACTTAAACGGCCATGTTTTCCAAGATCGCTACAAGGCGAGCTTGATCGATTCGCCCAAATACTTTTTGGAAGCGAGCCGCTACATTCATTTAAACCCGCTCAGGGCGGGCCTCGTAGAGCATCCGCTGGATTACAAATGGAGCAGTTTCCCCGCCTTCGTTACCTCCGCGAAAGACCCCCATGTCATCACTGAAAAAATCCTTTCTCATGTTCCTGAACCGAGAAGAAAAAATTACTTTAATTATGTGATCGGGGGACTGTCCCCCAACTGAGCAGTGCAATGAAGCGTTAAAGTGAAAAATCCTTAGAATTTCCCAATTCTGCTTTAATGCTTTAAATGGATGGGGGACTGTCCCCCAATATGCTGAAATAAAATTTCATTTTTAAAAATAAATCTTGACACAAAAAATCAATATGGGCATAATAGTGACAAAGAGAAAACGCTTACAGTCAGGGTGATGTTGATGTTGCGGGGCGGTCTCTCCCGAATTAAAGAATCATTGAATCGCATCAATCCTTCGGAACGGAATGCGGCGCAATACATTTTGGACCATCCCGAAAAAATGATCGAAATGACGGTCAGCGAATTGGCGGAGGCGAGCGGATCCAGCCCGTCTGCGATCATTCGCCTGTGCAAAAACCTCGGTTTAAAAGGTTACCAAGATTTGAAATTGCGGGTTGCGGGCGATCTCCAGAACCTTGGCACGAACGGCGACGAATATAAAGAAATCAGCCCGAAAAGCGACATCCGCACGATCATCCACTCGGTTTCCAACAATAATGTTTATTCCATCAATGAAACGCTGAATATCTTGGACGCCGACAAAATCGAACAAGCCGTCGATTGGCTGGCGAAAGCCGGGCGCATCGATTTCTACGGTGCCGGCGCGTCCCAGCTCATCGCGCAGGACGCGCAGCATAAGTTCATGAGGATCAACAAACCGTGCACCGCCTACAGCGATGCCCATTTGCAGTTGACCTCGGCCGTCACATTGACGGAAAAAGATGTCGCCGTCGCTTTTTCCTATTCCGGTGAAACGACGCAAGTCATCGAGTGCATCAAAGCGGCCAAAGAGCGGGGCGCCAAAACCATCGGCATCACGCGCTACGGGACCAATGAGCTCGGCCGGCTCGTCGACGTGCACATCGAAACCCTCTCGAGCGAAGCGGATATCCGCTCCGCGGCAACGTCTTCCCGCATCGTTCAGCTGAATGTTGTCGATATCCTGTACATCGCCGTCGCGAGCCGCAGTTACGAAGAATCGCTCCGTTATTTGAACCGCTCGCGCAAGGCGCTCCAAAACAGCTTTCGTATCAAATGAGGCGATTCCATGCTGGATTCGAATAGAGTTGCCAAAATCGATCGGTTTTTGAGCGTCATGATACAGGAACGCCAAATTCCGGGGGCGGTCTACGCGATTGTTACCAAAAATGAGACGCTGGCCGAGAACGCGATCGGATATGCCCATAAGGATTTCAAACTCCCGATGCGGCTCGATACGTTGTTTGACTTGGCGTCATTAACGAAAGTGTGCGCCACGCTGCCGGGCATCCTTTTGCTGATGGAGGAAGGGGTGATCGATCTGGACGACCCCGTCAAGCGGTTTTTCCCAACGGCCGTCAACGGGGAGCTGACGATCAAGCATTTGCTGACGCACACGTCCGGCTTACCGGCGCATAAGCCGTTTTACAAAATGGGTTTGTCCAAAAAGCAAATTCTTGATTATATACTCAAATGCCCGTCCATTCCGAGCGAGCAAGTGGTTTACAGCGATTTGAACTTTATTTTGTTGGGCTTCCTCATCGAAGAATTGTCGGGATTGCCGCTCGATAAATTTTCGGAAGAGTATGTTTTTAAACCGCTTGGGATGACGGAGACGGGCTTTAATTTGCAAGCGGCCAAAGAGCGGTTCGCGTCGACCGAATGGATAGAGGAAGAACAAACGTACCGTTGGGGCGAGGTCCATGATGAGAACGCCTTTCATATGGGCGGCGTCAGCGGACATGCTGGCCTGTTCTCGACTCTGGCCGATCTTAAAAAATATGTCCAGATGTGGCTCAACGATGGCAAGACGGAGACAGGAGCCGCGTTTTTGGCACCGGCCGTTATGCAGGCGAGCCGCCGGAACTACACTCGGCACTTGAATCTGAATCGGGGGCTCGGTTGGCAACTCGTCGACGATGAATATTCGCCACTTGGCTATTTGCTCTCAAAAGATAGCTACGGCCACACCGGCTTCACCGGCACGTCGATCTGGATCGACCCCGATCGGCAAATCGGCGTCATCCTTCTCACCAACCGCGTGCATATCAGCCGGGCGATCAACATGAACCGGGTGCGCAGGCTGTTTCATAATTTGGTGGCTATGGCAATGCAATGATATCTTTTTGGTTAATTTGAAATAAAATTTCAAAACCATGGTTATATAAATGAATTTGAATTTTACTTGAAAGGGGGAGTTATTCGTTCTTTAACAAATCTTATTTCGTTACTGATATCTTTTATAAAAATTTATGGAGGGGTCATCATGTTGAAAAAGATTGTGTCATGTCTAGCAATCTTTGCGATCATCTTTGGCTCTTTGGCAGCATGTTCATCTAATTCATCCGGTGGCAAAGATGGTAACCAAACCGTGACGATTTGGAGTTGGAGGAAACAGGACGCATCTATTTGGAAAGAGGTACAAAAAAAGTTAAACGAGAAGGGCAAAAAAATTACGATCAAATTCAGGGATTTTACACCAACACAATATGATGCTTCCTTGCAAACGGCAATGAAAGGTGGTAAGGGGCCGGATATTCTTACGCTCCGTGGGGGTGCCGGCATTAGTAAGTATGCTGAAGCTGGTCAACTCGTCGCTTTGGATGATAAAGTTCCAGGCTTGAAGGATTTCACGGATGGCATATTGTCACAAGTCAAAACAAACGGAAAAGCTTATGCCGTTCCGTTTGCGATTCAAACGTCTCAATTCTTCTATAATAAAGATATTTTTGCGAAGTATAATCTTCAGGAACCGAAAACTTGGGATGATCTCATTAATATTATGGATACGCTGAAATCAAAAAATGTCACGCCGATGGCTGTTTCCGGGCGCGAAGGATGGGCGCTCAATCTGATTGTTGACTCGGTTGGAGCGTCATCACTCGGCGATGAGTGGGTTCAAGGATTAATCGACGGTAAAAACAAATTTAGCGATCCTAAATTTGTTGATGTCTTAAAACGAATCAACGATCTGAAAAAATATTTTCAAGATGGGTATTCGGCTGCTAGTTATCAAGACATGGAAACCCTCTTTACCCAAGGAAAAGTGGCTATGATTGTCGATGGTATTTGGGCGGTAAATACTTTGCAAAGTCAAAATCCCAACTTAAAGATTGGAAGTTTCCTAGCGCCGCCAGTGGATGAGAGCCAACAACCGCATGTTTATGCTTTTGTCGATGGCGGATACGGGGTAAATGCGAAGAGCAAAGTAAAAGATGCGGCTTTGGAAGTTTTGAAGTTCACAGCGACTAAAGAATATGCACAAATGTATACGGATACATTCGGTGAAATTCCTGCCTATCCCGGTATCACTCCAACTAAGGGTACAGAAATGTTAAAAGTGGCGATGGATAATTATAAAAACCGCGCCATCAATAAGTTGTTCCGCATCCGTTCGCCGTTCTCTCAAGGTGATCCCGGTATTGATACCGAATTGGCAGCCGGAATGCAATCGCTTCTTGCTGGTAAACAAACACCGCAACAATTAGCCGATAAGATACAAAAAGATATTTCAAAATGGTACAAGCCTTTTCAAAAGTAAATAAGAAAGGTTTGGGTAAATGGCTTCCTTGTCAATTAGGAAGCCATTTACCCCCCTGTGACCTATCTTGGTGTTATTCATGCTAGGAGGTGGATTGAAACATGTCGATTGCTGGAAGTCAAAAAAGCAAGAAAACCGCATGGATTAAAAAATACAGTTTTTTATTGATGTTGTTTCCGGCGCTGTTGTTATATTCAATTTTTATTTTATATCCCTTCTTCAATAGCATTTACATCAGTTTATTTAAGTGGAGCGGGGTTGGCCCAATTACGGATTTCGTTGGATTGGACAACTATATTAAATGGTTAACTGAACCCCCCTATTCAACCATGTTTTATAGGGCGTTAGGTCATAATGTCATCGTCTTTATCATAAATGTCATTTTTAGTGTTTTCTTTGGCATGCTTGTCGCTTTTCTATTGTCACAAAAAATTAAAGGCTCCAATTTCTACAAAACAATCTTCTTTATGCCGCATACGTTTTCTTTGGCTGTCGTCGCCTTCCTCTGGGGATTATTGTTAAATCCTCAATGGGGGATTGTAAACAACCTTCTCAAAAGTATTGGATTAGGAAAATTTGCATTACCTTGGTTGGGAAATGAACATACAGCTTTGCTGGTCATTATTTTAATTGGGCTGTGGCATAGCTTGGGTTTTCCCATTCTCGTATTTCTCTCTGCAATCATCGGTATTCCACAAAGCTTAATTGAAGCGGCCATTGTTGATGGTGCTAATACAAGAACGATATTTTCAAAAATCGTGATGCCGCTTCTAATACCTCCAATGTTAACCATTGCAGTTTTAACATTCATAGGAAGTTTTGGCACGTTTGAATTGATCTTTTTATTGGAAGGTGCAGAAGCAGGGCCGTTTTATTCAACCGATGTACTTGGAACGCTTTTCTATCGTACAGCGTTCGGAGGTATGGGAAGCACCGCATCCGGCATGGGATTGGGAGCAGCGCTAGCGACTATCATGGTCATACTCATTATTCCTTTCTCCATTCTTTCCGTGTGGTTTCAGACCAAGAAAAATGTCGAGTATTGAGAGGGGGTTGCCTAATGGTATATGCGGGCAAAGGTTTTAGAGTCAAATGGATACTGATTCACTTATTTCTCATTGCTTATGCCATAACGGTTATTTATCCTACCATTATTGTCATTCTGAATGCATTTAAAAGTAATCAAGAAATCTTTAATAAACCCTATGGCTTGCCTAGTCATTTCTCGTTAAAAAATTTTACAGCGGCTTGGGATGAAGCCAATTTTAGCGTCTACTTTAAAAACAGCGTTTTTGTAAGTATTGCTTCAGTATTACTCGTTTTGTTGTTGTCATCTATGGCGGCATATGTGCTTGCACGTTTTAAATTCAAAGGAAATTTTGTGATTTACTTTATTTTTCTATTGGGCTTAATGCTTCCATTACGGTTAGCAATTATTCCTCTCTATTTGATTATTCGTGACCTTCATCTTTTGGATACATTTACAGGGCTGATCTTGGTTTATGTGGCAAGTGGATTATCCTTTTCTATATTTATACTTTATACATTTTTTAAGAACATACCGAACGAGCTTCTTGAAGCGGCAAGAATGGAGGGTGCCAATGCCTTCCAAATCTATTACAAAATTATGTTGCCTCTCGTAAGACCAGCGCTTTCGACCGTTGCTATATTCAATTTTATGTCCTATTGGAACGACTTTTTTTTCCCATACATTTTAATGAGTTCGCCCGAAAAGTTTACCATTCCAGTCGGCATTGCTTCATTTTTTGGTGAATATACTACGGATTGGAGCTTGTTGTTTGCCGGTTTGTCCATTTCCATCATTCCGGTCATCATCGTTTTCTTTATTATGTCTAAACAATTTATCCAAGGGTTAACTGCCGGTGCCATAAAATAATTGGAGTGAGATAAACAAATGATTGGGTTAGGTGTTGATCTTTTTTTTTGAAGAATGGGTGGGGAAATACAAAAATAAACGTGTGGGTTTATTGACAAATATTACGGGTGTAAACGCTCGGTTACAACCAACTATTGATCTTTTTTTTGAACATCCAGAAATAGATTTGATTTGTTTGTTTAGTCCTGAGCACGGTATTCGCGGTGATGCGAAAGAAGGCGAAAAAGTCGCTTCTGGAGTTGATCCATACACTGGTCTGCCTGTATTCAGTCTATACGGGGAAACTCGTAAGCCGACAAAAGATATGTTGGATTCGTTAGATGTTGTGGTTGTCGATTTGCAAGATATCGGAGCCCGTTACTATACCTTTATTTATACCGTCGCGAATATGATGGAAGCGTGTAAAGATCTGGATATTGAAGTGGTTATTCTGGACCGTCCAAATCCGATTGGAGGTTTAAAGCGAGAAGGTAATATTGTGGAAGAAGATTTTCGTTCCTTTGTTGGACAATATCCTTTGCCCAATCGCCATGGTTTAACAATAGGAGAATTGGCACTTGTTTTTCAAAGAGAATTTGGTTTGGAATGCTCTTTGAGTATTATATCGATGTCGGGTTGGAAAAGGGACATGTATTTCGTTGATACGGGGTTGCAATGGGTCCCTCCATCTCCGAACTCAACAGGTCAAATCATGAGTCTTTTGTACCCGGGAACCTGTCTAATTGAAGGAACCAATCTTTCAGAAGGTCGCGGGACGACGCGTCCTTTTGAAATTGTTGGTGCTCCTTTTATTAATGGGTATGAACTAGCAAAACGCTTAAACGAAAAACAACTTGAGGGGATTATTGCCAGGCCAACAAGTTTCATTCCGACCTATCAAAAATATAAAGATCAATGGTGCGCTGGTGTCCAATTACATGTAATGGATATAAGGAAAGTAAACAGTTATAGAACGGGTTTGGTATTATTGGAAACCATTTCTGAACTTTATGGTGAAGCCCTTGAATTCCGTGATCCCGATAATAAACGTTCACCGTTTAACTTATTAGCGGGAACGGATAAACTTCAAAGGATTATCAGGGAGCATAGAGTTGAGGAATATTTGTCGGATTGTGAAAGAGAGATCCAAGATTTTAATGAAATGATCAAACCGTATCTTATTTATGAGTAAAAAACATGACAAACTTATGAATAAAATTAATAAAAATAAAAATGGCTGGTGAACGTATTGGGTGATCATCGTTTGACGACAGAGAGCATTAATCCGGATACCGTGAATATTGACCATATGTCTCCGATGGAAATATTGACGCTCATGAACAAAGAGGACGAGAAGGTGATTCATGCCGTCAAACAAGTCATACCGGCGATTGCCGAAGTCGTCGAGGCCGTCGTGGCGGCCATTAAAGACGGCGGGCGCGTGTTCTTCGTCGGAGCGGGCACGAGCGGGCGCATGGGGGTTCTGGAAGCGGCCGAATGTCCGCCGACCTTCGGTGTGAGCAAAGAGCTTTTTCAGGCGGTGATTGCCGGTGGCGAAGAAGCCGTCTACCAAGCCGTGGAAAGCGCGGAAGATGACAGCGAGCAAGGCAAAAAGGACCTTCAGGATCGGGCGCTGTCGGGCAAGGATGTCGTCATCGGCATCGCAGCGAGCGGCAAAACGCCATATGTCGTCGGCGCTTTGGAATGGGCGAAACGCTGCGGAGCGAAGACGGTGGCGCTGGCATGCAACGAGCAGTCGGTGATCGGGGAAATTGCCGATTATAAAATCGAAGCGGTGCCGGGGCCGGAAGTCATCAGCGGGTCGACGCGCATGAAGGCGGGCACCGTGCAAAAGCTGATATTGAACATGATCACGACCACCTCGATGATTAAATTGGGAAAGGTCTACCGGAACTTGATGGTGGATTTGCACATCAGCAACCGGAAATTGCGAGAGCGCGCCATCAACATCATCAAAATGGCGACGGGGGCGGACGACGATACGGCAAGGGAAGCGCTAAAAAACTCGGATAACAATGTCAAAGCGGCTCTCGTCATGATCAAAAATCGAGTCGACTATCAGCAGGCGCTCAAACAGCTTGACGATGCCGACGGCTACGTGCGGCTGGCCATACAAGAGGATTCCCAAACTTAACGGTTAAGAAATCCGGCGAGGCTCGGGCTGACGTGGGCGTTACGAACGTCATAGGTTCCCGGTTGCGGCGATTGCGGTCCAGCCATTTTTGGCCATGTCATCGATGCCATCAAATATGTCCGAGGCGCGGTCGGGGCCTGTGACAGAGATAAATAACATCCGCTTTCGCCAGTGCACTTGGGCGGGAGCGATGGAATCCGCCGCTTCTCTTAAAAACGACGGCTTTCCCCGTTGCGATTTTCGGAGCAGCCGCCTGACGTCAATGCCTTCGGTTTTTAAAGTTTTGCGCTCCAACCTCACCTATTTAAGGGTGAGGTTTCCTTTTGTTCATCCATTTGCAAAATCGCAATAAATAAGCTGCCCTGTCCCGGAGTTCAGCAATTTGCCATTTTAAAGTAGAAGGCTTCGCGTTATACTAACTATGAACAATGGTGACTGGGGAGATGGAATGATGAGCAAAGATAAAAGCCATAAAAATGAGCAATCGTTGAACAATAAAAGCTATGCCGTGGCGATCTGGACTTTTTCAATCGTCGCAGTGGCCGTGATTTTGTTGTTGTTCTTTTCGCCGATCGGCTATCAAGGAAAAGTGAACTTCGATATCACGATCTTCCCGCGGCTCAACGCCATTTTTAATAGCTTTACGTTTATCTTTTTGTTGGCAGCCTTCTTTGCGATCCGCAAAAAAAACATCAAAATCCATAGGGGATTTATTCTGGCCGCGTTTACGACGACGCTGCTCTTTCTCATTTCTTATCTGACGTTCCACTATATTTCTCCGGAAACGGCGAAGTACGGCGGACATGGCATCATTCGGCCCATTTACTTTACCATTTTGATTACTCACAGCATCCTGGCCGCCATTATCGTGCCGCTCGCGCTTTTTGCCTTGGTCTACGGGTGGACGATGCAAGTCAATAAGCACAAAAAAATCGTCCGTTGGGCGATGCCGATCTGGCTTTATGTGAGTTTGACCGGCGTGATCGTTTATTTGATGATGGCGCCGTATTACTAAAAACGGCGCTTGGCCGGCCGTCTTATGCCTTCCGCAACAAACCATGGCCGTTTCAGGTCATGGGCAGAAATGCCCGCCATGCTTTTTTTACTATTTTATCAGTTGTTTTCTTATACACGCATTCCAATTTGGGGAAAAAGCGATCGCTATACATAATCCGCCGGAATCCTCCTTTGTAATCTTGGCCGACAAAGCACGCTTTTCCATCGCTGTCCGGCCCCATGGTAAGACAAAGACCGAAATTTCCTTCGCTTCGCCGCAACCAATCTTTGACCGCCTGCGTGATGTCAAGGGTGTACCAATTTTCCGTCCACGGATAAACGGGGGTAAAAGGCCGGTCGATCGTTATGGAGCCGATGGGCGTCTTGTTCAGGACCGGCTTTTTTCTCGATTTTAGTGTGGCGGCGTTCCATGGCGACAGCACTTGATAGCATTGGATGGTGCAGGGCTGCTCCGTTTTTTGACTGAGAAAAACTTTTAAGGTGGCCTTGGTCAGCTCATAATCCGCGTCCTTTTTTAATGGAAAAGCGAGGTACGCTGTTTGTAAGTTTTTCCCGTTCTCTTTGTGGACAAAAAGTTGGTCGGTCCGGCATTGGTTCCGATGATCAATCGATGCGGTGAACGAGGTTTTTATTTCTTTGTGGAGTTCGTTAGGTAATGGAAAGATTTTTTTATTTTTTTTCTTGGCGTCCACATAAGAAGCGATTCGTTCCGATAATGCCGTTAAACGTTGCTGGTACGTGTGGTGTTCGTGGACGCATTGTTGGGCGTTGGCCGCGATGGTTTGCCGCATCGGCTCGTTTTCCAGCAGAAGGTCGGTCTTCTCAACGGTCTCGCTTTCATTGTTCACGGCTATGAGATGCTTGCCGTTTTCAAAATGGCGGTTGACGGCAGGCGTGTTCAAGGTTAACAAACAAGCCCCGCATCCCATCGATTCAAAGGTTCTTCGCGTCAACAGCTGCGGGGTGTTCTGTATGCCTAAGACGATTTTGGCGGAACTATAGACCTTAGGCACTTCTTGATAAGGAATGCTCCCGCGGAAGGAAATTTTGGAAAGCGGTTTTTTAATTCCTTTAGTATAGATATTCCAATTTTTTCCATAAAACGAAATGCTATATTCCCTTTGCTCCAATAAGGGTTTCAGCAAAGTATTGAGGCTGTGGTGTCTAAAAGCGACGAACGAAGGAGCGGATGGATGATAATTGCCCACGACCGCGATGTCTGAAACGTATGTGGGCACGGCCATGCGTTTGTAATGAATCGCCGGGAGACAAGCCAATGGAAGGTAACTTGAAGGGATGCCCCACTTTTGATATTGTTGGTCGAACCCGAATTCATGCGTGACGACGTAGTCCGGCGCCGCATTTTCCAAGATATATTTACTCCACAATTCGGTATGGAGCGGGTCTTCCAACGACCAATACACGTGAAACGCCCGATGCCGATCGCAATAGTCCTTAATGGTTTGAAGATAGCTTTTTTGGTGGCAGGCCGTCCATCCCGTGGTCAAAATGATATCCGGGCGGCAGGCGTCCAATTGTTTCTTTAAGGCGGCGGGCGCATTTGTTTCGGGTGCAAAATTTGGCGTCACGACGGGAATATTGAGATCCTTAAACGCTTCGGTGATCGTTTGCGCAAAATACGTAAAGGTTTCAAAAAAATACCACTTCATCATTCCTACCCCACCTCGAAAAAGTTTCCCTATCTTCCCCGATCCTCTAAAACGGACTCACCGTTTTTTCTTTGCCCCCAATGGCCATTAATTTCGGCATGATTTTGAATGTATGCAACGGCATCTCAAGCTGTCTTTTATGATGGAGAGCGCCGGATGGGCGGAACAAGCCTCAATTCGGTTTTTCACGGCCGAACGCTTGGCAATTGGGCTATGCCCCGCGCACAAACGGATGCGTTGAAGGACGGCGATTGTTACTGAAGATGGTTTTCGTTTTGAGCGGCGGATCTCAAACAACTCAGCCATTGTTCTTCCGGCACGGCCTTTAATATGCGGGCGGGATTCCCGATAACAATGACTTTTTCCGGCACGTCTTTGGTCACGACGCTGCCGGCGCCGACCAATGCCTCCTTGTGTATGGTGATGCCGGGCAGAATGACGGCCCCGGCGCCGATGCGTCCGCCCGTTTTGACCGTAATTCCTTTAAGGCGTATCGGGTGGCTGGATCGGGCGGCGGTCGGGTCATTGGATGTCACGACGGCCGGTGCGATAAATACATCGTCGCCAAGGTTGGAGTAGGCGGTGATATAGGCATTGGTTTCAATTTTCACCCGTGATCCGATCTCGGTATCGTTTTCGATCGCGACGCCTCTGCCAATGATGGTATGGTCGCCGATGATCACGCGCTCTCGAATGGTGGCGAGATCCGCAACATAGCAATTTCGTTTGATCAAGGCACCTTTATAAATGATGGCGCGGGGGCCGATCCTTGTCCCGGCTTCGATGCGTGTCGGCGGCAAGGGGGAGGGGCCGCGCAGCGGCGGATTGCCGATGATGGCAAAGTCGCCGATATCCACGTCATGTTCAATCGTCACGCCTTCTTTAATCACGACATGATGGCCGATCTTGACGCGGTCGCCGATCACAACGTTTGGGCCGAAATGGACATGTTCCCCGATCGCCACGTCTTGTCCCAGAATAACGGAACTATCCCTCTTGTTTTTCATCGCCTGCCCTCCTGCGTAAAAAATGTTTTCACCTTTTCAATGACAAAGGCTTTTTCATCCTCCGTCAGCTCGGGATAAACGGGGATCGCGACGGTTTTCCCGGCGGCGGATTCGGCCCGTGCCAAGTCGAGCGATTTGTATTTGTTCTTTAAGGCGATTTGCCGATGAAGCGGAAGCGGATAATATATGCCGGAACCGACCCCGTGTTCCTGTAAATAGTTCATCAGTTCGGGAGCTTTTTCCGTTTTTAAAACATATAAATGGCAGACATGGTCCCGGTCATCAGGCATCACCGGCAGACCGATCGGCAGGTCCTTAAAGGCATGATTGTATTGTTTGGCATTCTTTTGCCTCTGTTGATTCCATTGCGGCAAGTAGTCGATCTTCACCGACAGAATCGCCGCTTGGAGTTCGTCGAGCCGGCTGTTATAGCCCACTTCGGCATGATGATATTTTTTATAGGTTCCATGGGTTTGCAAACGCCGCAGACGGTTCGCGTATTCATCGTTGTTGGTCAGAATCATTCCGCCGTCCCCGCACGCGCCCAAATTTTTTGTCGGGTAAAAAGAGAGGCAGATCAAATCGCCCCATGCTTCAATCGGCTGCCCGTGGTAAGCTGCACCGGCGGCTTGGCAGGCATCTTGGATGACGACAAGGTTGTGGCGATCCGCGAATGCCCGTATTTCTTGCAAATTCGCCGGTAGACCAAAGAGATGGACGGGGATGACCGCTTTGGTTTTTTCCGAGAGCGCCAGCTGAAGCTGTTCCACATCGATGTTATAAGTTCGGTCATGGATATCCACGAAGACGGGGAGGGCGCCGACCTGCAAGATGGCTTCAACGGTGGCATAGAAGGTATAGGGGGTGGTGATGACTTCGTCTCCCCGGCCGATTCCACAGGCCCGCAAGGACAGGATGAGGGCATCGGTGCCGCTGTTCACGCCAATGGCATGTTTGGCCCCTGTATATCGCTTCATTTTCGCTTCCAATAACCGGTTTTCTTCGCCGCTGATGAAAGTCCCGCTCTCCAAAACCCTCTGCACAGCTTCATGAAGTCGTTTTTTTAATTGCCGGTTTTGCCGTTGAATATCCATTAAGGGAATGTTCATGAGGTCGTAAACTCCTTCATTGCGTTTTCTCCATACACACATATATATGAAGAAACGGCAGGATTGCGCTGGATCTTCGGGGATCACGCCGTCCAAACCCGGGTGCATCCGGCATAGAGGAGGAAATACCATTGAAAAACGGTCAAATCGCCCCGCCTATAAAAGTCGGCATCGTAGGCGCCGGATTTATGGGGACCAATCATTTGCGCCATCTGCTGGAAATCCATGAAGCCGAAGTCGTCGGGGTATATGACATCGCGACGGAACGCGGCATACGAGTGAGCCAAATGTATCGCGTGCCTTTTTATGAGAACGATGAGGAATTGTTGGCGGCGGCCGACATGGTGGTTGTCGCCGTGCCGACGAGCGGTCATTATGCCGTCACAAAAAAGGCCATTCTCCGGGACAAACACGTCTTTGTCGAGAAGCCTTTTATGCACACGGTCGACGAAGCGCGGCGCATTGAAGCGCTGTTACAGGCGCATCCCGTCAAAATCCAGATCGGCCATGTCGAGCGTTTTCATCCGGTTTTTCAGCAGCTTTTAGAACTCGTCCGTTGGGATGATGTCGTTTCCATTGAATTGAAAAGGCATATCCCACTGCGAAAAAAGGTGGACGTCGACGTCATTTTGGCCGTCATGGTTCACGACTTGGATTTGTCGTTTAAAATCGCCCGGCGGTTGCAAACCGATATCGCCCAGGTGAAAGCGGCCGGTGTGACGAAGCGCCATTTGAAAATCCAACCGTTCGCGGACCACGTCTCCGCTCACATTCTTCTCGGAAATGGGGTGTTCGTCCATGTGTCCGGCAATCGAGCCGGCGCACATCACGAGCGGCGCATTCAAGTGATCGAAAAAGACCGGACGGTGATTGCGGATTTATTAAAAGATCAAATTGAAATCTTGGAAAGAACCGATAGGCGCTCCTATCACTGCAAGCGCAAACTGCTGGAAGTAGAAAAAAGGGAAACGCTCAAAGATGAAATGAGGCACTTCATCCAGGCGATTTTGAACAACGACCGCCCTGAAGTGTCGGCGGAAGACGGCCGCCGCGTCATGGAACTGTCCGATCTTATTGCGAAAGAGATTTACGGATCATAGTACCGGATAGGCTAAGCGCGAATAAGAGCGGCGGCCCGGCTTTTCATTGGCGCCGAGCGTCCCGCCTTTCTTTCTTTTGCCGTCTCGCTCATCATTGATCCGCCGAGGGCAGAAGCCTTTTTCGGACGCATGAATGCAAGGTTGGTCTTTAAAAAAAAAAAACGCGCCGAAAACTACGCTTCCAAGTCTTCCTGAATGATATCTTGTATAGAATGACGCGGAGAATAATGGAAATCGTTGATGAGCTTGGAAATATCGCAAACAAAGTCCGGCGTGGTCAATTCTCTTCCTTCACGATCCGACGGCAAATGGATGATGCGCACCTTTTTCTTCATGGTTTGTTCGCCGCGATCGGCAATCAAGCGGGCGATATTGTTGATGGATTTGGTTTCATGGCCGCCTAAATTATAGATCCCTTGATGCTGATCTTTCATGGCCAAACGATAATAATGGACGACATCTTTAATATGGATAAAATTGCGGGTC
This sequence comes from Caenibacillus caldisaponilyticus, assembly GCF_002003465.1. GTDB lineage: Bacteria > Bacillota > Bacilli > Bacillales > Sporolactobacillaceae > Caenibacillus > Caenibacillus caldisaponilyticus. The sequence goes on along the minus strand of NZ_BDDQ01000036.1, from coordinate 3,271 downwards.
TGGCGGCCGTCGCCATAAATCGTGATAGGGTGATCGTTTTTGACCGCCTGGCACATCGCATGGACGACATTGTTTTTGTGGCTTAAGCCTTTTCCGCACACATTGGTTTGGCGGAAAATCACGTAGTCAATGCGGTGGCTATTTTTATAGGATTGGATGAGCATCTCTGCCCAGAGCTTCAAATGGCCGTAAAAGTGGTAAGGCCCGAGCGCCGACCGCTCCGAAATGCGCGCTTGTCCGGGGGCATAAACGGAAAAGGACGAGGGAAAAATGATTTTTTTCAGACCGTTTTTAGCCCCTTCTTCAAGGAGGTGGCGCACCGCCAAAAGATTGGCGAGTATGGCGCGTTGGCTATCTTTTTCGCATTCCGGAATGGAGCTGATGCCCGCGCAATGCACGACGATGCTGACGTCCTTCATGATGGATTGGACTTGAGCGATATCCGTCAAGTCCAGTTTGTCAATTTTTATATCATTGACCCGCTCATGGTGCCCGCATTCAAAGTTGTCGACCGCTTTGATTTTTTCGGTGTGGCCGTTTTCCGTTAAATGTTTGATAAAGTAAGAGCCGATATAGCCCGCAGCGCCCGTTACAAGAATCATGACCAATTCCTCCTCCTCAGTTACATTATTCATTTTTTCCGTTCATGCATGGGTGAATGGCGCAATTGCGTTTCTTTTTTCGCGGGGCCCCATATTGTCACAACCGTTTTTATGGAACATATATTGCCACTATGAATGGGTTTAATTTATATCGATCAAGGTGGGTTGCCAATGATCTTGTTAACCGGTGCCGATGGGTATTTGGGCTGGCCGACCTTTTTAAAATTGAGCAAAACGTTTCCGGATGAACAAATTATCGGAGTCGATAATCTCGCGCGGAGACGGTGGGTCGAGCAAATCGGCAGCGTCAGCGCCATTCCGATCGAAGAGATCGACGGGCGGATGCAAGCCGCCAATGAACAAGGATTCACCAATCTGCATTTTATAAAGGGCGATTTGACGGATATCGACTTTGTTTACCAATTATTGAAACAGTTTAAGCCTACAACCATCGTCCATCTCGCTTCCCAGCCTTCGGCGCCGTATTCTCATATCAACGGTCGAACGGCTGCTTTTACGCAGGAAAATAACAATGGCATGATGAGGAACATCTTATGGGGGATGCATGAACTCGGCCTTGAGGATCGCCACCTCATCGTGACGACTACAACCGGGGTTTATGGCGCGCCCGAATTTAAAATTCCCGAAGGGTTTTTAACGGTCGAGGGGAAAAAGGGCAAGGAAAAAATCCCGTATCCGGCCATGGCCACCTCGTGGTATCACATGAGCCGGGCGAACGATATCAATAATCTGTTTTTGGCGCATTACATGTGGAAAATCCCGATTACGGATATCCGCACGTCCATTATTTTTGGTTCTCAGACAGAGGAAACGAAGCGATCGGAAAAATTGGCCACCCGATTTGACTTTGACTTTTATTTCGGCGTGGTTCCCAACCGTTTTTGCGCTCAGGCGCTGTCCAATTATCCGATCACCATTTACGGCAAAGGAGAACAGAAAAAACCGATGATCACGCTTGAGGATGCGGCGACCTCCGTAGTTAACGCCGTAAACATGAACAAGGCCAAAGAATACGAAGTCTTCAATCAAGCGGCTCTGCTCGTCAGTCCGAAAGATTTAGGGGAAGCCGTCCAAAAAGCGGGTCGAGAAGCGGGCATTGACGTGCAATTGACGCATATCAAAAATCCCAGAGTTGAAAAAGAGGATCACCAAATGGAAATGGATAACCGCGGCTTCATCGAACGGTTGCTCAAAAAAGAACCCCAAGTCCTTGAATCGAGTATTCGCCAAACAATGACCGATTTGTTGCCTTATCGAGACACCATTAGTCGATACCAAACCGCTTTGTTAGGCCAATAAGAATGGGGCGGGAAAAAGGCCGAGTCCAAATTTGCGGGGGTAAAGGATCATTCGGCCTGAAGCGCTGACGTTTGGCCGATGTGTGATGGATGATGCACTGAACCTCCGGGACATTTGTCCTCTCCCGATTTTGTGACATTGCATAGGATGTTGTAGCTCTTAAAGAAGGGAGAGGAAATATTGAGGGTAGGAGTCATTGGGACAGGCATCATGGGGGAAAATCATGTTCGCGTCTACTCGTCTTTAGCCGAACAGTGCCAACTCATCGGCATATACGATAACAACTTCGATCGGGCCCAAGAAATGGCGGAAAAATACAACGTCCAGAAATTTGATCAACTCAATTCCCTTCTGGCTCAAGTCGACGCCGTCAGCATAGCCGTTCCGACAAAATTTCATTATCAAGTCGGCATGCAATGCATTAACCATCATGTGCATATGTTGATGGAAAAACCGATCGCTCGGACCGTGTCTGAAGCCAAAAGGTTAATTCGATCGTCTACAGAAAAAGGCGTTAAACTTCAAGTCGGCCATATTGAGTTATATAATCCAGCGATTATGGAGCTTGAAAATGTATTGGCACAAGAAAAAGTGATCGCCGTGGATGTCCATAGAATGAGCCCCTTTGAGCCACGCCATTTACATGAAGATGTGGTCAATGATTTGATGATCCATGATATCTATATTTTATATCACCTATTAAAAGATGAGATTTTGAAGTTTTATAGTATGGGTCAAATCATGGACGATACGGTAAAACATGCGATTGTCATTGCGCGGTTTACAAGGGGCGCGATCGCCCAACTCACGGCCAGCTACAAAACCGAGGAGAAGGTGCGGACGATTCGTGTCATTACGGAGGATGCCTTTATCCAAGCGGATTTATTGAAAAAAAATATTCTCATCTCGCGTTCAACGAACTTTTTCATGAATCCGTGGTTTATCAATTATCATCAACAAAACATTGTTGAAAAGGTTTTTGTTCCGCATCATGGGTCAAGTCCATTTTATTGTGTAAATTTCCCTTTGATAGAAAGATGGACCTGATGACCTGACGTATGGCAGGTAAGTCCGGCAAGTCTCCCTGCCGGTCGCCTTCCCGGACTAATGATCATTGTTGTCAAAGTACAGGTGTGTCAAGGCGCTTTCGCGGCAACTCCTCGCTTCCGAGGTATTTCACGTTCTCCTTGACACGTCGAAGAAATTATCCCACTTTCTTGATCGCCGAAACTTCCTGATTCATCGTTTGAACGCCTAACTCTTTCGTTTTCCGCCACTGCCAATAGTCGGACATATCCAGGTATTTGCGTCCCGATATCCATTTTTCGTCCATTTCGATCAACACGGCG